>CAYHKQ010000023.1:0-28553 GCA_964357255.1 uncultured Elusimicrobia bacterium
AGGGCGGCAGGAATTATTTTGTTTGGGTGTTATTAAAGGGCAACAAGTCTAATGAGTGACATAGCCCCATAATAGCCTTTCACAAAACTAACCCAACTGCTATGTGAATGTCATGCTATTGCGCCCAAGAGCAGGAACTAAAACGCTACATCGGCTTTTTGACCACAATCCCCGGCATTGGCTGGATCACAGCCAGCCACCTTCTGGCTAGAATCGGCGATCCCAAAAATATTCAAAACGTCCGTCAATTGGGCTGTTTCCTTGGTTTGACCCAAAGGGGGGATTCCACGGGAGACAACGTCCATAGAGGCTCCGTCACCCGCTATGGGGACATCCGTCTGAGGAATAAACTGGTTCAGGCAGCCTGGTCTGCCATCCGCAAAGACCCTGAGCTTCAAGAATTTTACCAGCGCATCTACCAAAGGCAACCCAAGGAGAAAGCGGCTAAAATTGCCATTGTTGCCGTTGCCCGCAAAATGACAACGCGCATTTACGCTGTCTTGCATCAAGAAAGAAATTACGAGATTCGTCATCAGATTTCCTCTGACCCTTTAACCCAAGAGGAGACTATTCGCCCCAGGGAACGACTCGAGACCCAACAGAACCAGGAGAATCTAGATTCTCCTGATGATTCGACCGGAAGACAGATATCCCGGGGCATTTTATCCCAGGCTAACTTTGGGCGGTTGGCCCAACAAGAATTAACAAAGCCTGGGAACGCCTTAGAAGGGACGCATCTAAAAAGAGTGTGAGAGACGCTGATCTCTGCCACGGATTGCAGTAAGTCAGTCTTGAGGTTAAAAGTCGGATGAAGAAATGAAATGAAAAAAAGGAGGAAAACTACAGAGGGTCATTGATTGGCACGATTGACATTCACATAGCAGTTGGGTTAGCGACATGCTGGTTTCGATTATTTTGGACCGATGGGAAAAGGGCCCGCTCAAAGCCCCCGCCTTATGGCACATCAAGTCCGCCGTTAAAGTGATGGAAACCGCGTTGCGTGCCCCATAGCCTGGCCCGCCAACCAAGCGGTCGTCCATACGCTTTGGAAATTAAATCCCCCTGTAATCCCGTCAATGTCTAAAATTTCTCCCGCAAAATATAACCCGGGGCAAACCCGGCTTTCCATGGTTTTAAAGTCGACTTGATTTAGGCGCACGCCGCCGCAGGTGACGAACTCTTCTTTGAAAACGCCTTTGCCGGAAATCTCATAAGAACCGTGGCCAAGCTCTTGAGTGAACCGCTTAGCTTGGTTGTTGGAAAGGCTGGCCCACCGCTGGCCCGGCGCAACAGCAACGCTCGCCAAGCGCTCCCAAAGGCGCCGGGGCAACTCAAAAGGGCCGTGGGCGCTAATGAGCTTTGTTGAATGGCTGACCCGGAAGCTTCCCAGTTGATTTTGAATGTCCTCATCGCTCAGGCTTAACCAGTCGATCAAAAGCCGCGCCCGGTAGTTCAGGGTATGGAGAATCCTGGCGCCCCATGCGGACATCTTTAAAACGGCGGGACCGCTTAATCCCCAATGAGTAATCAGAATCGGGCCGGATTGCTCCAGGGAAGTTCCCTCGATACGCAATCGCGCTTTTTGAGCGGCCGTACCCGCCAGGCCGCGTAGCCGGCCGTCATCTATGGTGAAAGTAAATAGAGAGGGCACGGGCGGCTCAATGGCGTGCCCCAGCGCCTGCGCCCACTCGTAACCCTGGCGGCTGCTGCCTGTTGCCAAAAGCAAGCGGTCGCAAAGAATTTTTTCTCCCGAACCCAGGTCAATGGAAAAACCCTTTGCCTCGCCGCGGACGATAGAAACAATGCGGGCGTTAAGGCACGTCTTTACCGCGGATTGCCGCGCTGCGCCGGTTAAAACGTCAATAATTGTTTGAGACCGGTCTGTTGCCGGGAAAATCCGGCCGTCGGGCTCGGTCTTTAAGGCAACCCCGCGTTTTTCAAACCAACTAACGGTGTCTTGAGGTCCAAAACGGTGGTATGGCCCAAGCAATGCTTTGCCTCCGCGCGGGTAATGTTGCGCGAGAAGTTTCGCGTCGAAGCAGGCATGAGTTACGTTGCAACGGCCTCCCCCAGAAACGCGGACTTTGGCCAGCACGTTTGGTCCTTTTTCCAGGATGGTAACCCGGCAAGAAGGCTCGGATTCGGCGCAAGCAATCGCGCCGAAAAACCCCCCGGCGCCTCCCCCGACAACGACGATGTTCACCTTAATTTTTGATCAAAGCCCATTTTTTTTCCTGGACCAGCTTTTAATCTCCAGTTCACGCTTGGTTGCCGAGCTTCTATCGGGATGGCGCTCTCGATAAACACAGGCTACCGGCAATTTGGCGCGCGTATAGGCACTTGCTTGTCCGCAGGCATGTTCCTTTAGGCGCCTTTTTAAATCGGTGGTGATACCGGCATACAAGGTGCCGTCGCCGCATTTGAGCAGGTAAACAAAGTAAGAAGTTCTCGTTTTTGTTAAAGGCGCCATAAAATTTTCAAGCTGTGATGATTTGCGCAGATTAATGATTTTATACAAGTAAACCCATGATTTTTCTAGACCGGCCTTCGCCACATTCTGGTCAAAGATTATTTACACGCTTTTTGATTCCGGGGACACCTCACTTAATTCCACCGGATCGTCTAAAACATGGAAAAACAGCCAAGGAATGTCCACGGGGCCGGATGCCCCGGAGTTTATCGACAGCAGAACGAATGCGCCGGAAGTTAACCACGAAGCGCGGCCATGCCATTTATGCCGAACGCAAGAAGATCGTGGAGCCGGTGTTCGGCCAGATCAAACAAGGGCGTGGATTCCGGCAATTTCTTTTGCGTGGCTTGGAGAAGGTCAAGGGGGAATGGTCGCTCGTCTGCACGACGCACAATTTACTGAAGTTGTGGAGAACGTCACAAATCGTTGCTGGCGGCCCCTCAGGACGGAAACGTTGGGCGTTCGGTTGATAAAAATTGAAAAAATAGGCTCCCGCACCCTCTAAAAGACGGCGATAGCGGGGATTTTTAAATTCTGAAATCTATATTGAACTTATTGAGATCGTTAAAAACCTTATGTTGGACAGGCTCCTAGAGAAGCAGAAGCCTGACGAGGCGGCCATTCTTGAATTGATTAAAGCTGAGGAACAAAAGTTGATGGCCGGCGCTTCTTCTGAAATTTGGGACGACTAAAATGAAATTTGAGGTTCCCGAAGGCGCGACGCCGATCTTGGATGCTTCCGGTCTTATGCCGGAGGGAATTTTGACTTATGCCGATTTATGTACCGCCGAAGCGGAAAATATATTACAGGCAATGGATATCCATTTGAAACGACGAAAGAATCCGGGGCGGGCTTGGTTTGCCGAAGATTATATCCGCCGAGTTCATCGCGATATGTTCAAGGATGTCTGGGAATGGGCGGGGCAATATCGCAAGGCGCAGACGAATGTCGAGATTCCAACGCACATGATTCGGGAGGAGATTGCCAAACTCTGCCAAGATGTTGCCTCCTGGAATTCCCAAAAAAGCCCTATGTCTGTTTTGGAGAGGGCGGTCCGCCTACATCACCGTTTTTCATGGGTGCATCCTTTTCCTAACGGTAATGGCCGTCATGCGCGGTTGATGTCAGATATTTATTTTCGTTCACACAATCACCCGATTCCTATTTGGCTGAATGAAGACATTTCGGCCGCAGTTCGCGCGTTCCGCTTATCTTAAGGCGATCCGAGAGGCGGACCATGGGAATTTTGAACCGCTGGTCAGTTTTACCCAGCGTTGTTTACCACGATGATTCATATCCTGTGGTATAAATTTGTGCCAGATTTGTGCCATTTCGCCGTCAAAATCGGTGTCTTTGGATGCATGCAAGGCCATGACAGCAATTGCAAGGCTTTTATCGATGGAGAATAGGGGTTTCGAGCGCTTTCTGACGGGGTTGGGCTAATCCCAATGCCGGTCACTTAAGATAGAGATCGCGTCATTCCGGCGGAAGCCGGAATCCATTCTCCGTCGGAATCTGGACACCGGCTTTCGCCGGTGTGACGAAAAATATGGCTTAAGTGACCGGCATTGGGGTTAAACCCGCATAGCGGCGTTTTATCATCGGGATTTTCCGGAAAAGGAATTTCAGATAATAGGACGTGTTTGATTTTTTTGGATACGTCATTCGTTGGCTTTGGCGTTTGCGTTTAGCGCTCGTGGCGAGCGCCGCCATCGTGGGCGGTTCTTTTCTACTGCGCCGCGAAATGGCGTCCCTGCCCAATCTTCCGCAAGTCAAATTTTGGGAGCCGGTCACGGGATCCAAGCTTTGGGATCGCCACGGACGTTTGATTTTCGAGTACGCGGTCGAAAAGCGAAATTACGTTCCTTTTGGGGAAATTCCATCTTCGCTGGCCAACGCCTTTGTCGCTATTGAGGACGAGCGTTTTTACCGGCACTGGGGCATGGACCCAAAGGCCATCGCGCGATCCCTGTGGAGCAATTTTGTCCACGGTCGCATCGTCCAGGGCGGTAGCACGATTACCCAGCAGTTGGCAAGAAATTTATTTCTGACGCGCGAAAGGAATCTGCGCCGAAAACTTCGGGAACCTTTATTGGCCATTTATCTTGAAACAAATCTTTCCAAAGAGGAGATTCTGGAGGCGTACCTCAACCAGGTCTATTTGGGTCACGGCGTTTACGGGGTCAGTGAAGGCGCGCGGACTTTTTTCGGCAAAGACATCGGCGCGTTGAGCGTGCCGGAGGCCGCGATTCTGGCGGCGTTGGTCAAGGCCCCGGCCAATTACTCGCCTTGGAAAAATCCCAAGGCGGCCATGAGCCGCTCCCGCGCGGTGCTTCGGCGCATGGAGGACCTGGCCTTTATTTCCTCGACCACATTGGCCCAATCTTTGAGTTGCGAGGTGATTCTGACTAGTCGCAGCGTCTCTTTCCTGCCGCCGGCCTTTGCCCATTTCATCGAGTACGTGCGCCAGGACGTTGAGGAGCGCTATAGCCCCGGCCTGCTTTGGAAGGGTGGGCTCAGAATTGAAACCACATTGGATTCGGATTATCAACAAAAGGCCTATGCCGTTATGACCGGGGCCATGGAGCGTTTTGATCAGGCCCGCATTGAATGGGAAACATCCGGAGGCCGCGTTCAATTTTCCAGCGCCACGTTGAAAATAGAGGGAGCCTTTTTGGCCCTTGAAACCAAAACCGGGGCGGCTCTCGTTTGGCTGGGCGGACGGGATTTTAAAAGTTCCCAATTTAATCGCGTTTATCAATCCCGGCGCCAGCCGGGGAGCGCGTTTAAGCCCTTCGTTTGGCTGGCGGCGCTCTCCAATGGGGCGACGCCGGCGAGCGTGTACGAAGATCTTCCCATCGCTTACACCTATGACGGACGTAATTGGAGGCTGGTGGAAGGCTCCACGGATTTTTATGAGATTTTAAGGGCCACCTCGTCCTTGGCGCAAGGGATGGCCTGGGTGCCGGAGAATTTTGACGGAAAATATATGGGCCCCATTACTCTGCGGCGCGCCTTGGCGCTTTCGCGCAATTTGATTTCGATACGTTTGGTGGATCAGGTGGGACCTTTCCAGGTCGTGGAGATGGCCCGGCGCGCCGGGTTTTCCTCGCGTCTAGATCGCGTTCTTTCCTTGGGCCTGGGAACCAGCGAGGCGACGATTTGGGAGTTGACCGGCGCGTATCAAACGATCGCCAATTTGGGGGTTCATGCCAAGCCTTATGCGGTTCGCCGTATTATTCAATCTTTAACAGGAGAGGTTTTGGAGGACAATCAGCCCAATCTTTCCGAAGTCCTGCCTTCCGCGTTGACGTATGTTCTAGTCGATATGATGAAAAGCGTGGTCACGGAAGGCACGGCCCGTCGGGCCGGCAGGGCGATTCGCCAGCCGATGGCCGGCAAGACTGGAACGACGCAGGACAATAGGGATTTGTGGTTCATTGGATTTACGCCCGAGGTTGTGGCGAGCGGCTGGATGGGCTATGACGTCGCCCAGCCGCTTGGAAAAAAAGACGTGACCGGAGGTTCAACCGTGCTACCCTGGTGGATTGACGCGGTGGCGCCCATTTTGGCGGGGTATCCTGCGCGGGATTTCGGTCCGCCGCCCGACGGGGTCGTGTTTCAAAAAATTTGCGCGTTGAGCGGCCTTTTGGCAAGGGCGCGTTGCCCCAAGACGCGGATGGAGGTGTTTTTAAGGGATAATGCCCCAGCGAGCTTTTGCGAGTTGGCGGATCACGACAGCGAGATTATCGCGCGGCCCAAGAATCTTGTTCTGCGAGCTACCGGGGAGCCTCTTTTGATGACGCCGCAGACCGAGTCGCCGGGCGTCGTCGCGCCAGAGGAACAGGGGCAAGAAGTGGAACGCGCGCAAGATCCCGAGGATCAAGAGGAGAATTAAATGGTAAAAATTGAAAAAATTAAAGCGCGTGAAATTTTGGATTCGAGGGGCAACCCGACCGTGGAAGTTGAGATTCAAGCCTCCGGAGGAATCTTTGCCAGGGCCTCCGTGCCCTCGGGCGCGTCCAAGGGTATTCATGAGGCCGTGGAACTCCGCGACGAGGATCCTCATCGCTACGGGGGCCTGGGCGTTACTAAAGTCTGTCGTTTAATTGAGGAGACGATCCAGCCGTGCTTAAAAGGGAAAGACACGGTTGCTTTGCCGGATTTAGATCAAAGTCTGATCGAACTCGACGGCACGCCGAACAAATCCCGACTCGGAGCCAACGCGACGTTGGCGGTGAGCTTGGCCGCGGCCAAGGCTGGGGCCATGGCGCGCGGAGTTCCTTTATACCGGCATTTGGCTGAACTTTACGGAACCAAAAAGTTAAAAATCCCGACCCCGTTCCTTAATTTTATTAACGGCGGACGCCATGCCAACAATGGCATTAATGTTCAGGAATTTATGGTGTTGCCGGAATCAGCCCCAAGTTTCAAGGAGGCTTTGCGCCAGGCATCGGAAATTTTTGCCAAGCTTAAGGCCACTCTTGCGGCGAGGAAGGATTCCTGCGCCGTGGGCGACGAGGGGGGTTTTGCTCCGCTCAAGCTCACCGGGCCTGAGGAGGCAATAGAGCTTTTGCTTCAATCCATTCGCGAAGCGGGCTATGCCAATGGCACGCGGGTTTCTCTCGACCTTGCGGCCAGCGAATTCTGTAGCGAACGGGGCTATGAGCTTTGGGCCGGACGCCCGCCGTTGAGCGCCCATGTCATCATTCAGACATTTTCGGCGTGGTGTTCTAAATATTCATTGGCAAGTCTCGAGGACCCCTTAGACCAGGATGACTGGGGGGCCTGGAGCGAGATGACCAAGGCTCTGGGGCGCCCCGGCGGTCCCTGGCTCATCGGCGACGATATTTTTGTGACCAATCCCGAGCGCTTAAAACGCGGTCTTAATGAAGGCGTGGCTAACGCCATTTTAATCAAGCCTAATCAGATCGGCACAATCAGCGAAACCGCCCGCGTCGTGCGGATGGCTAAAGACGCGGGCTATGGCACGGTGGCCTCGCATCGCTCGGGCGAAACCGAGGACCCGGCCTTAGCCCATGTCGCGGTGGGGATCGGGACCGATGGGATTAAAACAGGCTCGGTCACTCGCAGTGAGCGGCTGGCCAAGTATAATGAGCTTTTGCGAATTGAGGAGGAACTGGCCCCTGGCTCCTATTGCGGCGCCCTTCCAAGCGCCTTGGGCATAAACAAAAAGGCCAATGATGCCAATAGCGCGGATGGGAAGAAACTCAGCGCCAGTGAAGCGGCATAACTCGCGCGCCAGGTTCTATTTATTGGCCGGCGGCTTAGCGTTGACCTTGGCTGTTTTATGGTCCGGGCGCAATGTGGCCAAGCTTGCGGACAATTACCGACAGATTCGCCGGTTAAAAAGCACGATCGCGCGGCGCGTGGTCGCCAAAGAACACATGCGGCAGGAGATCGTTCTTCTCGAAAAAAACGACCCTTCCGCTTTGCGCCGCGTCTGGCGTCAAGAATTCCACGCGCTTTATCCAGGCGAGGTGGAATACCGTTTTAGCAGGGAATTAAATATTAGGTAAGGGTTCGAATTATCGCAACCCCAATTGCCCGGGTGGTGGAATGGCAGACACGCAACACTTAAAATGTTGTGAGCGCAAGCTCATGCCGGTTCGAGTCCGGCCCTGGGCACGCACTTTTTTAGGGAATTCCTATAATTTAGCCGGGATATTGTCCCCATAGCTCAACGGATAGAGTGTTGCCCTGCGAAGGCAAAGATGGTGGTTCAATTCCACCTGGGGACAAATATACTTGGCAAGCGCAATAATTGCTCTTGCCAAGTATGATGAAAAGCAGGGCCTATACCTCCGAACACGCCCGGAGCGGATTGCGGGAGGCATTGCCTTCCATTGAGGTTTTTGCTAATCAATATTCGAATTATGAGATTATGATTGAGATGCCGGAGTTTACCTCCATTTGCCCAAAAACAGGCCTGCCAGATTTTGGCGCGGTTGTAATTCGTTATGCGCCCAAGGACTGGGTCGCGGAACTCAAGGCCCTTAAACTTTATATTAACGCTTATCGCAACATGGGAATTTTTCAGGAAAACGCTATCAATAGAATTTTGCGGGATTTCGTGAGCGCGGTGAAACCCGTATTTTGCGAGGTCTCCGGAGATTTTGCCGCCCGGGGCGGATTAAGAACCAAGGTTCTGGCCAGTTGGGGCAAAGGGGTATTATTCAATCGAAAAAAATAACAAGAATTCGATTGTGATCGTGGGGTGCGGCCGGCAAGCCGCGGCCCTGGTTTATGATTTTTGCCGATGGGGCCGGGACTTGTTTGAAACCATGGTTCTGGCGGACCGCGATCCGGCCCAAATTAAAAAATTGACGTCCCGCGTGACCGCGGCCTTGAAGCAGGACGGCCTTAGGCCCTCGCGTTTCATCGCCAAAAAAGTGAATGCCGCTAAGCCGGCCGAACTCCGGCGTTTGATCAAGGGTAGCCGCATGGTGATCAGCGCGTCCCATTATGCGATCAACCCTTTGGTGGCCAAGGCCGCTGTTAGCGCCGGCGTTAATTTTGCCGACCTGGGCGGCTACCTGGAATCTTCGTTGGAAATTCAGAAGTTGAGCCGAGCCGCTCGCAAGAAAGGCATTTTTTTGGCGCCGGATTTGGGGTTGGCTCCCGGCCTGTCCAATATTTTGGCCGGATGGGGGCTTCGCGCCATGGAACCGGGGATGGACCTGGGCATTTACTGCGGCGGGCTACCCGAGCGCCCGGTTGGGCCCTTGGGTTACAAAATTGTTTTTGCCGTGGACGGCTTATGGGGAACCCATTTTGGCAAAACCGTTATTTTGCGCGACGGCAAGCCTTTTGAGGTGGAGACTTTGACCGAGGTGGAGCCCGTGGACTTTCCTTCGATCGGAAAACTGGAGGCCTTAATCACCAGCGGCGCCCTGGCCACCGCGCCCTGGACGCTTGGAGGCAAGGTTCGTAATTACGCGTACAAGACTTTGCGCTACCCAGGCTATACGGAAAAAATCCGATTGCTTAGAGACCTGGGCTTGACCCAGACCAAGCCGAGAAAGGTGGGCCGCGTCAGCGTTGTGCCGCGTGAACTTTTGAGCCAATTATTTTTCGAGAAGCTCGCCTTTCCCGAAGTTCGCGATTTTGTGGCCCTTCGGGTGACGGCCGAGGGCGTATTAATATCTTCGCAGGAGAGAAAGCGCGTGGTCTTTGAAGCGTTGGAATGGGCTGACCCAAGGCTGGGATTTTCCGCTATGGAGCGCACCACGGGGTTTCCCGCGGCGATCGCGGCCCAGATGCTTTTGAGGCAACCGGTCTCCGGTTTCGTTATTCAGGAAGAAGCGATTGACACGGATCGTTTTATCGACGAGCTTAAAAAAAGAAATATTCAAGTGACAAGGAGAGAACAACCATGCCAACAGCCCAAGTCAGAAAAAAATCCACAATTAGCCGCGGCGTAATAGAGGAAAATTCGCGCGCGCGCCGCGCGATCGGCGCTTACAATTTGATTGACGGGGAGTGGAAGGCCTCCTCATCAGGCGAGAGTTTTACCAATATCAATCCCGCGACCGGCGAGACCCTGGGGGCCTGGCCGAAATCAACCGAAGCGGAATTTAACGCCGCGGTTGTCGCCGCCAAGCGCTCCTACGATTCTTGGAGAAAAACTCCGGCGCCGCGCCGCGCGGAGATTCTTTTAGCCGCTTATCAAATTTTAGTCAACCGCAAGGAAGAATTGGCCCGCGTCATGACCCAGGAGATGGGCAAGGTATTAAAGGAAACGCGGGGCGATGTGCAGGAAGCGATTGATACGGCTCTGTATTACGCGGGCGAAGGCCGGCGGCTCTTCGGCAAGACCACGACCAGCGAATTACCGGATAAATTCGCCATGACCTGCCGCATGCCGGTGGGCGTGTGCGGGCTGATTACTCCCTGGAACTTTCCCATGGCTATTCCCTCTTGGAAGCTGTTCCCCGCTCTTTTATGCGGCAATACCGTTATCCTTAAACCTGCCAGCGACACCCCGGCTTCGGCCACATTATTGGCGGAGGTCCTGCAGGAGGCCGGATTGCCCAAGGGCGTGCTGAATTTGATTCATGGTCCTGGCTCCACCGTGGGCAACTGGATGGTTCATCATCCGGACATCAGGCTCATTTCTTTTACCGGTTCTTCGGGCATTGGATCAGGGATTGCGGCTGAGTGCGGCCGGCTGTTCAAGAAGGTGAGCCTGGAAATGGGCGGCAAAAACGCCCAGATTGTTTTGGACGACGCTGATCTTGATTTGGCCGTGGAGGGAGCCATCTGGGGCGCTTTCGGCACCACGGGCCAGCGTTGCACCGCAACCAGCCGCTTGATTGTTCACGAAGCGGTTTACAATTCCTTTGTCAAAAAGTTTTTAGAGCGCGCCGCGGCGCTTAGGCTCGGCAATGGCCTGGACGCGAAATCCGAGGTGGGGCCCATGGTGAACCGTTCTGGGCAGGAAAAAGTGGCCGAATACGTTGAGATCGGTCTTAAAGAGGACAGGGCGAAACTGTTATTGGGAGGCCATCCCGCCCGCGACGGAACCTTGGCGCGAGGATTCTTTTTTGAACCGACGGTTTTTGAGGCCCGACCCGAGATGCGCATTAGCCGCGAGGAAATTTTTGGGCCCGTGGTGGCGCTGATTAAGGTCAAAAGTTTTGACGAGGCCATCGCGGTTTTAAACAACACGGATTACGGACTTTCCGGTTCCGTTTACACGCGCGACGTCAATCGCGCGCTTCAGGCTATTCGCGACATGGAGACTGGCATTACTTATATCAACGCCCCGACCATCGGCGCCGAGGTCCATCTGCCCTTCGGCGGCGTCAAGCAGACCGGCAACGGCCATCGCGAGGCGGCCGAAACCGCGCTCGATATATTTACCGATTGGAAGGCCGTGTACATTGATTACTCGGGCAAGCTTCAGAAGGCGCAGATTGACACGGAGCCTAAAGAAGGCCAATAATAAAAGCGGGAGAGGCCGCGCTCGGCGCGGGTGAGGGGTTAATGATAGCGATAGTTAGGGGTGAATTAGGGGGAAAAATGAGAGAACTGATCATTTGTGTCAGCGCTTTAATGTTTGTGTTTGGGCCCTTGAGAGTCTGGGGCGCTGGGTTGCCCAGCCTGCCTGACGACGTTACGTCCGTTCATGAGCACAATTCTGAACACGAATACAAACATCATTATCGCGGCCGTAGCGATCGTCATTCGGAGTGGAATTTAGAGGAGGCCGGCACATTGGGATTCTCCCTTGGCCATTTTTCCCAACCGGCCTTGACGGCGGGACAAGCCGGCTCTCCGGCCCTAGCCTATCCTGTTTACTGGATTGGCGCCACCAGCGGCTATCGTTTTGCCCATAATTTTACCATGCAGGGCTGGCCGCTTCAGATGGTTTTGCCCGAGGTTTCCTACCGGTATTATTTTACTCATGGAGTGGCCGGAGGCATTAGTTTGGGCTATGGCTCGCAAGCGGTTAATACGTTGAGTTTTGACGTTGCTGAAACACATAATGGCGCGGACCGGGCATTCTCCCGCGGCCGGCTCGAGGCCCAGGATAAGGCAACGCAGATTCCTCTTTTCTTTTTTCTTCAGATGGATACCAAGCCGTCCATGGCCCTGAAACCCTATTTTCGAGTTGGGCTCGGCCTAGTCAGCGCCAGCGTGACCCGAACCATGATCTTTACGACCACCACGGATATTGATACGGCCAGCGATGGAACCATTAATGCTCAGGTCATTGAAACGGATACCCTTTTTTCCGGCACCGCCAACGCTATAGAGATGGCCGGGCGCACGGCATTCGGCTTGGAATGGGCGGCACACAACAACCGTATCATCCGGATGGATATCGGTTATCAGGGGGCCTTGGCCTCGGTCGGCAGTCTGGCTGGATCGCGCCTGGATTCCACGAATTTCAGCCGCGATTTGGGCCCAAGGAATTTTTCCGGCCTGGTCATGTCCGTCGGCGTTGATTTTCTCTGGTAATAAAACGGACCCTTGGCCGTTGAACGGCAATTTTATGGCTCTCATCAATGTGACCCGGGGCTTTGCCATTGCCCAACAGGTTCGCGTGGCGGGCGGGTTTTTTGAAAGAATTCGCGGTCTCCTGGGTCAGCCGCCTCTTGAGGCCGGCGAGGCGCTTATTATTCCTTCCGTTTGTCCCCAAGTCCATACTTTTTTTCTTGGCTATACTATAGACGTTGTTTTTTTGAATTCCGAAGGGATCGTGGTGGGCCTAGAAACGGTGCGGCCCTGGAGGTGGAGCAAGATTTACCCCAAGGCCAATCGCGTGGTTGAATTAATTGAAGGAACGATCAAAAGGAGCAAAACACAGCTTGGAGACCGCATTGAAAATCGAGGCGGTTAAAATCGCCGGGGAATCAGGTCCGCCTGCGCGGGATTTTAAGACCACGAGCGGGCTTGAAATCAAAAGAGTTTATACCGAAGATGACGCGCCGGATCTTGGACAGTGTTCGCCGAAGCCTGGCCTTTATCCTTTTACGCGCGGGCTTTATCCTCAGGGCTATCGCGTTAAACCTTGGACCATGCGGATGTATTGCGGCTATGGCACGGCCAAGGAAACCAACAAACGCTTTCATTATTTAACCGGGCACGGGGAAACCGGCCTTTCCCTGGCTTTCGATCTTCCCACTCAAATCGGTCTTGATCCCGACGATTCCCGAAGCGTGGGCGAGGTCGGGAGGGTCGGGGTGAGCATTTGCGGACTTTGGGATTTTGAACGGCTGTTCGAAGGGATTGATTTAGCCAAGGTTTCAGTATCCATGACGATCAATTCCACCGCGTTCATTCTTTATTCGATGCTGATTGCCCTGGCAAAAAAGCGGGGAGTGAATTTGAAGGATTTGCGGGGCACGGTCCAAAATGATCCTTTAAAGGAATATATCGCCCGGGGCACTTATTGTTTCGGGCCCGAGCCGAGTTTGAGAATAGCCGCGGATTTGATCCGCTATTCCAACGAGAACACGCCGGCGTTTTATCCGATTTCCGTGTCGGGCTATCATATCAGGGAAGCCGGGGCCACTGCCGTGGACGAAGTGGCGTTCACCTTGGCCAATGCCCTGGTTTATCTAGACACGGCCTTGGCGCGCGGAGCGCGTTTGGAGCCGGCGCTTTCTCGGATGAGTTTTTTCTTCGGCGTTCATAATCATGTCCTTGAGGAGATTGCCAAATTCCGCGCCGCGCGCAGGGTTTGGGCCGAGTTGGTCCGGGAGCGCTACCGGGTCAATGATCCCAAACTCTTGCATTTGCGTTTCCACGCGCAAACCTGCGGCTCCACGCTCGCTAAGGATGATCCTATAAACAACGCGGTTCGCGTAGCCCTTCAAGCGATGACCGCGGTAATGGGCGGCGCCCAGAGCCTTCATACCAACTCTTATGATGAGGCGATTTCCATTCCTTGCGAGGAGGCTCAGCTTTTGGCGCTCAGAACCCAACAGATTTTGGCTTTGGAAACAGGGGTGGCCGACGTTGCCGACCCATTGGGCGGCTCCTACGCCGTTGAATCTTTGACCATGGACCTGGCGGCAAGAATTCGTGAGAGAATGGCCCAGATCGAGCAGATGGGGACAATGACCGCGGCTATTCAAAAAGGTTTCCCTCAGTCCGTGATCGCCGAAACGAGCTATGAGGCCCAAAAGAATATTGAGTCTGGAAAAACGGCCGTAGTGGGGGTAAATATCTTAAGAGGGGAGGGATCCGGCGCTAAAGCGCCGACGTTTCGAGTTCATCCCTCTTTGGAAAGAAACAGTATTTATGAATTGCGTCGTCAGCGTAAAAAACGGTCCGCGGCGGTTGCCCGGCGCGCCTTGGAACGTCTTCGCCAAGTTGCCTCCCAGGGACAGGCCAATCTTCTCGCCCCTACGATCGAGGCGGTCGAAGCCCATTCTACATTGGGCGAAATCATTGTTTGTTTGGGCCGAATCTTTGGCTACTCGCCATGAATAAAATCCATGCCTACTGAAATCGCCAGAAAGAAATCTCTTAAGGAGCTGGTCCTTGAGGCCGAGTTGGGGGATGCTAAAAAAGTGGAGGCTGAGGCGAACCGGTCCCAGGGGAACACTGTTTTGTTTCTCCTGCGCCTGCTCCTGAAAAACATGGTGGAACGCGAGAAGCTGTTGGATGTCATTGTGAAAGGATGGGATGTCAAAGCCGTGGATTTGAGCACGCTGAGCATTGATTCCGATGTCATCAAGCTCGTGCCGGATATCTTGCAGAAAAGATATACCCTGCTTCCATTCGCTAAAGAGGAGGGAATTCTCTCCATCGCGTTGCCAGACCCCAAAAATCTTTTGTTTGTTGAGGATATTGAGTTAAGAACCGGCCTTAAGGTCCAGCCATATTTTGCGTTTCCGGATGAAATCGTCGAGGCGGCGCAAAAGGCCGGATTTTCGCGAAGCGCGGGCTTCTCTAAAGTAGATTTGGTTGCAGAGGAAGAGGAGGAGGCCGAGCAAGCGGCTAGTGAAAAAGAAAAAAAAGAAGGCAAGGAGCAGGAGGCGTCGGCCGGCGAGGGCGCTACGGAGGCATTGGAAAAGGCCTTGGAAGCGGTGCGATCCCAAAAAGGCGCGGCCTCTGAGGAGGGTTTGGAAATCGGCGCTATCGCCGTCAAGACGGATGTCACCGAGGTCAACACCAACGCGCCCGAGGTTGAGAAGCTGATTAACATCATTATCCTGGCTTCCATGCGCGAGAAGGCTTCTGATATCCATGTCGAGCCTTTTGAGGATCCCAAGGGTAAAAAAAGCAAGGTCGGCGTGCGCTTGAGGGTGGATGGGTTTTTAAGGGAAGCAAAATACATAAAAATTCCATGGGTTTTTCGCAACGCCATCATTGCCAAGATTAAAATTATGACCAAGACCATGAACATCACGGAGCGCCGCACTCCGCAGTCCGGACGTATTCAGGTCATGGCCAAGGGTAATCCCGTGGAGTTCCGCGTTGAAATTGTGCCGACGGTGCACGGGGAGTCCTGCGTTATGCGCGTTTTAGACCGCAGAAGCGTTCAGGTGGACATCAATAGCATGGGCTTTTTGCCGGATACTTTGGTAAAGCTATTGGCGTTGCTTCAGGGCATCGGCGGAAAGAAAAATTTTGGGCTTATTATAGCTTGCGGGCCTACCGGTTCCGGGAAATCCACCACGCTCTATGGCTGTTTAAATTACACCAACCGTCCGGATATCAAGATTTTAACCGCCGAAAATCCGGTAGAGTATAATTTGGACGGCGTTATTCAGGTTCCGGTTAATCCGGAATTAAAACTTTCCGGCGACAAGGTTTTTGATTTTTCAGCGGCGCTTCGTTCTTTTTTGCGCTTGGATCCGGACGTAATTATGGTCGGCGAAATCCGGGACCGGGAAACCGCCCATATTGCCATGGAAGCGGCCATGACCGGACACTTGGTCTTTTCAACGATCCACACTAACGACGCGGCCAGCGTCATTGCCCGTTTGGTGGAAATGAAGATTCCGGCCTATCTGGTGGCGAGCACCATGAAGGCGATCTTAGCCCAACGCCTTTCCCGGCGCATTTGCTCGGAGTGCCGGCAGGAGATTGATCCCACGCCGGCTGAAATTAATATTTTTAAAGAACATAATGTGTCCATAGCCCCCGGAGCCAAGCTTTATCGGGGCAGAGGCGGCGACTGCACGAACTGCGGGGGATCGGGCTTTAAGGGGCGTTGCCCGATCCATGAGCTTTTGGTCATGGATGACAATATCCGCGCCCTTTGCCTCAAGGAGATGGCCTCGGGTCCTTTAAAGCAGGCCGCGATAGATGGGGGCATGCGGACTTTGACGCAGGACGGATTGAATAAAGCCCTTTCGGGAATGACGACGGTTCGCGAGGTGATGGGCGGCGGCGCTTCGGAGGCGGAAGCCGAAGAGCAACCCAAAGAGGAGCCCCCGGGGGAGGTCAAGCCGCCCGAACAGGTTGCCTAAATTTAATGAAAAAAGAAGAAATTTTCGCCAAGATCTCTAATTTTGGCCGAGTTGCCTTAAAGCTATTCAGTCCCGAGGGCACCCTTTTGGCTGTGGACTTGGGGAGCCACTCCATTAAATTGGCGCGATTTAAAAAAAGCAAGGCCGCCGGCGCAAAACCTGACCTTGAGTTTATCCGCCGGATTGAGATTAACCAACAGGAAATCCCCGTGGACGAAGAAGCGAGAAAATCGTACTTGATGCACCTTTTGCGCGCGGACTTTGGTGTTTCAAAAATCAAGGGGCCGCTCGTGGCCTTGTCCATATCCGGAAGTTCCGTGCTCGTTCGGGAGGTGAAACTACCGGCCTTGCACCGTAGCGCGTTGCGCCAGACCTTGGCTGTGGAAGCCGAGCCCTACATTCCCTTTGACATTCAGGATGTGTATCTGGATTACCATATCATTGAGGAAATTATGGACAAAGGAGAAAAAAAGTATAGCGTACTACTGATTGCCGCAAAGAAGGATCTCGTGCAGAACAAACTGGGCCTTTTAAGCGGGGTTGGGGCAAGGCCCGCGGTGGTGGATGTAGACTCCCTGTCCATCGCCAATCTGGTTGCCTTGAGCCCCGAAATTAAAGGAGGCTCCTTTGTTGTTTGCAATATTGGGGCCTCGATTACCAGCGTGGTCGTTTTGGATAAGGGGATTCCCAGGCTCGTGCGGGATGTCGCCATAGGCGGCGGGGTTTTCACGTGAGCCATGCAAAAGGAGACCGGCCTTCCTCCTGATCAGGCCGAGCAGGCCAAACGCGAGATGGGCCTGGTTTTTGAAGAGGAGCAAATCAAAAATCTGGAGGCCCAGGGGGATCCCAAAAAGCTCCAGGCGGCCAAGGCCATGGTTCAGGCGGCGACCGATCTTCTCAGCGAGGTGGGCAAATCCATGACTTTTTATTTGACGCATGGAGTGGAAAGTAAAATCAACAAAGTGTACATTACCGGCGGCGGCGCGCTTTTAAAAAACCTTCCGGGTTTTGCCGCGAAACAGCTCAAGATGCCGGTTGAGATATTCAATCCATTTAGCGTGATCGCCTTGCCCCCGGAGGCGGGCGTGGATGCGGCTTTGGGCCCGATGTTTGGGGTCGTCTGCGGACTGGCCTTAAGGAGATGGGATGACTGGGCAACCGGCTAAAAAATTGGGGGTGATTCCGGCCGAGGCGGACATTGACGCCACCGGCCTGTTTGAAATTGCCGAGGAGATCGCCTCTTCGGTGGACTTGGATACGGTCCTTAAAAAAATTGGACTGGTGGCTAAAAAGCTTTTGAATTGCGAGGCCAGCGCCATCATGCTCTTTGACGAGAGCAGGAAAAATCTTTATTTTAAGGTTGCCACCGGAGAAAAAAGCCAGGCGGTCCAAAAAATTATTGTTCCGGTCGGCGTCGGCATTGCGGGATGGGTGGCCAAGAATTTAAGCCCGGTGATCATTGAGGATACGAGCAAAGACCAGCGCTTTACCGGCCAGTTTGATAAAACAAGCGGTTTTGTCACCAAGTCTTTAATCTGCGTTGCCATGTTTAGCAAGGGCGAGCCCCTTGGCATCATGGAAGTTTTAAACAAAAGCGACGGCACATTTAGCGGCCGCGACTTAGGCCTCTTGACGAATTTGGCGGGCTTGGCTTCCATCGCAATTTCTAATGCCCAATTAATCCAGAGGCAACGAAATTTTTTTGCCCATAGCCTTGATATTTTGGCATTGGCCATTGAATCCTTAGGGGGGCCTTATCTGGGTCATCCTTGGAGAAGCCAATACCTCGCTATGATGCTGGGCCGGCATTTGGGCTTGGCGCAGTCTGATTTGGCTAATCTTATGCATGGGAGCCTACTGCATGACATTGGCGCATTGGGAATTAATAACTCGCGGTACTTGGAGTCGCTCGGATTGCCCTTAAACACGAGTAGCTCGGACGCAGGCGCTGGGGAGGCCCTCCATGCCTCAGTCGGGGCCATGATGCTCGAGGGTATAGAAATGTTCCGGGGCGCTATTGCCATTATCCGACACCACCACGAGCGTTACGATGGCGCCGGATTTCCCGATAAGCTCAAGGGCAATGACATTCCCATGGGGGCAAGGATTTTGGCTGTCGTGGAGGTCATCGAAGACCTTCGGCACCAGTTGAGGGGCATGAATCCCGATGAATTAAAACGCCAGATGATTACCGAAATTTCTAATTTAAACGGAAAAAACCTCGACCCCGTTGTTTGCCAGGCCTTTTTGGACGTCGCTCAAGATGAATTTGCCAATTGGAAATGATCATCATTTCCCTTCCCTGATTTAATAAACTAACGTAACTACCCAGGTCCCCTTGGATTCGTCATACCGGCGAAAGCCGGTATCCAGTGAAGGCAAATCCAAAGAAGGCCTGGATTCCGGCTTTCGCCGGAATGACGGGGAAGGGGAACCTGAGTAGTTACAAACTAACTCCTTAGCGGTTCGCCCTGAGATCAGCGCAGCCGTCAATTGCCGAGGTTTTGTAAATTCGGGGGTGTGTTCAATATGTCAAGAATTTTAATCGCCAAACCAGGCCTTGATGGCCATGATCGCGGAGCCAAGGTGGTGGTGCGCGCCCTGCGGGACGCCGGCTTCGAGGTCATTTATACCGGTATTCGCCAGACGCCTGAAATGATTGTGGAGACGGCCCTTCAGGAGGATGTCAACTGTATCGGCCTCTCGCTCTTGTCCGGCAGTCACATGACCCTGTTCCCTAAAATTATGGATTTGTTGGAAGAAAAGGGCATGAAGGGCATCTTGATTTTTGCCGGGGGTATTATCCCTAGCGAGGATGCCTCGAAGCTCAGGAAAAGAGGCGTAGATAAAATTTTTGGCCCAGGGGCCTCGACATCCGAAATCGCCCGCTACTTAAAGGAGCGGCTCGCTAAAAAGCCCGGGAGGAATTGATCCATGTTGCCCTTTGAAATTAAAGAGATGGTCTTGGGGGTCATCTCCGGGGACGTCCGTTCGGTCGCCAGGGCCTTGACGCTTGTGGAAAGAAACGGGGACTCCAGCTCCGAGAGATTCCTTCAAAAAATTTATCCCTACGGCGGAAACACCAGGGTCATCGGCATTACCGGAGCCACCGGAGTCGGCAAAAGCTCGTTGATTTTTCAAACCACCAAGGCATTGAGGAAGCGCGGCCATTCCGTCGGCGTGATTTCCATTGATCCGACCAGTCCCGTGACCAACGGCTCATTCCTGGGTGATCGCTTGAGAATGCAGGAGCTGGTTACGGATTCCGGGGTGTTTATCCGCTCGGTGGCCGGGGGCGCGCGGAGCCTGGATTCTTTGAGCCGGAAAATTTTTTCCCTTGTCCATGTGATGGAGGCGAGCGGTAAACATTTTATTTTTATCGAGACCATGGGTTCGGGACAGGACGATTGCCTGATTGCCAAGGTAGCTCAGACCACGGCCTATGTGACGATCCCGACCCTGGGAGACGAGATTCAGGCCATGAAGGCGGGCATTTTAGAGCTTTCCGACATGATTGTGGTTAATAAGGCTGATGACCCTGGCCGGGATCGCGCCATTACTTGGTGGAAAAATGTCATCAGTCTTGACGAGAGAAAGCAGGGGGCCTGGAAGACGCCGGTCATAGCGGTTAATTCCTTGACGGGAGACGGCACGGATGGCTTGGCCTCGAGCATTGACGATCATGAGCGGCATATGAAGGATTCCGGGGAATGGGAGCGCCGCAAGAAGGAGTCCGTTCGCGCAGAGGTCAAGCTTTTGATTATGGAGAAACTGTGGCGGAATATTGACTTTAGGGTCGCGGAGAAGGAAATGGGCGAGCTTCTCGAGCGCAAAATGGATCCTTTGACATACGTGGAAAAAGCGCTTAAAAAAATTCGTCGTTCAAGGGGTTGATTATGAACAAAACCGTCGTTCCCGGGGCCAAGCAATCACCGGCGGGCAACCGCCCGGAGCCGCGTCTCAAACAACGCACGGCTTTCGAAGAGGTCAATTATCATTTGGAGCGCGCCTTTGATCGTCTCGATACGCCCGGTCCTTATCGCGGCATTTTGAAAAATCCCTATCGCGAACAACGGGTTCAGCTTGTTCTCCACCGCGATGACGGACGGACCGAAGAATACGAGGGCTATCGAATTCAGCACAATGGAGCCAGGGGTCCGTACAAGGGAGGCGTGCGCTATCATCCCAGCGTGGACGTTGACGAGGTCAGGGCGCTCTCTTCCCTGATGACATGGAAGACGGCCATCGCCGATATTCCCTTTGGCGGGGCCAAGGGCGGGGTGTGCTGTGATCCGAAGCATTTATCGGATCGCGAACTCGAAGCGCTCACGCGCGCTTATCTCAATAAAATTGATTTAATTTTGGGTCCCCAGCGCGATATTCCGGCGCCGGACGTCAATACCAACGCCCGTATCATGGCTTGGATGATGGACGAATACGGCAAGCGCCATGGTTATACTCCGGCCATTGTCACGGGCAAGCCCATAGCGCTGGGGGGCTCCAAGGGCCGTGAACAGGCCACAGGGCTTGGCCTTTACCATATTGCCAAGCAAGCCGCCCCGGATAATAAAATTAAAATCGAGGGGGCCAAGGTTGTCATTCAGGGCTTCGGCAACGTGGGTTCTTGGGCGGCTCATTTTCTTCATCAGGCCGGGGCTAAAATTATCGCCGTGGCCGACGCGGACGGCGCCATTAGAAACGACGCGGGCTTGGATATTCCCTCCCTGATCGATTATGTCAAAGAGAAAAAAAGCGTTTGCGGATTCCCTGAGGCCGACGTGATGGTTTCGAGTTCTATTTTTGAAGTCCCCTGCGATATTCTTGTGCCGGCGGCTTTAAACGGTGTTATCGGCGTCGAGGTGGCCAAAAAAATTAGAGCCCGCATTATTCTTGAGGGGGCGAACAATCCGACAACCCCGGAAGCTGATGAGGTATTGAGGGAAGCGGGCATTCCGGTTGTCCCTGATATCCTGGCCAATGCCGGCGGCGTCACTGTTTCTTATTTTGAGTGGACCCAGAATCTTACTCAGTTTTTTTGGGAGGAAGAGGAGGTTTTCTCCAAACTCGAGAAGGTGATGACCAAGGCTTATCACAATGTCGCCGCCATCGCGCGCAAAGAAAAAGTGGACTTGCGTCTGGCCGCGTTTATTCTCGGGGTCAGACGGGTCTACGAAGCCATGCGCCTTCGCGGAGTATAGCCGTACGGCTTTTAAATTTTCGCTAAACTAAAGGGGTGAATTCTTTTCTTCTGCTCATTGCGGCGACCGCAATGGCGGATCCAGTCGCGACGAATATCCCGCCCGTAGCGCTTGCGGCCGAGCCGCCGGCGGAAATTTTTAATCTTTCGGCTCGCGAAATCGTGGACAGGGGCCAGGAGCTTTTGCGTGGCGTTAAGAGCTCAAGGGTCGTGGTCGCGATGACGCTGGCGCGCCCGAGCTACCGCCGTGAAATCGAGGTTGAAAGCTATCACCTGGGCCGCGAAAAATCATTTCTCGTGGCTCGAAAACCCGCCAAAGAGAAGGGTAATAGAACCCTAAGGATAAAACAGGACATTTGGACCTATTCCCGAGACGCCGAGCAAGTGATGAAGGTCCCCTTCTCCATGATGCATTCGTCCTGGATGGGTTCGGATTTTACCTACGAGGACATGGTTAAGCTCGACACCTTTGTCACGGATTACACTCAACGGTTTTTGAGCAAGATCCCGGATCCGCAAAAGCGTAGCGACTGGCTGGTGGTAATCGAGCTTCTCCCCAAGGAAGACGCGCCGGTCGTCTGGGGCAAGGTGCTCTGGAGCGCCGTGGTTTCCTCAGACGGCCGCGAGGTCTTGCCGGTGTTGGAGCAGGATTTTAACGAGCGCGGCGAGATCATCCGCGAGATTAAGCTCGATCAAATTAAAGTGCTGGGCGGCCGGCGCATGCCCACGTTATTGACGTGTGAGCCCATGAAGAAAAAGGATTCCAAGACCATTCTGGAGTATAAGGAGGCGATCTTTGATCTCGATCTCAAAGCGAAAATTTTTACGAAGGAAACCCTGGAGAGGGGTTTAGGGGACGGTAAAATTTAAATGCTTCTTGCGCTTTTTAAGCTTGCCTTAAGAAACGTGTTTCGCAATCGCCGCCGATCAGGCTTAACCCTGGCTTCCGTGATCATCGGCTTGGCGGCCCTATTTTTTATTCAGAGCCTCATCAAGAGCCTTCAGGCTGATATGGCGGATCGCGCCATAGGCGTTTTTAACGCCCATCTGCAGGTTCAGTCCAAGGCCTCGGAGGATCCCAAGGTCCCGGAAGCTTCTTTCGGGAATGTCGCGCTTGTGGAAAAAATTTTAAGGGACGATCCTGATGTTGTGGCGGTTTCCAAGAGGATATTGGTGACCGGGATGGTGGCTTCCCCGACGAATTCCATGGGCGTAGGCGTTTTTTCCATTGACCCTCAGGATGAGACTCAGTTGTCCAGCATCGCGAGTTACGTCAAGGATGGCCATTTCATCGAGGGGCCAAGGCAGGTGCTACTTGGCAAAAAAATTGCCAAGAATTTGGACGTGCGCGTGGGCGAAAAAGTAGTCTTGATGGCCCAGAACAGGGAGGGGTCCTTCGAGGGCAGGTCCCTGCGGGTGGCGGGGATTTTTGAGACGGGCAGTTACACCTGGGACGCGAGCATGATTTACGCCTACCGCGCCGACGTGGGGAGCCTTCTGGCCTGGAACAACGAGGTCAATGTTATTGCCATCAAGCTTAAGGATTCCACCCTGCTTGAGCGGGTCCGATCGCGCATCGCGGCCAAGATTGCCGGCGTGGACACGAGTCTTAAGGTTCTCACGTGGAAAGAAGTGAGCTCTGAAATTATCCATATTCAAGGTTTTCAAGACGCGATTTTGTTTCTGATCCTTTCCGTTGTTTTTGTGATAGTAGCCTTGGGGATATTAAACACGCTTCTGATGAGCCTTTTTGAGCGGATTCGGGAGTTTGGGCTTATGATGGCCCTGGGGGCCAAACGCCGGGACGTGGCCGTGCTTCTGCTCACGGAATCTGTTTTTCTCGGCGGCATCGGCCTTTTTTGGGGAGCGGCGTGGGGAATGGCGATTATCACGGTGTTTCATTTCATCGGCCTTCCCTTGCCGCTGGGGGAGGCTCTTAGTTATTTTTTACCTTTTGAAAAAATTCTTTATCTTAGGTTTGCCTGGAAAAGCCATGCCGTCGCCGTTCTGAGCGTAATTTTTGTCAGTTGTGTGGCAGGGATTGTTCCGGCTATTCGCGTGACGCGGTTGAGAGCCGCCGAGGCCCTGCGCCATGTCTGAGCCACTCTTTATCCTTAATCATATCACCAAGGTGTACCGCACCCATGAACATGCCTTCCTGCCGGGCCTGGGGAGCCTTTTTGATCAAGCGCGGGATTTTGAAAATTTTAGGACCAGCCTTTCCATAAAAAAAGTCCTCTCGGCCTATCGCGATCTCAAAGGAACGATGCATGTCAAGAGGGAGGAGTTCCGGCGCCGCGATTCCTTGGCCGAGCGGGCCAGATTTTTTCGTGAATTGATTTATAAGGAGGATGAATTCGCCGTGACCGCGCTGGTGCACGTGGATTTGACGATTTCTTCCGGAGATTTTTCCGCCCTGGCCGGCCCCTCCGGCTCGGGCAAATCCACCTTGCTCAACATTATCGCCACCCTGGAGGAGCCGACTGATGGGCAGGTATTGTTCGAGGGACGGGACTTGGAGGGCCTCAATGAAGACGAGCGCGCCGAATTTCGTCTGAGAAACCTTGGATTCGTGTTTCAGGCGTTTAATCTCATTCCAGTTTTGTCCGCTTACGAAAATATCGAATACGCTTTAATTTTAAAGGGCATTTCTTCTTCGGAGCGGACGGCAAGGGTGCGCGAAGCGCTGCGGTTCGTAGACTTGACTGATTGCGCGTACCGGCGTCCCCAGCGCCTCTCCGGAGGCCAACAACAGCGCGTCGCCATTGCCCGCGCTCTGGCCGTAGACCCGAAGTTAATTTTGGCTGATGAGCCAACGGCTAATCTTGACTCTAAGACAGCCGCGCAGATTTTGGATTTAATGGAAAAAACCAACCGGGAAAAAGGCACGACCTTTCTTTTTTCAAGCCACGATTCCTTGATCTTAGATCGCGCCCGCCGCGTCGTTCATTTACGCGACGGAGAAATCATCAGGAATGAGATCAGGTCGCCGGGCCCCGTTGGCGCGCCGGCCTCTTCCAACTAAACCTTGAGCCGGATTTTTTCTTTTGCCACCCTGATCGCTCTTGTCGCTTTCCCCTTTTCGGCGCAATCCATTGATTTTGGTTTGAGCTTCAAAGAAACGCTCAGCCGCTCTAAAACTTTAATGACGGACGACCCCTATATTTTTTCCAGAAGCCTTGTTCAAATCCGCCCTTCCGGTTTAAGAGGAGAGCGCTGGAGGATCGAGGCTGATCTGCAAGCCCTGTGGTATCGCGGGGATTATTTGTCCAGCGCGGAATGGGATCTGTTATCGCCGCAGCTTTCCGGCAACACTCGCCACTCTTGGGAAAGGCTTTGGGCGAGTTCCAAGGACTCCGAATTTCGAGGCCAAATTTGGCGGCTTTACGGCGCCTTTGAAATTGGGCCGATGGAAATAGCGGTCGGACGCATGAGAAACGCTTTTGGGAATACCAGAATTTTTCTTTCCCCGCTTGATCGGCTCGATGTTTTGCCGGCCTTGATTTCCCAATCCGGGGACAGGCCGGGTTCCGAAACCCTGCGCCTGGGAGGGCGCTCCGGCGAGTCTTGGAGATGGCAGGGGGGCTATCTTTGGGGCCGCGGCGCGAGCGATGAGAGAGGATTTTTTCATACCCAGTATCTGGTCCGCGAGGGACTGGAAACGGAATTTCTCTTGGCCAGGACCTGGCCCCAGACCCAGACCCTGGGCCTGGGTCTGGAGTATTCCGTTGGAGAGGGCGAGATTCGCTGGCAGGCCACGTGGAATAAGGCCCGCCAGGAACGGCTCACGCTCGACGCTTCAACATTTCCTCCAGCCCTTAAAACCGAAACTGCCGAGCCAAAATTTAGCCGGCATTTATTTGCCTGGGAGAAGGCGTACGGCGGCGATTGGCTCGTCGCCGTCGAGTATCAGCGCAATGGCCTGGGCGAGGCGGTCCCGGAGCGCTATGACATCAGCCGGCTTCTTGGCGGGCAGGACCTTTATCTGGCGAGGGATTATGCCGGTTTCTACATTCAGCGCCAGTTGACTCCTTTGTGGAAGTTGGCGCTTCAACAAACCTCCGGCTTGACGGATCGTGGATTCGCCTGGACGCCGGAAGTATCCTGCGAGTCCGCCGGATCATCGCTCGAGGCCAAACTCCGATCCTCCTTTTATTTCGGCCCAACGCCCAGCGAATTCGGCCGCCTGCCCAATCGCATCCAACTGGCCCTGTCCTTATATTTTTAATTTTAGGTAGGCCAAAAATTGTCTGGCCACGGATTCGGCCGCGGCCTTCATGCTCGAGAGTTCTGCGGACTGAGCGCTACGCGAGGCCATAACCTCGCCGGTTTCCACGTTAAAGGAGGAAAGGGGTCAGATTTCACTTGACACTTGTTGCCGTTCCGGTTTTGTTGCCGTTGTTTCCAAGCGCCTGGAAATTCTAAACGCAAGGGTCTTGGCATGGCAGGATAAGTTAACGATTCTCCAGACAAGTGTCAAGTGAAATCTGACCCCTTTCCCCCCAGCCCTCATTGCCCGTGTTATAAGGCGGATCAATGTAGATGCGCTTGATTTTTCCGGCGTGCGTGGGGAGCAGGGCTTTGAGCGAAAGAAGGTTGTCACCCTCGATGATAAGGTTGCCTTCCAAATTCGGCTTCTCGCCCTTGCCCAAGACCGATTGCTTGGCATCAAAATCCAGCGTATGATGCGACACAGAGTGATGGTACACCTCCACCGCCGTTTTTCCCTTAAATTGTATTGTTGGCATCGATCACCTCACTAAAAACAAAGATTTAAGCGGAATGCAGATAATACGAGGGTCGTCAACTTTTGCCTCATCGTCGCGCGTAATCAACAAGCCGAAGGCGGCATTATTGGCCGCTTTTTCCATAAATAACCTCAATCCGAAGGTGTCCCGAATTCTGTCAATGACCTTGCGGTATTTGATTTCAACGGGAATGCGCCGTTCCCCGATAGTTATAACGAAATCTACTTCCGGATTGCCGCCATGCTCGGGGCTATGGGCTATGTCCAAACCTGTCAGGGATGCTAAATAATAGCCTGCGGCGCTTTCGGCCACATGGCCCGCCAGATCAAACAAATGTGGCTGCTGATCCAAGGCCTCCGGTTCAAGGGGAATAATTTCTTGAAGCCAAGCGGCGCGCAAGGCATGATCGCAAAGGCAAATTTTCGCATGCCCTTTGCGTTTCTTTAAACGGATTTCTAAAGGTGGAACCGTCCGGATCAGCAACGAAGAATCTAAAAAATCGAGATAATGGCGAACTCTCTGGGGTCCGATGTTGGCGCCGAGGGTCGAGTGGATTTCTTTAGCTAGGGTGGCTGGATTCGGAGCCTGGCCCAAATAGCGGCAAGCTATGCGAAAAACCTCTTCAAGAAGTTTCTGGTCGCGTTTGCGGCCCCTTTCTCCAATCCTTAGGTCATGTTGAATAACGCGATTGATCACAGTTTCTTTGAGTTGATCGGCAATTTCCGGCCATGATACGTTGGGATTTATTTGAGCCACCGGATAAGCTCCTCTCTGGGAAAACGCAGCGAAGGCCGCATCGCGAATGGTTGATTGTTGTAAACCAACTTCATGCAGATGGCGCCAAAATTCTGGTTTGAGCCAATCTTCCCAACCATTGTCATCCTGAGCGGCTTTAAGCGCGCCCAGTCCTCTTATCGCGGCGATTTCGTTTAGGCGCAAGGGACCGACTTCGAGAGTTTGGATTCGCCCGGCAAGACTATCGCGCCCTTTTTCAATGCGCAGGGAGGAGCTTCCCGTCACTAAAATTCGGACGGAGGCATGGTCAACCAAAAATTTTAACTGCACATCCCATGAAGACAAATTTTGCACTTCGTCCAAGAAAAGGAAGGCCGGTTGTTGGCGCTGGGCGGATTCATTTAAGGTAGCGCCTAAAATGTTGCTTTCAAACCATTCCACGATTCTCAAGATAGGCTCTTTGTCGGCGTCAACCAACGCAAGCGAAGGCAATTCATCAAACTGGACGCGTAAAATTTGTTTGGCGCCGATTCCCTCGGCCAGCAATTGAGCCGCCACCTGTTGCTGGAGGGTTGTTTTCCCGATCTGACGGGGTCCCCGTAGCACAAGAATGGGCGCCAGCGGCTCCTTTAGCCTGGATAGAATTTTGGCAAACGGCCAACGCTTGAATTGGGGCAAGGCAAGGGAAGGGCGTCCATCCCACCAGGGATTTTGCCGCTTCAGGTCTTGGATAAAAGCGTCCGGTAATGTTGGGAAAAGAGATTTACTCATTGATAAATTCGGATCACCTTTACTGCTTTACCCAAAATTTGGAATTCCTTGCCAACAATGGGTTTATATTTTAAGTTTTCCGGCTCAAGAACGTAATCGCCTTTGAATTTTTTGAGGCGCTTTAGCGTGGCTTCGTCTTCCAGCAGGGCGGCGACTATTTCACCGTCTTGCGCTGTTGATTGTTTTCGTAAAACAACAAGGTCGCCATCTAATATGCCCGCCCCGATCATGGAATCCCCTTTCACTCGTAAGGCAAAAAGGTTATCGGCATTACCCGAGTATTCCGAGGCTGGTAAATAGCCTTGAATATCCTCAAAGGCTAACGCGGGTCCGCCGGCAGCGATGCGGCCAACGATGGGAATGCCTTTGGTTTTTTGTGATGGGATCATGGAGCGGGCAGCGCCCCGTTCACGGTCAAGACAACCTTTCTCTTCAAGTTTTTTAAGGTGCCACTGAACAGTAGAGACGGAAAGACCACGTTCAGAAGCGATTTCCCTAAGGGTGGGTGGATAACCCTTTTTGGCAATGTAGCGGCCAATAAACTTCAATACGACTTCTTGTTTTTGACTCAGCATCGCTTTATAGTACAAACGTACGACATATGAGTCAAGAAAAAATTGGGGTATCTCTTTAGCCATTTGAGTTTTCCTTCCTAAAAATCCACAATTTCCCCATG
>CAYHKQ010000024.1:0-28456 GCA_964357255.1 uncultured Elusimicrobia bacterium
TTTTTTTTTTGTTGACTGTCGCCTGCGGGGGGGCTTCGGGGCGCCCCCCCCCCCCCGCGCGGCCCCCCCCCGGCCGCGGTCAAACTCAACCACTCCCCGGGCAGTCCGGCCTTTTCCCGTGGGCGAATTAAAACCGGGGTAGCCTGGAGCGACCAGGCAAAAAAGGCAATCGAGGCGAAAAAGGCCTTCAACAACGAACTCCTTTCAACCCTCACTTAAGCACTCCGATCCGTCTGGTCTTGACCACTGCGCCGCTCGCGAATTCCGCCTCGATGCGGACAAGGTACATTCCATTGGCCGCCATTTCTCCGTCGCCGTTTTTACCGTCCCAGAAAACTTCATTGGTCAATCCATTGGCGGCGCCGGCGCCGCCCGAGGAACCGGCGTCGAATCTCAACACTCGAACCAAATCGCCCAAGACCGTATAAATACGAATATTAACCCCTGCATTTTCGTTGAGCGCATAACGAATCTTGGCGGTTTCCTGGCTGGGATTAAAAGGGTTCGGAAAACTGGTTACGGCTGAGAGCTTCTCGGCTGTCGAAAGAGTGGCCACCAGCGTCAACGCCGAGAATCCCTGCGCATTCGCGCTCATTTCTTTTTTGGATCCGTCCCTGATTTGATCGGACGGCAAAACCTCCCAACGGCCCGCCCCCTCGTTGAGCCGGGCAATTTTTAGATATTGAGGTCCGATAATTCCTGCCGCCGGCGACACCGACTCCGAATCAAGATAAGAAAACGTGACTTTATAGGAAATGTCCGCCGAGGGCAAGGCCCGGCCCTGAACGTCCCTGGCCTCGATCAGCCAAATCGGCTCGCCCAAAAGTTCAAAAAAACGGTCTCCCTGCGCGTATTGATCGGCCTGGGCCACGGCCCCGGCGCTCGCCACCCGGCCATTTTGAAAAGCCAAAAATCCCCCCTCCGGCATCCCTGAGAGGACTTCCACTAGAACTTTTCGGTCCGTTGTTTTGGCCTTGGCGCTGGAAATCTTAAACCAGGACAGCTCGCTCCTGATTTCCTGCGCTCCCGCATCACGCGCCCTGACTTGCCAATAATAAATCTTGTCAACGGCCAATGATCCAACGGCGGGTTGATGCGAAACCGCAAAAAGACCGGTCTTGACCGTAGCCGATTGCAAATTCGCATTGGTGGAATAATAAATGGCGTAAGACAGCGGCCCTGCCATCTCGGAAGGCGCCTTCCATTCAAAAAGAAGATCAAAAACACTTGGAAAATCCGTCTCCAACGGCCGGGTCAAAACAAGCGGGGACCCGGATTTAACAACCGCCTCAAAAACCGGTGTCACCGCCTCATCCGTCAAGGGCGGGTCGCCGGAATCCGCGACCACGACCTTAATCCGGTAGGTGGACAAATTCCCCAGGCCCCAACGCAGGCCGAACGCATGGGTGTCCAAGGTCAAACTACTCGCAGTCACGTCATACGCCGCCACAAAGGAATAGCTCGCGCCGGAATCCGCGGACAACAAAACATTAAAACGATGGCTTTGGTAGCTATTGGGATCGCTCACGGCCCAAGACAAAAAAATGTCCCCGTCAATTTTCTGCCCGGCGGACGGAGCGCCGGTTAAAACAATCTCCGGCGCCTCATTGACATTGTCAAAGCGTATCCGTCCGGCTAAAACGTCCACGGCGCTGTAATCGCCGGGATCAACAACCTCGGCGCTCAAATGATAGTCCGTTCCATTGGGCGATTGTCGCGAATCCCAATAATAAAATGTGGCGCCGCGCGAAAGCCCCGAGGCAATTAAAACGTGATAAGACAAATCGCTCTCGCGCGTGATAGACAGCGCAACTTTAAGCTGATCTTGGATATTTTGGTCGTTGACTTCCCAATAAATAGGCACAAACCCCTTGAGAATCTCGCCCCCCGAGGGACTGATCACCTTGACTGTCGGGCTGGCATTGGTCATGGCATAAGGGCTTACGCTCGAGAGCGCCGAGCGGTTACCCACCTCATCCTCGGTCTGGATGGCAAAATAATAAGTCGTTTGATCGGCCAAATTCGTCACCGAGCTTATTAAGAGCTGTCCGGACGCGGCCGTGAGCAGACCGCTTCGTTCAGAGGAGACGCTCCACGCCGCCTCATTGTCAATCGCTCCGACGCTGGTATAACGAATCACATAGAGCCCTCCGGCGACGCTCCCTTTGTCGTCGCCGGGAAAAACCCATTGAAGCGTAATAGTTTTATTGCCGGGCCCTGTTTGAGCCGCGATTTGATTGACCGCGGATGGCGGGGTATGAGTGTCAATAACCAATGAGAACGTGCTCGACCACTCGCCCGAGAGCCCACCCTGATCTTTGGATTGAACTCTCCAAAACCAATTTCCTTCGCCTAAGGTGGCCGAATACGTGCTAGCCGACCAATTAGCCTGGTCAACGGCGCCGGCGACAAAGGCCGCATTGCTTGCGATTTGAATTTGATAAAGAATCGGGGCGTCGCCCTGCCCGTCTTGATCCGCGGCCGCTTGCCACGCGAAATTGACAAACCCGACATTAAACCGCGTTCCGTTAGCCGGCGTCTGAAGAACCGGCGCTGCTGGCGCTTGGTTATACGCAATACTCAAACCGGCCAAGAAAGGCCGCGTCGCAGGATTGGCGGCTTCGAAAAATGCGCGGGCTTTCAAATAACGCCGGCTATTATTGCCGGTCCATACGGCGGTGCTGAGGATTGCCGGGTTATACCAAGAGCCGGTGGAGCCCTCGGGTCCCCGGAAATCATCATACGTCGCGTTGTCCGATGAGCTCGCGAGCTTGAAGCGCAGTTGCCCGGGCGCGACCACGGAACCGGAGAACGTCATCGTGCTCCATATAACCGATGTCGTGCCGAAAACAGACTTCGCGCCCGATTCGCACAAAGCGCTTGTGCTCCAGATTAAAGTCCATTGCGCGCCGGTCAGCGTTGCGCCTATGCTGCCGCCCAAAACGCGCGCGCGGCCGGACTGCGAGTCGTAGATCATTCCATGGCCGAAACGTCCGGGAGGACTGTTGTTATTGGAGGAAAGAATTTCAGACCATTGATTGGAAGCCGGACTATAAAAATAGGCGTCCCACAAGCTCTCCGGCCTTCGCCCGCCAAACAGAATGACCCCCGAGGCCCATGGATCATAAATAAGGCCCGCTTCGGCGCGTGACGCCGGAGAACCCGCAGGATTAACTTGAGCCCAAGTCCAACTCTCCGGATTAAAAATCCAGGTGTCTCCGAGATACTCGTTCGTCAAGGGCCTTTTTCCGCCGAATAAAATCACCCGTTGGGCGGACGCGTCCCAGGCCATGGCGGCTCCCACGCGGTCCTCGGGCGAAGGATTAAGGCTCAACAGCGACCAACTCGACGACGCGACGTCGAACAGCCAGGTTCCATCGCCCTGTCCGCCCCCGAACAGCATAATTTTGTTTTTCCCCGGCAGATAATTCATGGCCGGCAATCTTAAATTAACCGGTGGAGCGGCCTGCGTATCAATACGGCTCCAGGAATTCACTGCGGGATCATAGGTCCAGCTCTCGCTACTGGAGGCGCCGCCGTAAAGGAAAAATTTTCCCCCCATAGAGACCAAGGCATGCCCGTAACGCGCCGAAGGCGCCGTAGTCGAGGATTGCAGAATCCACCCCAAAGAAGAATCCCCTGACCATGTGTCGCCTAGGCTATTCCCCGCCGCATCGGCTCCGCCAAAAACCAAGGCTTTATTGCTGACGCCATCGAAAGCGAAGCCGGGATACACCCGCGCGGAAATTGGAGTGGAATCAATATCCCACCGGGCCTTTAAGATCAGCCGGCCCTCGCCGTTTATTTCTACCCCAGGGCAGGCCGTTTGAGTAAAATCAGCGGGAGTCCATGACAAAGAGCCGCCGGCCGCCCACAGCGAAAACGGCGCGGCAAGGGCCAAAATCCATACACCCGTTCGCCGCATACCCCCCTCCCATAACCCCTCATTGCAAAACCTTATTGGCCTTTTTGGCCTTCTCCTAACACCTCCTTGAGTTTGTTCACCAATAAAGCGACCGGAAACGGCTTCTCCAGATACGCGGCCACCTCCAAATCCTTTCTCAACTCTAAAAATTCCTTCATATAGCCCTTGCCCGTAATAATGACCACGGGAATCTGGGCCAAACGAGGATCCTCCTTGAGTTTCTGATGAACGCTATAGCCGTCAAGCTTAGGCATCATGATGTCCAAAACAATCGCGTCCGGCGTCTGCGATTTGACCTTTTCCAAGGCTTCCAGGCCGTCAGCGGCCTCCTGCGTGGCAAAATTGCCGCGCTCCAAAGCGGTCTTTAAAACGAAACGCACGTCCGGCTCATCGTCAACAATTAAAATCGTTTTTTGATTGCTCATAACAATCCCCCTTTTTTTTCGCCTGCTCCCTGTTGCCTGGGCAATAGCACATGAAATTTACTACCCTGGCCCAAGGCGCTCTCCACCCAAATTTTTCCACCATGCAATTGCACGATTCCCTTGACAATGGCTAAGCCGATGCCGGAACCGCCCGCCTCCCTGGTCAAGGAGCCGTCCACCTGGTAAAAACGCTCGAAAACTTTTTGATGATTTTCCGGAGCGATGCCAATGCCGGAATCCCAAACCACCATTTCAATCTCCTGGTCCTTCCCATTAATATCCACGCCCACGCAACCGCCGGCCGGAGTAAATTTAACGGCATTGGCGGCCAAATTGGTCAACACTTGACGCAATTGGCCGGGATCGGCGCTGAGCCAACCAATAGCCGCGTTAGGCGCAGGAGAATGCATCTCGACTCCCTTTTGAGAAAACAACGGACTCAATGCCTCCAGGGTCTCGCGAGCTAAAATAACGAGGTCCACTTTTTGAAAACTTGATTTCAAAGCGCCCTTTTCCAATTTGGCAAAATCGAGAATATTGTTGACGATCGAGGTCAGCCGCTCGAGATTGTGCCGGACAACCCAGGCCAGCCGGTCGTTTTGCGGACTCCCGCCGTTCTTGAAAGCGTCTGAGAGCAAATCAAAAGCCCCTTGAATGGAGAACAGGGGCGTGCGAAGCTCATGTGAAACGTTTGAAACGAATTCCGACCTTAAGCGGTCGAGCTCTTCATAGCGCGTGACAGCGGCGTAAAGGCTCTTCCTCTCCCGGCGTTCCTCGTGATGCCTCAAGCAACGCCGAGCAAGAACCATGAGTTCATCAAGTTCGCAAGGCTTTTGCAAATAATCACAAGCCCCCAGGCGCATACACTCAATCGCGTCAGCTATGCTGGCCGCGCCGGTGATCACGTTAACGCAAACGTCTTGGGCGCTTTTTTTAATAAGTTCCAAGAGTTCTTTGCCGCCCATGCCCGGCATATGAATATCGGTAAAAACAACGGCGAACGCCTCTCGAGCCAGAGCCTCCAGCGCGAGTTGCCCGTTTTCAACCGCGCTCACCTCATGACCCTCGCGCCGCAGGGCTCTGGACCAGACATCGAGCAAAATTATTTCATCGTCCACGAGAAGAATTTTTTTGGAACTCACGGACGGCCCTCCTGCGGCGGGTCCAAAAACCGCTCCACGTGATAACACAGTTCGTAAGGATCCGCCGGCTTGGCCGTAAAAAAGTCGGCCCCGGCCCGATTGGCCTGTGTCTGGGCGGTAGGATCATGCGCATAAGTCGCGGTCATAATAAGGACCGGGATTGACCGGGTGGCCGCATCAGCCTTGATCTGGCGGCAAATATCGAGTCCCGACGCGTCGGGCAATCCGATGTCCATGAGCACCAAGTCAATCTTCGGCCCGGCCTTAAGAGCCGCGAACGCCTCCTGGGCGGTGGCGGCAATGAGGCAAGGAATCCCTCTGATCTCAAAAAGCTGGCCCAGAAACTTGGAAAAAGCCGGGCTGTCCTCCACCACTAAAACCAGCTTGCGTTGATAAGCCTGCCGCCGGCGATCCTGCAAATCAAAACTCCGTTGAACCGCGGTTTCCAAATCCTTCATATCAAATGGCTTGGCCAAATACTCCAACGCGCCCAGGCCAACCGCCTCCTGAGCCGTTTCCAAACTCGGAAATCCAGTAATCACAATGACCTGGCCCTGAGGAAATCTCTTCTTGAATTGCTCTATCACCCGGATGCCGCTAATTCCCGGAAGCTTAAGGTCCGTAATCAAAAGGTCAAACACCTCGCGTTCCATACAACTCACGGCCTCTTCTCCATGGTTGGCTAAAACGGTTTCGTGGCTGGCCTTGGACAAAACCCTGCCAATAGCTTTAAGAATAGCCTCTTCATCGTCAACGATCAAAATACGATGATTCATCTTGTCTCACCTTTCTCCCCAAGATTTTCCCCCAGTCCTCGCGCTAATTTTATAATCACGGTGGCCGTCGTTCCCTTTCCCGGGCCAGGCGAATCAATCGAGAGCGTCCCTCCAAACTCTTGAATGATGCGCAGGCATATCGGCAATCCAAGGCCGGTCCCCTTGCCTACGGGCTTGGTGGTAAAAAAGGGCTCAAAAATTTTTTTGAGATTCGCGGGCTCGATCCCCTGACCGCTATCGCGGATATGAATCGCGAGATGATCCTGGTCCGGCCACGATGACTCAATGACGAGCGTGCCGCCCTGGGACATGGATTGAATGGCATTTAAAATCAAATTGGTCAACACCTGCTGTAATTCGATGAGGCTCGCCTGAACCAGAGGGGCGTTTGCGCCTATTTTATTGTCAATCTGAACATGATTAAAAGCGGCCTCGTTCCTGAGCAATGCCAGCACCTGAACCAGACACTCAACAACCGAAACCGGTCCTAACGAAAACGGATTGGCTCGCGAAAATCCAAGAAGATTGCCGACAATTTTCTTGCAACGCTGGGCCGAAATCTCAATGGTCTTTAAATCGTCTTTGATCTGCCCTGCGCTGTCCGGCAGTTCGGACAATGCCAATTGAGCCGTGGTCAAAATTCCGGCCAGCGGATTGTTAATCTCATGGGCGATGCCACCGGCCAATTGCCCGACAGTGGCCAATTTCTCCGATTGCAAAATTTGAGCTTCCAGGCTCTTTTGCTCGGTAATGTCGTGAGTAATCACCACAGCATGGGTCACTTCCCCTGCGCCATTGCGGTAAGGATAAAGAGATATGTCCACATACAGGCGTCCTAAGGCCGGGAACTCAAGCCAGGTCTGGTAATGAATCTCGTTGCCCCTTAGGCACTCGTCGAGATTAGGCCTGATCAATGCCTCAAAGGTTTCACGGCCCCATATCTCGGTCACAGTCTTGCCCGTGATTTCCTGCATCGTTTTTTTGTGAGCCCGGCAATAGGCCTCATTAACGGCCTCGTATATGTAATCCCGACGAATCAGGGTCATCATCTCCTTGGAAATATTGGCGATAAACTCATAGCGCTGAAAAAACTCCTTGGACACCGTTGTTCGCGCAAGTTCCTGGCTCATTTCATTGAAACGGAAAGTCAAATCTCCGATCTCATCGCCGGAGGTCACGGGAATCACAACCCCAAGCCGGCCCCGGCCCAAATTTTCCAAAGCGGACGACAACAGCTTAATCGGCCTTAAAAAACGATAAGTCACAACCATGATCAATAACAAGCAAATCGCCGCGGCAAACGCCATCGGCTCTAATATCTGTCGAAAAATCAATTTAGAGACGTCCAAAATCTTGTCCAGCGGCAGGCCAAAGCGAATGGTCCCAGCGCGGACTACGCCCTCGGACGATTGCGCGCTCATTAACAACAACGCATCCTCTTCCGAGGCCATCTGACCCACGGGACGCAACCAAACCGGAAAAGCGACGTCGAGGACAGGCAGAGGGCCGGTCATGACGGCGCGGCATTGCGTCCGTCTTGAGGCTAAAGCGTCTTGCGTAACGCGATCCATGTATTTCTTGCCCTTTTGCGCCACGTCGGTATGGGCCAGCGCCTCACCCGATGGGTCCAGGGCCATGGCGTAAAGGGCCCCTGAATTCTCCTGTATCTTCTGCAGAATCTTAATAAGCCCCATCTCATCCTTGGACGCTAAAAAACCGGGAAGCTCTTTAATTTCAAGAAAATTTTCAGCCAACGAAACCCCCTTGCGGCCAACCTCCTGCAACAGGCCGGATTCCACGGCCCGCCGCGAAAATATCGCGGAAACTGTCACGCCCGCGACCACCGTGGGCATAAAAAACAAAAAGAGCTTGGTTGAAATTTTCATCTAAGGCAACACCCTGTCCACCGTGCTCATCACCTCCGGCGTCAACGTAAGTCCCGTGGCTAAGGCGGCTTTTTGGCTCAACACCGTTTCTGTCTTCTGCGGATAAATTTCATCGGGCAACGCCTCGCCCAAAAGCGCCTCTTGCGCGGCCAAAGCCGCGGCGCGGCCCATCTCAGCGAAACTGATGGAAACGGAGGCCGTCGCTCCGTTTTCTACCAAACCCGCGGTCGGCGAGTAAAAGGGTATCCCGTTGGAAAGGGAAAATTCCCGGGTCATGCTGAAATTCCGGGCCGTTACCAGCGTCGGATCCGGCATAAGCCAGAGCGCTCCGACTTTCCCTTGGAGCGAGCGCAGACGAGCGGCCAAATCATCCGAATCAGCCAGCCTTTCCGAAACGATCTTGACGCCTAAGAAAAAAAATTCCCTCTTGGCTTGGATGACATAATCCTCGAATCCCTCGGAGTTCCACAAAATGGCGAGCCGGGAAAGCGACGGCTGAAGCGCTTTGAGCCGAGAGGCTAAAACAGCAGGCCGTGGAACAATATAAACCTTCACCGCGCGAGGGCCACGGTCGCCGGCCTTAATCTTGACGCCAGCCGCCAGGCAGTAAATTAACGTCGCGTTATCCGGATAAGATTTAAGCGCGGCCTTGCCGCCAAAGGTCACGATCACGCTGGTCTGGGGAAAAATTTTAGGCTCTTCCTTGGCCAAATTAAAAACCGTCACCGGGCCAAACGCCTCTTGAAATCCGCGAAAAGCCTCCTGGTAAGGCGCTAAATCCGAGCTCAGAACAGCCACCACCACCCCCTGGGTATCGCTCGCAACCCTGTTAATCGGCCCGGCGCCGGCCAACGCCGCCAATAAAATCACCGGCCCCTTGATATTCATTTTGTCAACCCGAATTTCCAGTCAATTCCGCCATAAAACGTGCGCGGGACTTTCAAACCGTCGGAAAACTCAAAATGCTCCGCTCGCGTCAAATTCTGCCCCGAGACAAAAATTTCAAGGCCCGGCGCCGCGCGCCACCCAAACCGACCGTCCACTCTCCAATAAGCGGGAACGTCAAAATTGACCGAACCGCTACAAGCCGTTAAATAGCCGCTTTTGTAACCCGCGTTCATCGAAGCCGAAAAACCCCGGCCTAAATCCACGAAGCCCCCGAAATTCACCTTATGCAATGGCGCGGATTCCGAAATACCGCGATCCCCCTTCCGGTCCGTAACATTCGTAAAGGTGTAATTCGCCCAGGCTTCAAGCCCTTGCCTTGGGCGATATCTGAGTTTTACCTCGGCGCCCCGAGTGTCGCCGCTGTTGCTATTGTTAAAAAAAATCGTCTGGCTGAACGCGGGAATAAATGTTTGAGACTGGACAATACTGGTATGAATTCCGTCGCTATCCATATAAAAAAGGCCGGCATCGAGCGAGAGCCGCCGCCGCAAGGCCCGGAGAGCATAACCCAACTCATAATTATAAAGTCTGCTGGGCGCGAGATCATGATTGCCAGCCAAAAAAACACCCTGCGAAGGCGCCCAGTCCACATGTCGGTTAAAAACACTTGGCGTGAGGGAAGCGAAGGAGCACGAAAACCGGATTGTTTGCTCCGGCGACGCATGGACCAAGGCAGCGGCCTGCCATGCCGGTTGCATCCATCCGTCATAGGCATGTTCCAAGGCAAGGGATCCGATTAACGTGAGCCGCTCTAAGGGACGAATGATCTCGCGTCCAAAACCCCTCAAGATATAATGGCCCAGGGACCCCTGGCCGCCAAAAAACTGCTCCGACGCAACGACTGTCTTGCGAAAACTCAAGCCGGCCGTGGTATCCATGTTGCGCCCCGAACTAAAATTCCACAAAGCCTCCGTATCGTATTGATATTCCCGTGTCGCCACAGGGCCGCCAAAGGCGGGGTCTGTGATCGTCGCCAAATCTCTTCGGGAGCCCGTCCACTCTAAAGTCGAATTGGGGCCCAGTTCACGATTGGCTTTAAGCATCTGAAAATGCTCCCGTGTTCGGTATTGGGCCAACGCCGCGCCGCCCAAGCCGGAGGTATCCCAATTGCCGCCGGCGAATATCTCCCATGATGTTTGGTCCGAAGTTTTCCAAAAGCCGCGAAAATTGGAGGTGTTAGAAAGAACAAAATCGCTGGTTTGGACGCCCGCAATACCGGAAAAACCTTGATGCGCATTGTAGGTATGACTCAAGCGATAGCGAAAATCGCCGAGCGTATGTTCCACGGCGCCTGCGCCGCTCATGGCCCGGCGGGACCCGCCCCGCGTTTTCAAGAAAACCGACTCGCCCTCCGGTTTTATGGTGATGATATTGACAACCCCTTGGCCGGCATTAGAGCCATAGAGAGCCGCATTGGGCCCCCGCACGATTTCAATGCGCTCGATGTCCTGAATCTGGACCGGCATTTGTTGCCATAAGACGCCTGAGGATATGCCTGAATAGACGCTCCTGCCGTCCATCAACACCAAAAGATAGTCGCCATGGGATTGCGGACTGCCGCGCACGGACACCACGGCCCGATTGCCGTCGTGACTGCGGCCATCCACAACGTCCACTCCGACGCGAAAGCGCAATAAATCCCAAAAAGTTGCGGCCCCGGACTGGCGAATATCCTCGCGGCTAATGATCTCAATGGCAACCGGCGACTCCGTGGCCGGCTCAAGACGCCGTGAGGCCGTGACAACCTTGGCCTCCTCCTCAAAATATTCAAAGAAGTTCCCTGCGGCTTTCAACGCCCCCGGCGCCGCCAAGGCAAAAGCCAGAGCCGCCGGTAAACCCCGCCGCCAGAACAAACGCGCGCGGGCGCGTCTTATTCTTTGGCTCACTGTTCCCTCTTTATTGCTTGTTCCATTTTTTTTGACCTTTTCCTGCGGCCGGTTCACCGCGCAACAAAAATTCAATCTTGCCCGCAAACTCGTCCATCTCAAACGGCTTGGCCAAAAAATCGTCGGCCCCGGCTTCAAGGGCCTGTTTTTTCGTCGCATCGCCGACATAGCCGGTGACCACTAAAATTTTAATGCGACGCCCAGGATCGCTCTGGCGGATGAGCCGGCACATCCTAATTCCATCAATGCCAGGCAGTTTTAAATCTAAAATCATCAATTTTGGCAAGATTCGGGTTGCCTTCTGTCCGGCCTCAAAGCCATCCGCCGCTTCATGCACTTTGGCTTGTGGGCGAACCTTGCGGACAATCCTCGCCATTGTGCGCCGGATTTGCTCATCGTCGTCAACTACAAGAATATTCAGCGGCCCATCGGCGCCGAACAGATCAGGCGGAACAGGAATGTTATGGGCTTTCAAAAAAACAGCCAAGTCCTCGGCCCAAACCCTGCGATGCCCTCCGCCGGTCTTAAAAAAAGGAAGTTTGCCCTCCTCAACCCAGCGCCACACCGTGGGCGGCGTCACCTGGCAAATGCGGGCGATTTGATACGTCCCCAACGCTTTCAACGACAACCCCCTATTTGAAATGATTGCTATCTATGTAATCTTTGAGCTGTTTGCAATGTTTGTCAAGCCCAGCCCTATCGTTATTTTGGGGGATTCAACCCGGATTCCGCAGTTCTTTCGTCGTAATACTTTAGCGGATTGAAGTAGTCAAAATAGCCGCTCATGGTGAGCCTGTCGAACCATGAGCCAAGACTGCGGGAACGCCCATCCTTCGACAGGCTCAGGATGAGCGGGAAACTTCAGACCGCTAAAGTCTTACCTTTCGTCATACCGGCTTTCGCCGGTACGACGGAACAAAAAAGTCCGGTGGTCCCGAGGGGAATGACGTGTCAACTGAGGAATCCCGGTTCAAACGAAAAGGCTCGCGCAAAAATAAATTATGGGCTTCTGTTTAGCGAGTGGGTAAAAACAGGATGGCAGGGTGAATGACGCGCCCAGGCCTACGCCTTAGCCTGGCGGCCCGGTTCTTTTCTGTGGGCCAGCCAGTATTGATAAAGCCGGGGCAGATATTCCAAAACGTCCGGACACCGAATGCCGGTTCCATCAAGAATTTTTGTTGTTTGCGATGAATCGTACCTGGCCCCGTGATTGAAATACGTCAAAATCTCTTTCGGAGCCCCCAGCCAGCGGCCGATCGGGCTGGCCAGCGTCAGTTCCATTAGTTTGGGCGGAATGCAGACGAAAAGCGCCGGTTTGCCCGTAATCCATCGGCAGAAGATGTCATAAATTTCCAAAGCCTTCAAAGGCTTTGGATCAGCGATCTGGAACGTCATGCCGATCGCTTCTTGTTTGCGGGAAATCGCCGTTGCGGCGTTGACAAGATAATCTACGGGAACGATGTTAACTTCGGCCAGTGAGCGGCCTAGTTTAGGCAAGCCCAGGGGCATCCATTTAAGCCTGGTGATCAATTCCATGCCGAAATAAGGGCCATCAAATTTATCCGCTTCCCCTGTCGTCGAATCGCCGACGACGACCGCCGGGCGGACGATAATGGCCGGTAGGCCCGATGTCATGGCTTTTCGCACTTCTAATTCAGCCAAAAATTTGGTGCTTTCGTAATAATTTTTGAAACCTTGGCCCTCGTCGAGTTCGGTTTCTTTAATGAGCCCAACTCTTTTGCCCGCAACGTAGCAGGTTGAGAAGTAGACCAGCTTGTCAAAATTGCGGCAGGACTTGCAGAAGTTAAGAATGTTTTTAGTGCCTTCTACGTTGATTCTCCTGGCGAAGGATTCCGGCGCGGCAAGGTCGTAGATCGCGGCGAGATGCCATACTTCGGTTATTTCCTGCGCCGCCTGGGGGCAGAATTCGTCGCCCAGCCCAAGGCGTGGATCCGTGATGTCGCCCAAAGCGATGCTGACCCTGCTGTTTTCAAGCCGGGCGATCGCCTCTTGGGCGTCGCTAAAAAATTTATTTTGAACAAGACAAACAATTTTAAGATCAGCGTCAGCCTTAAGCAACGCCGCCACGATCCGTTTGCCGAGGAATCCTGGGAATCCGGTAAATAGTATCTTCTTTGGCGCAGACATGAGCAAGGCATTATCTCAAATTGCGCGCCCAGACGCCGCGCCTGCGTATCGGAATACTCATCATTTGGCGAGATTGATCGTTCAATGCGAAACAGCGCTTGTTTTTAGACCCTAATCGGAAAATTCTTCGACGGTGAAGGTTAAAAGATGCGTCTTGGGGTTTTTCCAACAGTCGCGGGGGAGCGCGGCTTTTTGTTCGCAGAGTTCTTCAAGAAAATCTGTTTTCCCGGGTATTTGTTCCCAAACCTGAGGTAAAAAAAGCCCTGATTGCTCTGCCTGAATGAGCCAGACGCCGTCCTTGCCCGCCCTGAGCGCCTCGGCATTAGGCGCTTGGCGATATGTGGAAAGACGGGAAATCTCGATTTGAAGGCCGGCCAATTCCTTAAGTTCCACTGGCCGGAAGCGATGGTCTTGAGTAGCGCTGGCAATGGCGTAATAAGCCACGGCCTCGGCAAGAGGCAGGTGAACCTGCGTGCTGCCGATACAGCCGCGCAAGGCTTGGCCTGGGGGCAGGCCGCGCCTCTTAAGCGTCACGAAAACATTAGCCGGTAAATTAAAAACCGGATTATCCCACAGCTTGGGCTTGGGTTCCTCTTTCTTGGCCAGATAATTTTCAATACTGCGCCGGGCCAGGCTCAATAATATTTTTCTCTCCTGGCGCGCAAGCGCCGGCTCGGCCGGGGCCGGGGTTTTGGCCCGGCTCCAGACAACTGCGGCATACCCCACGGTGCGGGCCAAATCGCCATGGGGAAGACTGCCCGAATTTGCGTAAGCCAAGGTGGTCACGCGGTTAGCCCCCATCTCCTTAAACGCATAAAGAGCCATCAGTAACCCGGCCTCGCCGCAACCGGTAGTTTGCAAGTCCGTGCCGCCGCGTTCTAAAACGGAACGACTCGCCATCCAAAAATACCACGGGTCTTCCAGGGCGGGCCCCAAGGCCCCCAACACCGAACGGTCGGCCCTGTCGGCCAAATCCTTATGCGGGTAATGGGAAAAATCCGTGGACACTAAAAGCAATGTGCTTGAAGATTTGGCGATCAGGGCCACGGCCTTTCCTATTTTTTCCGCGACCGCAGGGTCAAAATTGTTCATCAGCAAAGGAACCAATGAAAATTGTCCCAGAATTTTTTGCAAAAAAGGAAGCTCCGCTTCAATCGAGTGCTCCCGCTCGAAGGCCTTAGGATTGTCCTCGATGAGCGGCGTCATTTTCACAAGCTCGCGAACCAGCTCCGCATTCACGCTCACCGCGCCCAGCGGTGTCTTTAGGCTCCCCTGGGCAATTGTCGCGGCGCCACGCACTTTCATGTAATGGCCGGATCCCACCAAAATTACGGTAGAAAATTGCCGGCCTTCAAGCGCCTTAAATGTCATGGCCGCAATGCGACCGGAATAAATGTAGCCCGCATGAGGAACCAATGCGCCGAGCAATTCCCCCTCGAATTTCTTGGGCGCGGCCTCTTTGAGATACTGCTCCACTGCGGCGCTTAACTGGGCTGGATCACCCGGATAAAACTGATCCGCCACATTGGGGCCGACGGATACGCCGGCACAAAAGGCCTGAACAACCAAAAAAACAGCCGCTACTGCCCCAAAAAAATACCTATATCCGCCGGTAGGCAACATAAGAAATTTTAACCTAAGTTATACTTATTGTCAAAACGAATTTCTTTAGCCAATCGAAGTGGCCAAGGAAGGCCGCTCGTGGTGAGCTTGTCGAACCATGAGCAAAACGCGAACTTCGCCTTGGCTCATCCTTCGACAAGCTCAGGATGAGCGGTGTAACTTCAAATGGCTAAAGAAATTCGTCAAAACGGCTTCGTTCATCCAGCCGTGTTCTTTGGCAAAATAACAATAAAATGATGCCACTTGTGGAGAGAGCAAGAGATGGAAAGGTGAATAAAAATTAACCGTGGCCAGGCGGCGTCTTAAACGTAAAACTAAAAAAATACTCATAGCCTTGAGCGTGGCGGGTTTGGCGCTGGGCGCCTCCGGCGTCGTTGCCTTAATTTTTTATGCGGAGCAGAAGCTCTCGCGTTTAGTCCTGGGCGGACTGGGAGAGAGTTTCTCCACCAAGGTCTTTGGCGCGCCTTTTGTGTTAACCGGCGACATTCACCCATCTCCAGAACATTTGATCGGGCGCTTAAAGCGCTTGGGATACCGCCCGGTGGAAAAAGAACCGCAAGCCAAGGGCGAATTTTTCTGGGAAGCGCCGACGCTGTCTGTTTTCCTAAAAGGCTTTGAGCTTCCCCAGGCGAGCCAAGCAAAAATCTTGGCCCGTCTCACGCAACAATCAGACGGTTCCTGGGCCTTGAGCGATCAGGAAGGGCGCGAACTGGGTCAAATCGCGTTTGAGCCCGAGCTTGTGGCCGAGCTCTCCGGCCCGGACAAGGTGCGCCGCGACCCGGCATCTTGGGAAGAAATTCCGGAAACATTTAAAATGGCGGTGATCGCCGCTGAAGACCGAACGTTCTTGCGCCATCACGGCATGGACCCACGCGCCATCATCAGGGCCTTTCTCAACAATATCCTCAAACGGGGCCGGCTTCAAGGGGCAAGCACTATTACTCAACAGCTTGCCAAAAATCTCCTGCTCACTCCCCGACGGACCTTAAAACGCAAGCTCGTCGAGCTCGCCTTGGCTTTTTATCTTGAAGCGCGTTATTCAAAGCGCGAAATTTTGACTCTCTATCTCAACCATATTTATCTCGGCCAGGACGGACTCTACAGCGTGGCCGGGATCAAGGCCGCGGCCCGCTTTTACTTTGACAAAAAGCCGGGCGAGATGACGCTCCCTGAAGCCGCCACGATCGCCGGTCTCGCGCGATCGCCCTATCAATACAATCCTTTGCGCGACCCGCAAGCCGCCAAGAATCGGCGCAATTTCGTGCTAAAAGCCATGGCCGCTCAAGGCGCGATCAGCCAAACTCAGATGAAATCCGCCCTGGAAGCTCCGATGACGGCCAAACCGGCCCCTGCGGGCCATCAACACCAAAGCGATGCTCTCTACTTCGTGGCCGAACTGGTGCGCCAGATGGTGACGCGCTATAGCGAAGAGCAAATTTTTCGCCTGGGGCTCGCCATTCACACGACCATGGACCCTATCCTTCAACAATCCGCCCAGCGCGTCGTGCAAATGGCCCGGCGCCAGGCGGCGCTGGTTTCGCTTGACCCCATGACCGGCTCGGTTTTGGCTTTAAGCGGAGGCAAGGACTATGCCCGGAGCCAATTCAACCGCGCCACCCAGGCCCTTCGCCAGCCGGGAAGCGCGTTCAAGCCTTTTGTCTACGCGGCCGCCTTGGAGAAAGGATTCACTCCGGCCGCCAAGCTCTGGGACGGGCCAAAAAAATATAAAAAGCCGGGCCGCGGGTTTTGGCAACCTAAAAATTTTAACGGCGTTTACCACGGCACGACCACGTTGCGCGAGGCCCTGGTTCATTCCCTAAACTGCGCCACTCTCGATCTGGCCGAAAAAACCGGATTGGACGCCATTAAAAATTTTGCCCGGCGCATGGGATTTACAAGCCCGTTAGAAAACAATTTAAGCTTGGCTCTCGGCAGTTCGGGTGTAACCCCGTGGGAAATAGCCGGGGCCTACGCGCCCTTGGCCAACGGAGGCTTTCGCGTGAGTCCGCGCCTGATCACATCAGTCATGGACGCAGAGGGCACGGTCCTGGAATTTCATCCGCTTGAGCGAAGCCAGGCCATTGACCCGGCGCTGGCCTACTTAATGACTTCATTGCTTGAAGACGTGATGCGCGAAGGCACGGCAAGCGCCGTATTAAAACGCCTGGCTTGGAACCGGCCCGCGGCCGGCAAAACAGGAACCACCAACGACGGACGCGACGCGTGGTTCCTGGGCTACACCAACGAACTCGTCACCTGCGTATGGGCCGGGGACGACGAATACCGCGCCATCGGCGCCTCCGGAGCGCGCGACGCCGTGCCGATTTGGGCCGCTTTCATGAAGGAAGCTCTCTTGCCCTACCCTCTGCGCCCCTTTGCCAAACCCGAAGGCGTGGTGACGCTCAAAATTGACATCCTCTCAGGACTCGCGGCCACCTCGGGATGCCCTCAAACTCGAGAGGAAATTTTTCTCGCCGGAACCCAGCCCGCCGCCCCCTGCCCCCTTCACCGGAGCGGAATCATGGGCTGGCTTGAGCGATTCTTTAAAAAAAATAAATAATTCGTAACTACCCAGGTCCCTTTGTCTTCGTCATACCGGCGAAAGCCGGTATCCAGATTAAGAGGGTCTGGATTCCGGCCTACGCCGGAATGACGAGGAGGGAGGACCTGGGTAGTTACAATAATTCTATTTAACCGAGCCGGGCGCGCCCTGGGCCGGGCTGTGTTTCATGGGGTCTTTCGCTTCGCGGCGCTCGCGGCTCTGTTTTTCACGAAACCCTTGGCGATCTTTTTTTATTTCCTTATGGAATTCGACCTTCTCCTCCTTGTGGACGCGGCGGAATTCCTGACGTTTGGTTTCCTGAATCTTGCGGAACTCCTCGTTGCGTTGGCGATGAGCCTGATCAAAGTCCTGCCACGCTTTCTTACGCTCATCAGGCTTCATAGTCTTTAAACTATCTAAAAAAACCTTCTTATCCTCGGCCATTTTTTTCTCAAACGCGATCCGGTCATCCTTTATTTGAACCTGAAAGGATTGGCTCTCGGCAAAACGCTTCTCGATCCCTGCGATACGTTTGGCCAGGTTGTCATCTAATTCGCGCTTTCTCTCATCAATTTGCCGTTCGTTCAGTTGCTCCGCCGCCTTGGCTTTTTCCGGATCGCCCTGAGCCTGAGCCAGGACCGCCGCAAGGCCCAAAAACCCCGCCATCATCAACATTGCGTGTCTATTCATCATCCACCTCCCTAAGTCTTCACCAAATTCTCATAAAAAGCCATGCTCGCGAAGGAAACCTCGCCGCCGGCCGGGTCAGGCGCATGGCTATAATAAAGAAGGCGTCCTTGAGCGTTAGGATGAAGGCGCTTTAGAAGCCAGGTAAAAGCGTAGAGAGCCCCCAGGCCGCAGACCTTGCGTTTCCCCCCATCCTCCATCACCGAGCGATAGAAACCCTCTGCGTCCTTGGCCAAAACGCGATCAAGGCTCGCGCGATCTCCGGCCTCCATTGGGCCGATGAGCTTGTCAACCGGCTCCTCATCGCCAAAACGAGGCCCCACATGCGCTAAATCCACGCCCGCCACCAGGCACGCCCGGCCTTGATAGTTCTTCAAACAAACTTCCAGGCATTCAAGCGCCTGTTGCGCGGTGGAATCAACCGAGCCATTGCCGTTTGAAAACGAAGAACAGAGGATAGGCAAAATTTTAAAGGACCGATTCGATTCCCGCGTCCTGTAGCGCAACCAGACGGCCTGAAATTCAATGGAATGTTCCGTCCGGTGGGCCAGTTCGTGCTCCAAAACATCCCTTCCCGCTTCGCGAACGAACGCCCGGCCGAGATCGCGGTCCACAGGGGCTTTGCCGAAAGGAGTCTCGTAATCTTTAAGCGAAAGGGCGAAGGGCAGGCCGATGCCGGCATGGGCCACGCCAAAAATCACATAAAGATCGGCGCTCGGCGCCGATGGTATCTCCCGGTAGGCCCAAGCATAGCCGCTTCCCCCTCGGCCAAAATCAATATGGGGCGCCACCAGGCCCACAAGATCGCCTTGTCTGCTATCGGGAATCCGGCCGGGGCCAGGTGGCTCAAAACAAGCTTCCAAACGCCTGGCTAAAGCTATTGGGTCAGCCTCGTAACCCGAACCCGCAAACGCCGCCGGACGCGTCGTAAGCCGGGCATATTCCTTTTTGACCCGGCCCAAATGCTCGCGAAACTTAGACGAATCAAGAAACAAATTCTCGTCAAGAACCGCCGCCGCCTTCTCGATATCAGAGGTCTTAAGAACCGCATCTTGAAATCGTTCGGCAAAAATGGCCGCAATGTCCGCCGGTTCGGCCCGGCCATTGAGGCAGGCCGCGATAAAAAATTGTTGAGTGGTTAACAAGGCGACCTTATCCGCGAGGCCCTGCGGGTCTTTCAAACAAAAATACGTCCGCCCCTCACGCTCAATCGGAAAAATGTCCAAAGCCCGAAGCGCCGGCAACGGCATAGGGCATTATCTCCTATTTTGGCTCATAAATTTTTGACCACGGAAAAACGGCTCCTGGGAATTTCATAACGCTCAATGACCGGCCTGTTCGCCGCGTTGCGTTTGAGTAAAATCAAAACAAAGGAATCAACAAAAACCGGAGCCCACCGCGGGTCGGCGATCCGCTCAATTTGAAATTGCTGAGCCCAGGGCGTCGCGTCATGCCAGGCGAAAATTATGGCGCCGAATCCATAGCGCCGGTCCATGTCCCTCCAAACCTCCGGCTTCTCTTGCATGGGAATATAAACATCCTTAAAAAAAGAAGCCGGATAAGCCTCCGGCCGGTTATCCACAAAGACACGCTCGCGCGCAAAAAGATGATAAATCAGATAGCTTCCAATGTCATAATTGTTAAAAATTGGACCCCGGATTAAAGCCCCCTTGAAAAACTCAGCCGCCTGATTATTGCCAGGATAAAGACCCAAGCCGAAACTTTGCCATGACAACCCGGCCCGGTGCGCCCAAAATGACGCCGCGATCACCGCCGCCGCAAGAGAGCTAAGACCAGCCCGAAAAATTACCGAGCTCCACGGCCGATCACCAAAAGATCTCGCGCTAATGGCTAGTAAAGGAATGGCAAAAAATGCGAAAAGCGTCATGTTCCGTATCGCCAGCCAAGCCATAACGCCAAAAACCGCGCCCAAAACAGGCAAAACCAGCCCAACGCCCCCGCGATTCTTCCATAACGCTATAGCCAAAGCCGCCGATGTAACGGTAAAAACCGCTGGAAACAAAATCAGATTAGGCTTGGTTACCAAAGGCCACAAAAACCAGACCGATTGGTTTTCAATAATCCTGTATCCATAGTTCCTAAAAATGCCCAATGGATACAAAACGCCGTCAATCCCAAATGGGTTTACAAAAATTGCCGCGAGCGCCGCGAAAAAAATAATGGCCAAGGCTCGCGCCTCGCGGCCGCGCCGCAGCCAAAGCGCTTCAAGAAAAAATACTGCGATTAGAAAAGGTCCAAGCAAAAAATAGATATGGGTATTGACCCAAAAAATCTCCAAGACCGGCGCAAGCCATAGCCAACGTTGCGCCAAACGCCCGCCCCTAAACCTCCAGAGAATCGAAAAAAATAAAGCGGCAAAAAAATAACTGAACGCCTCGGGGCGGATTTCCCGCCGCTCTGCCAAAAGCGGAATCATCAAAAGCGCCGCCAGGGCGGAAAACCCGAACCCGGCATCCCTCTCTGCCACGCGCCAAACCAATAAAAAGGCGCCAAAATTGAGCGCTAAAAAAACAGGGCAAGACCGGAAAATCCAGCCACCCGCTCGATTCCGTAAAAAATCAGCCCGCTACCCCAATGGTGATTGATGACGGAAAATTCCGGATGAGTGTAGGAATAAAAATTCGTTTTAAGAACGGCCGAACCGGCGGCGAAAACTTGCTCTCCGTTTTTAAGATGCCGGCCGATATCCTGGGTGGTCAGATCCGTTTTTCTGGCAAGAAAAAATCCATACCAAAGAAGAATAAAAATCCAGCCTGCCGTCTTGAGCCAACGTGTAATTGCCACAACTTTAATGATTATCCTAAACTCTAAAATAGGTTATCTCAAAAAGAGTTGAAATGTTCCAGGATCAGGAATTCTTCAGAAAGATATTGGATTGGATTCAAAAAACTGGGTCTAAAAAACCGCTAGGAGACTTGTATGCCGCTCCTAGGACATGCCGGCGCTGGACCGGCTTAATGAGGGCTCCTGCTCCGGCAGATTGGTCACCTGCACTTCAACAAGCTCCGTTTCAAGACCGCGAATTTTATCGTAAGTGTCAATAGCGAGCTTAACGCGAAAAGCGCTCGTCCCGCCGGCCGTATCCCAGGTTCGATTCGTGGCGCCCTGATAAACGAAAATCACGCGCGACCAAATTGCGAAGCGCTTGCCCAAGATCACCCAAGGAAATTGGTTGATATAGAGGCCCTGGGAACCCTTTTCCGGAAAAGCGAATCCTAAGTTAACCTCGGCATCGCCCGAATGCGAGATTTCCTCGCGCACGTCTTTAATAACGATGGGCACATCGCTGTTATTGACGATCAGACACCAAAAAACCGTGTCGCCGGAAATAGGCGCGCGGCCATGCCCTGTAAAAATGGCCGTGGAGGGAACATATTGATACTGATGCTGGCGGCGGTTGATCTGCCACGTGGCCCAGGCAAACATCATCATGACCAAGGTGGACACCATGGACACCACAATCGCTATGTGCTGAATATCAAATGTCAATCAAGCGCCTTCCAATATATTTTAACTCAAACCTGACTATTCTGAACCCTCATCGAAAGGCGCTTGTTTAGGGGTGGGCAGAACTAACCGGGAAGATTATGGCCGAGACGCAGGCAATGCGCCCCCTTCGATGATGCTCCTTGACTTTTCTCATGTTTAGAGCAAAAATATATTTAGAATTAGTAACTCCAAATTGAGTCTAAAAAGACAATATATAGATTTATTTATACAAAGCTATATAACAAATTGCTCCAGCCCCATCAAAGATGGGACTGGAGAGAGAATGAATCTTGCGCGGAATTTATCAGCGACTAATCATTCTCCTAATTGACGCTATCGGGGGCTACCACACGAAAACGGCACGGTAGGGACACAACTGTTTTACCGCCTTCCGCATGGATTCTAGCCTCAAGACGATACCCGCCAGGGGCGTAATTCGACCAGTCAAACCACCATAGGCCCAGTGATTCCCGACACTCCTGCCATTCGCCGCGGTTTAAGGACACTTCAACGCGCAATGCCTCCGGAACGGTCCCGATACGAAAGGTATACTCAGATGAAACGATGATTTCCCCTTCATGCGGACAATCCACCGTCACTTCCAAACGTGCCGATCCCGGCCTAACAACGCGCTCCGCTTCCTTGATCGCATTCATTGGTTTTGCCTCCTCTTTAATTGCATTCATTGGTTTTGCCTTTTCCCGGCCGGATTTACTCCATCCGAACTTGTTCGATTTTGTTTTGATTACGTCTTTTAACATAATAGCTACCTCCTAAAATAAAAACAGCCATTCCGGCATATCCCTGCTCTTTTATTACTCATCTGCAACAAAAATGCCAATTGAAAATTTAGGCGTCGCGCGACCGTTTCTAGAATATACTTATTTTAAAAACACCCACGCCAACGCGCGAATGTGTAAAATAAAAATTACAACAGTAAAAAATTCGTAAGACTTTAGCGGTCTGAAGTTTCCCGCTCATCCTGAGCCTGTCGAAGGATGGGCGTTCCCGCAGTCTTGGCTCATGGTTCGACAGGCTCACCATGAGCGGCTATTTTGACTACTTCAATCCGCTGAAGTATTACAAAAATTCGTTAAGTATTAAGGAGTCATGCTCATGGCAACGCCGGTAGACGAACAAAAAGATTCTCATTTTTCCAAACAACATCCGCCGCAGGGCCCGTCCGTTTCCCGCCATGAAACAATCGGATGCAAGCCCGAGGGCGCGCGCGAGTTTACGCCGCGCGCCGTGGCCGCCGGGCTTATCGTGGCCGCGGTGATGGGCGCGTCCTATCCCTATATCGTCCTTAAGCTCGGCTTCGGGCCAAATGTTTCCGTGGTAGCCGCCTTTTTCGGTTTTCTCGGCTTGGGGCTTTTTTCGCGCAACTTCACGCGATGGGAAAATAACATCGTCCAGACAGCCGGCACCTCGGCCGCGCAAACGGCTTTCATGTGCGTGCTTTTAGCCGCTTTCGACATGCTGTCCATGAACACGGCCCTGGGCTTCTCCTTAAGGCTCACCCCCCTTCAATCCTTTGCCTGGCTTACCGCGGCCGGCGTTCTCGGAGTCCTGCTCGCCGTGCCCATGCGCCAGCACTTTGTCGTGGATGAAAAACTCATCTACGCCGACGGCGTAGCCGCGGCGGAAACGATCATTGTTTTAGACTCGCGGGGAAAGGAGTCTCAAGACGCCGCCCGCTTCATGGGCCTGGGAACCCTGGCCTCCGCTCTACTAATGATTTTGCGGGAGGAATCCCATATTTCCGTAGGCCGGCTCTGGAGCAAACTCCCCCTGCCCGACGCGTGGACATGGGGCTACCTGGGATCTAAAATGTATGTCGGCGTGAGCTACAGCCTTCTGAGCCTTGGCTCAGGCATGCTCGTGGGCATGCGCATTAACGCCAGTATGCTTTTGGGAACGATCCTCTCCTGGGTCATTGCCGCAAAACTCCTTTTACATTTCGGGATAATTGAACGGCTCGACAGGACATTGGTGTTGCGCTGGGTGATGTGGCCCGCGACCGGCATGCTCGTGGCGGGCGGACTTACCGCGCTCTTCCTGCGCTGGCGACTCTTGGTCAAAACCTTCCGCAATCTTTCGGGCGCTTCCGTTCAAAGCCATGAATTCCCCCTGCGCTGGGTGATAGCTGGAATAACGGCCGCCTCCATAGCCCTAATCATGGTTCAAAAATTCGTCTTGGGCATGCCTGTGTGGTATACCGTCACAGCCATCATATTTTCCATACCCCTCATGCTAGTCGGCCTGCGCGTTCTTGGCGAGACCAATTGGGGACCCATCAGCGCTCTCTCCAATATGATGCAGGGCGTCTTCGGCATTCTCTCCCCCGGCAATATCGCGGCCAACATGACGGCCAGCGGCACCACCGGCACTATCGCCGTAGAGTCGGAAGCCTTGATGCAAGATTACAAGGCGGGCCTCATTATCGGCTCGTCGCCGAAATACATGACCTTCGCCCAGCTTTTAGGCGTGCCCGTGGGGGCCGCGGCCGTTTCATGGATGTACCCCCTCTTGCGTAGCACCTACGGCATCGGCGGCGAAAAAGGCCTGTCCTCTCCCATCTCCGTTAAATGGGCGGGCTTCGCGGAACTATTGTCCAAAGGAATTTCCTCGATACCAACGAGCGCCCTATGGGCCTTGGTGATATTTACGGCCCTGGGAATTTTGCTCACGATTCTTGAGCAAAAATGGAAAAAATGGATACCGTCTCCCACCGGCGTAGGCATCGGCATGCTCGTTCCCGGCATCTACATCGTGACTATGTTTCTGGGAGGTCTTATTGATGACGTCTGGCGCCGCAAAGCGCCGAAGCAGGCCGAACAACACTCCACGCCCCTGGCCTCCGGCCTAATCGCCGGTGAGGCCATTGTGGCCGTCGTGGTGCCGCTATTAATTCTAACGGGAATCTTGTCCGCAAACTAGATTTACTAAACGCAACTCTTTATGGAAACCATTGTCTTAATATCGTTAATAACCTGCATAATAGCCGCGATCTATTCCGTGACGCTTCTAATTCGCATCAAAGACTGGCGGCTCGGGTTCCTGGGGGTCCTCCTGATCCTCATGGTCCTTCATCAACTCCCCGCTGTGTTTCCACGCGCTGATTTATGGCCGCTCCCGAGTTCGCGCGAATCGCGCGAAATTCTTGGACTCATCATGGGAACCATGACCTTCTTAACGGTTTATTTCACGAGCCGGTTCATACTACGCCAACAAAAATCAAAACTGGCGCTTAATAAAGCCTCTGCAGAAAACAGGGAACTCGAACGCCAACTCAATCAAGCGCAAAAGATGGAGGCGGTCGGGCGGCTAGCCGGCGGCGTGGCGCATGATTTCAATAATTTACTGACCGCCATCTTAAACATCGGCTCCCTCCTGCTCGAGAGCATTCCAGAGGGCGACGCAAGGCGCGAGGACGTCTTGGAAATTAAAAAAGCGGCCCATCGGGGCGCTGAATTGACCAAGCAACTTTTGACATTCAGCCGCAATCAACCCGTCAAAAAAGTAGCGGTGGACCTCAATGAAACCATCCGGGAAAATGAAAAAATCATTGCGCGTCTCCTAGAAAAAACCATTAAGACAACCCTTGCCCTTGCTCCGGAAACAACCATCATCGAGGCGGACAAAACACAAATCATCCAGGTCATTCTTAATCTGGCCGCCAACGCGCGCGACGCCATGCCCGAAGGCGGACACCTAAACATCAAGACCTCCCATGCCCGCGTTCAAGAAACCCTGCCCCATCGCTACGGCGCAATCCCACCCGGAAACTACGCCCTTCTGGAAATCAGCGACACGGGATGCGGCATGGACGAAAAAATCCTCTCACATCTTTTTGAACCATTCTTTACGACAAAAGGGCCGGGTAAGGGAACCGGCTTGGGGCTGGCCACAACGCACGGCATTGTCGCGCAAGGCAACGGACATATCGTTGTGTCCAGCGAGATGGGCAAGGGGACGACCTTTTATATTTATTGGCCGGCCGGCTAAAACTTTAAATTTGGCCTAAGCAAGTATTGCGTTTCATTGTTCAGTCGCCGCTGGGCCAGGGCGCCGCTGTATTTATCCTGGCCGACCCACAAGTACCCCATGCCCAGGCTGAATGTCCAATTCCGCTTAGTCACGGGAAAATTCTTTTCAACAAGAATAAAGTGGCTCAGCGCTCTGCGCTCGCGCCGGCCAAGGTCAATGCGATACTCGAACGAACTGCTCAGCAGAAACGACAAACGGGTCGTCTTATAATCCGTGCGACTGCGACGCAACCCGAGGTAGTAGGTATCCTGGATTTCCGGATTGCCGTGAATCTTAGCGCCAAAACGAAAGCTCCAGCTCATCTTGCGGCTTGGCGTTTGCTGATCGCCCTTGACCTTCCACTCGGCCTCAACCCAGTTATCCGGCACAACCAGAAGATTCATGATGTGATAATTCCCGCCGCTGAACAAATAACCGACATACCCCTTCTGCGCGCGCCCAAGAGTCTTGGTCCCCTTGGAAAAATCAATCACCTTGCCCAAAAAAACAGAAAGGGCGTACGGCTCTTCAAACCCGGCGGTCGCGGCTTCGAGCAGGTTAAACGACGCGCCGGATTGCTGTTTGCGGTAAAACGATTCGGACTCATCGCGGACAACGGCGCCCAAAAGCGGCAGTGGATTGACGCTCCCCTCGATCACCATGAAACGCGGCACAATCGCGCGAGCCAGCATGCCCGAATACGTCGTGAGCTCATCCGTTTCAACGTCCGACTCGTCCGATCCCTCTTGAAAAGGCACGCTCAGCCCGAACGCCGTGTAATAAGGGTCGAGCTCGAGGTCAAGACTCGTCTTGCCGATGGCGCCGGCCGGCAATACGGTCCAAACGCAAAGAGCCGCCGCGCCCGCGAGGCCAAACAGCAATCCGCGCCGGCCCTCAAAACCAATAAAAAAACGCGACAGAAATGATTCCACCAATATCCGACAATACGAATGATTACGCTCTTGCCCTAACCGAGCATATCTTGCCGAATTGCAAAGCCTACGGCAAGCGCTGTGTGTGTGTCAAGTGCGAAATGTCAGATTGGACTTTGATTCTATGCGGAGGCATTTTGTTTGTCTGACGCGGGAACCGGCGGTTGCGGGCTTAGGAGCTGGCGCAGGGTGTTCGCAAGGAAAAGCCAGGACCTAAACCAAAGGCCAATGTTTTGGCTGGGGCTATAAATTAAGTGGGGTGTCCCCGGAATTAGTGAGAGCTGTTCTTTGATAAGGGCTATGGCTCCTTCGATGCGGAGCATTTGGGCTTGGGTGGATTGGGTTTGGGATTGGAGGCTTTGGAGGAGGGATTGACCTTTGTTCCATTCCTCCTGGAGCTTCATGAGGCGGTCTTGGAGGGATTCTTTGCTGATAAGGCCAACGGCTTCCTTTTCCTTAGGCTTTAGATTTTCCATGAGACCCCGAGCTTGGCGTTATAGCGCAGGCCGTCGAAGCGGTAGCCGTCATTAAAAACAAAATTAAAATTAGTTCGGACTGGAAAATTAGACAAACCAGCAACGCCATTAAATCCGAAGTCAAAAAATACTTTTGAACTGGAACTTAAATTATACGCCATTCCAGCGGTCACGCCCAAGGTTTTCGCTATATGCGACTGAGATATCTTCTCTTCGGTAAAATTAGAGCCTTGCGCCCTTCTTAACATCGAAAAATTCATGAATTCAAGACCGCCGCTAATGCCCCCAGAAAACTCTAGGGAATCTAACGCTGAAGTTTTATCCAAATGCAACATCACAGGAATACGCATCAAAGAAGCCTCCTCGGTAAGACTTCGGTCAATGCCATCTGGCGCGAATCCCATCGAATGTCTGGCCCAATAGCCACCTGATGTACTATACGGAATGATAATGGTGCCGGAAAAATTGGAGGCTTGGGCAGATACAGCCCACTGTTTTTCTACAGGATACGGATTGGCTGAAATGCCAAATTCCGTGGAAAGACATAAATTGCTAGGCCATTGAATCAAACCCTGTGAAAGCCGAAGGGATACTAGATGAAAGACCAGCCCTTCAGATTCTTCAGAGTAGGTGGAGCTTAACTGGGTTCCACCCGAATATACGCGTGTTTCTTTGCTATTAAATTGTTTAACCAAGAAAGGCTCATACCCAATGCGCCACTCCCAACAAACTGCTGGGCCTATTGACGAAATAAATAGATAAACAAGGAGAAAGGGACAACGCACAAATTTCTTTGGCATGAAATCTATTCAGGTATAATTAATATCCCTCCAGCCCGAATTAATATAAGCTCGAAGTTTATTGGTTCCAGTATCGTAATATATAGCTCCGCTTTCTCCCGTGGGAGCAGAACAGTGGGAGCAGAAGAGCTCAGCGGTACTGCAATGAAAGTTTCCGTGACCTTTAAGAACTGGGTATTTCCACCGATTTTAATAGGCCCACCCCCTCCATCAAATTTGATTTGATAGCCGCTAACGTCATGACCGATAGTGAATGTATGGGCGCTACTGCGATCACACTTAAAAGACGCCTCCGCGCCACCATCGGGACCAAACTGAATGGTGTCAAGGGGGCTCGCCGCCGTGTCCTCAATCGTAAGTTTGGCGCTACTGGCGCGCAGATGCAACAGGCTTGTCGGGCTGTTGGCTCCAATGCCTACCTTACCGCCTTTTTTAAGAATAATTCCTACGCCAGAGGCCGTGTTATCGCCCCGCATAAAAAATAAGGCACGCCGGCTGCCCTCCGTCGAATTGTGCTCATAGCGAATTTGTAAAGCGGAGTTAGAAACAGAACGATCACCTAATATAGTTTCAACTGCGTCGCCGGTCGACATGCCATTGCGGCTGATAACCAATTTATCGCTCGCGCCATCAAAAGTCGAAGTTCCAATACCAACGTTGCCGTCAGAATCTATGGTTAATCTGGCTGTGGCATTGGTAGCCAATTGCAGGGGATTAGTAC
>CAYHKQ010000025.1:0-228 GCA_964357255.1 uncultured Elusimicrobia bacterium
CCTCTCGTGCGCAGTCAACAGGGGCGGCCGGGGCGACTAAAGCGACAAGAGTGACCGGGGTTAGGAAAATAGCCCGAGGACTTGAAGGGAACCCGAGCGCACCCGGCGGGTGATGAAGCGAGGGTTCCCCGGACCGCGCCCGAGCGCCGCGTGGTAGCGGCGCGAAGAAGCGGAAGTCCTCTCGTGCGCAGTCAACAGGGGCGGCCGGGGCGACTAAAGCGACAAGAG
>CAYHKQ010000025.1:328-28140 GCA_964357255.1 uncultured Elusimicrobia bacterium
TGACTGGGCTTAAGAGTCGCAGGAGTTAGGAGATAGAAAAAATTTGATGAAATTCACAGTACTATGAACTTTACGACCGAAGGAATCGGCGCGGAAGTAAAATTGACGGCTTCAGGGCCGACTAAGAAGAGTTATGAGGCCTCCCTTAAAGGCGAGCGGCTTAAGGCGGTTGAATCAAAATGGGTGGCTATTGCGCGTGATCAGGCCAAGCTCCCGGGCTTTCGCCGCGGCCGGATTTCCGACGAGGTGGTCATAGAACAGCTTGGCTCCTGGATTCGCCGCGAGGTGACGCAAGAAGTGGCTAACGTCGTTGTGCAGGAAATTGTTAAAAGAGAGGATCTTAAAATCGTATACAGCCCGCTTGTCTCCAAGGTGGATTATCATTTCGGCGAGCGCTTGAGTCTTGAGGCGGTGTTCGAGATCGAACCCTCCTTGGTTGTTAAAAATTACAAGGGATTGGTTTTGGAGAGAAAGCGGCGCAAGATCAGCGAGGAAGAAGTTGAGGTTGAGCTTGGACGCCTTCTCCAAGAGAGCGAGACTCAGTATTTGGTTCCGATCGAGGAAAAGACCAGGGAAAACGCCGGCCACTGGGCTTTAATCAGCGCGCGTTTCGGGGGCAGGCTCAATGGCGCCTCCGGCGATCCGGCAAGCGAATCGTTGTTGCAATGGGGGCAGGAACTCATCAGCGTGGATGAGGAGTGCCTTCCCTTGGGAATGCGCGAAGCTCTTGAGGGGCTCGGCGCCGGCCAGTCAAAAATTTGGGAGATGCCGATTGACGATGATTGTCCTACGCTTGAACTTCAAGGCAAGACGATGGCGGGCCGACTTGAACTCTTGGAGCTCAAGCGCATGGAGGGCGCTCATTGCGGGCGTGGGCAAGAGGCCCAGGAATATGCCGGTCAGATGGCCAAGTGGAAAGAGGAAGTCCGCGCGGTTTTGAATCAACGCCTCGAAGCCAGATCTCAGGGAATTTTGCGCGATCAAATCACGGCCGAGCTTTTGAGGGAGAATTCCGTTGATGTGCCGGAGGCGGAGTTGGAGATCAGAGCCTCCGAACTGTTGGGGCGCGCCAGGACGCTTTTTGCCCTTTCGGGCAGGGAGATTGCGCCGGAACATGACAACGAATTGCGGGTTAAGTACCGCATTGAAGCCGCCAATGAAATTCGTCTTGCCTATTTGGTTCGGGACATTGCCAAGCGCGAAGGCATCAAGATTGACGAGGATGATTTTAATAAGAGGATCGAGTCCGCGCACGATGAAAAACAGCGTGAGGCGATGTTGAAAAACAGGGATTCCGTTCTCTATGACATTTTAATGGACAAGGTTTTTGATTTTCTTTTAGCAAACGCAAAAATTCAAGAGGTGGAGGTTTAACATCTATGCCGACAATTATTCCCACAGTCATCGAGCGATGGAATCAGGGCGCGGCCGCGGGGTACGACATTTATTCGCGGTTATTGAGAGACAGGATTATTTTTGTCGGAGGTTATGAAGGCGAGGTGACGACGGATTCCGCCAATCTCATCATCGCCCAGCTTCTTTATCTTCAATCCGAGGATCAGGAGAAGGAGGTCCAGATGTTCATTAATTCCCCAGGCGGAATGGTGACGGCCGGACTGGCTCTTTACGACACGATGCAATACGTGACGATTCCGATAACGACGATTTGCATCGGCATGGCCATGTCTTTTGGCGCGGTTCTTTTGGCGGCCGGCACAAAAGGCCACCGCTATGCCTTGCCCCATGCCCGCGTCATGATTCATCAGCCGTTGATTATGGGCGGCGGGCTTTCCGGCCAGGTGACGGATATTGACATCGAGGCCAAGGAGCTTTCCTCGACAAAGACGAAGCTCATTAACGTGATCGCCAAGCATACGGGGCAAACTCCTGATAAGGTGCGCGCCGACACCGAGCGGAATTATTACATGAGCGCCGAGGACGCCAAGAAGTACGGCATTATTGATGAAATTATCTCCACCAGAAAACGATAGGCCCGAGGCGTCAGCCGCGCCCGAATCGTTGGTAGCCGACGCGACCATTCTTCCGGTCGTTCCTATCCGCGACGTTGTTCTTTTTCCGTTTATGGTTCTTCCGGTCGCGGTGGGCAGGGAAAAGTCCGTCCGGGCCCTGGAGGCGTCAACCTCCCACTATAGTCGTCGTCTTTTGCTCTTAGCTCAGAAGTCGCCGCAGGTGGAAGAGCCCGGAGTCGGCGATCTCTACGGAATTGGAACGGTCGGGGAAATCATTCAGGTTTTTAAGCTTCCCGACGGTTCCGTCAAAACTTTTGTCCAAGGTCTTTATCGGGCCGTTGCCAAAGACCTGAGGGTCAATGTCGCGGGTTACTTGGAGGCTGATGTTCAAGCGCTTGAGATTGTTCCGGTGTCACCCACGACTGAGACGCAGGCCCTTGTGCGCCAGACGCGCCATGCCTTTAGCCAATATCTTCAGTTGAATCCCCGTGTTTCTCAGGAGGCGTCGGCCCTAGCCTTTAACGTTGAGGATCCGGACCGCTTGGCGGATGTGATGGGGGCCAATGTCGCGCTTAAAATCGCCGAGAAGCAAGAGCTTTTGGAAATGACGGACGCGGGCGCTCGTCTTGAAAAACTTTATGCCCTGGTTCTCAGGGAGATTGACATTTTAAATTTGGAGAAAAAGATTCAAACCCGCGTGCGAGGCCAGATTGAAAAATCCCAGAAAGAATATTTTTTGAACGAGCAGATGAAGGCGATTCAAAAAGAGCTCCGCCAAAAGGATGATCACGCCAAGGATTTGGATGAATTAAAAGCCAGGGTTAAAAAACTTGGCATGAGCGTTGAGGCCCGGGAGGCCGCCGACAAGGAACTCGGCCGGCTGGAAAAAATGACGCCGTATTCGCCCGAGGCCGCGATTATTCGAACCTACGTGGACTGGCTTTTGGCGATTCCATGGGATAAAAGAAGCAAGGATAACCTTGATCTTACCCATGCCGACAGGGTCTTGGAAGAGGACCATTATGGGCTTGAAAAAGCCAAAGAAAGGATTTTGGAGTACCTGGCTGTCTGCCGTTTAAATGAGAAACTGCGGGGCCCTATCTTGTGTTTTGTGGGTCCTCCAGGCGTGGGCAAGACCTCTTTGGCGCGCTCGATTGCCAGGTCCATGGGGCGGCAATTCATCAAAATGTCCTTGGGCGGGGTTCGCGATGAGTCTGAAATTCGAGGGCATCGCCGCACTTACATCGGCGCTATGCCCGGGCGCTTGATGCAACAGATCAGGAAGTCTCAAACGCAGAACCCCGTGTTTTTGTTGGACGAAATTGACAAAATGGGCACGGACTGGAGGGGCGATCCAGCGGCGGCCCTTTTGGAGGTGCTCGACCCCGAGCAAAATAAGAATTTTGTGGACCACTATCTCGATGTCGGCTTTGACCTCTCGAACGTATTTTTTGTGACCACGGCTAACACGACGTATTCGATCCCTCCGACGTTAACGGACCGTATGGAGGTCATCCGTTTTTCCGGCTACACCTTGAGCGAGAAGAAGGAAATCGCTAAACGTTACCTGATTCCCAAGGAGATCGCTGAGCATGGCCTGGGCCGTTTTATGGACGTGTCATTCGCTGATCCTGTCCTTGAAAAAATTATTGAGCATTACACGCAGGAGGCCGGTGTGCGGGATTTGCAAAGGCAAATTGCGGCCATTGCCAGAAAATTGGCTTTTGAGGCGGCCTCCTCGCTCGATCAGAATCCCAGGGCCAAGGGTGGCGCGCGTAAAACGCGGCTGGAGCCGCAAAAGATCAAGAAAACGCTGGATGATCCTGGCGGCCTTTTTAAATTTTTAGGATCCCAGAAGCATAAAAAAGAAGGGGTGGCGGCCAATGGTATCGGGGTGGTCACGGGTTTGGCCTGGACCGAGCATGGAGGAGAGCTCTTGACCATTGAGGTGGCCAGTGTCCCGGGCAAGGGCGATTTGATGCTGACCGGAAAATTAGGCCTCACCATGCAGGAATCGGCCCAAGCCGCATTTACTTACGTGCGTTCGGTTTCGGACCGCTTGGGCTTTGAGCTCAAAACTTTGAAAAATCATGATTTTCATCTTCATGTGCCGGAGGGGTCCATTCCCAAGGACGGCCCTTCCGCGGGCATCGCCATGGCCGCGGCTTTGGCGAGTTTTTTGACGCGCCGAGCGGCCAAGAGCCATCTGGCCATGACCGGCGAGGTGACGCTGATGGGCCGGGTTTTGGGTATCGGCGGCTTGCGCGAAAAACTCATCGCCGCCCATCGCGAAGGCATCAAGGCCGTTTTGATTCCCGACGCCAATCAAAAGGATCTTGACGAGGTTCCTGATGAAGTAAAAAATAGCATGGCCATCATTCCGGTCAAACATATGGATGAAGTTCTTCGCGAGGCGCTGGGGACATGAAAGAAGTTATGTACAGCTTATTGACTCCCGGACCAACCCCTGTTCCTGATGAAATCTTAGAGGAACTTGGCCGGCCTATTTTGCATCATCGCACGCCGGAGTTCGGAAAAATTTTAAATAGCGTTTTCGAGAACTTGGCATACGTTTTTCAGACCAAAGCCGCTGAAGTTTTTGTGCTGTGCAGTTCCGGCACAGGCGCGATGGAGGCCGCGGTCGTTAATTTTTTTTCGCCCGGAGACAAAGTTCTCGTGGCTTCCATCGGAGCGTTCGGCGAGCGTTGGGCCGCGATCGCGAAGGCTTACGGACTCGAGGTCGTTCATTTTAAGCAGGAGTGGGGTCGCGCCCTCGACCCCGATCAATTGCTCGGGGTGTTTCGCCGCGAGAGTAAAATTGCCGGCGTTTTTATCACGCACGTGGACACCTCGACGGCTACGCTCAATCCTTTGCGGGAAATTAGCCGGACCTTAAAAGACCGCGAGGCTTTGCTTTTAGTGGACGCGGTCAGTTCCTTGGCCGGCGAGGAGTTAAGGCAGGATGACTGGGACTTGGACGTGGTGGTTTCAGGCAGTCAAAAGGGGCTCATGTGTCCGCCGGGGATCGCTTTTCTTTCCGTGAGTCCAAGGGCTCTCGATCGCATGTCCCGCGCCGGTCTTCCCCGTTATTATTGGGATTTACGTTTTTACCGAGAGTCGAAGAAGATTCCCGAAACCCCGTTTACCCCTCCCGTGTCTTTGTTGACAGGACTGGCCAAAGCGCTGTCCATAATTGTCAAAGACACCATGGAGGTTCGCTGGGCGCATTACAAGGATCTCGCTGATTGGACTCGCGGCGCGGTCGGCGAACGGCTCGGGTGCTCGATATATTCAAGAAATCCGTCTAATGTGCTCACGGCCTGCCGGCCGGCCCAGGAATTTTTCGACGGGGGGTTTGTGACCAGCAAGGTTTTAAAGAGATTGCGCGATGAAAATAAAATTACGATTGCCGACGGCCAAGGGGATTTGAAGGGAAAAATTTTCCGTATCGCTCACATGGGCGCTATTACGAAAAAGAATATTGAGGCCGGCATCGAGGCCTTGGCCAATCTTTGCCGGCCGGCTGTTCCGGCCATTTCCCATGGACATCGTCCGGTTTGAGTCCCTTTCCAAGGTTTATCGCCTGCCGGGCTTTTTCAAAAGCAAGAAGGTTTCCGGTGTTCATGATTTATCCTTTTCCATTTCAGAAGGGGAAATTTTTGGCCTTTTGGGTCTAAACGGAAGCGGCAAGACGACCTCCATGAGGCTTCTGTTGGGGCTGATTCGGCCTAGTCAGGGCCGCGCGTTGGTCCTGGGTCAAGAGGCGGCGTTTTGTCCTGACGTCCGGGCGCAAATCGGTTATCTTCCGGAGAACGCGAGTTTTCCCGGAGCTTTGACGGCGCGCGAAGTTTTGCGCTTTTTGGGCCGTATTGACCGGTCAAAATTCGATGGCCGCATGGGACTTGAGCGGCGTATTGAAGAGGTTTTGCGCGTTGTCGGGCTCGATCGCGCGGCTGAGCGTAAAACGTCGGGTTACTCCAAGGGCATGATCCAGCGCCTGGGTGTGGCCCAGGCGATTTTGCACCGGCCAAAGGTTTTGGTTCTCGATGAACCCGCGAGCGGTCTTGACCCTTTGGGAATCGTGGAAATGCGCGGGCTTTTTTTGAAGCTGAATCAGGATTTTGGCATTACCGTGATTTTTTCCTCTCATTCGATCGGGGAAGTGGAAAAGATTTCTCATCGCGCCGCTATCATCGCGGGCAATCGCCTCTCGCGCATCCTCGAGCGCGAGGACTGGCAGGCCGGTTCGCCTAAATCTCTTGAGGCGCACTTTTTGGAATGCGCTCAAGCCGTTGATTAGAAGAATCTTCGCCGTCGCCCATTTGACCACGCTGGAGGAAGCGCGCTCCAAGGTTTTTAATGCCACGTTTCTTTTCGCCGGCGTGACCCTTTATTTTGGTTTGGTTCTGACGAATCTCGCGCAGGGTTTTGAGGACCATTTTTTTCGGGATATCGCCTTTGCCCTCTTGGAACTTTTTGGTTTGGCCATTGGGCTTGGGAGCGCTTACCGCGTCATACGCCAGGACGTCAAGAAAGGCTCCGGCGTTGAAATGTTGTTTGTGCGGCCCCTGCGGCGTTGGGAGTATTTGGCCGGGCGGTTTTTCGGCATCGGCGCGCTTTTGGCCGTTGGGCTCGCCGTCATGGGGGGAACCCTGGCCGGCCTGATCGCGGTCAAGGGTTTCCAATGGCACTGGCTTTACCTGGCGGTTTTCGCGGAGATTTATTTTAAATTGTTGATCGTTTTGGCGGTCGCTTTTTTGTTGGCCTTGGCCACGACGTCTCAGGCGAGCTATTTTATTTCTTGCCTGCTTGTTTGGGCCAGCGCTCATGTGATGCATCTGCTAAAGGCGCTTTTGGATCGGTCCGCCCGGCCCGATGTTCTTTCGGCTATTTTGATTAAACCCCTGGCCTATCTTTTGCCCAATTTTTCATTGTTTTCCACGGCTAATCACATGGACGGCATTTTAGGAGGGGCTATTGTGTTTTCAGGAGCCCAATTTGTTTTTTCCGCGGCGTATGCTCTTATTTATTCAATCGCGCTATTGGCTTTTTCGGCGTATATTTTCTCCCGCGCCGAGATACTCCCGTAATGAAAATTTTGGCGTTGGCTACCGGAGCCATTTTAGCGCTCAACGTGTTGACGGTGCGGGTAATTTTCGAGCGTTATGCCGAAGAATTACCTCGCGCCTTCCGAGCGTCCAGCGGTTCGCTTGGCGGGACCCGTGATCTCGTGTTAGTGGCTCTTGGGCTTCGGGGCGTGGCCGCCGATATGGCCATGGTGGACCTTTTGATTTATTACGGTAGCCATGACGAAGCCGCCGATAATTGGCGCGCGATTTCCGGTTGGGACAAAGATACCGGCGTGTACAGGGATTTATTGCCGTTGGCGCGGCGTATTTTGGGAATCAATCCATTTTTTCGTTACGCCATCCTTTATGCCTCAACGGCGTTGGCGTTTAACGAGTCCCGGGATGAGGAGGCGGTGCGACTCTTAAAAGAAGCCCTGGTCCAGGATCCTCGATACTGGGCTTATTCCTTGAATCTTTCCGCCATTGCCTATAAAAAGACGAAAAATTATCCGGAACTGCTCAAGCTCCTGGAGCAGGTTTACGCCTACCCCGAGTGCCCGACCATGCTGAAAAATATTTTGGGCAATATTTATCTCAAAACAGGGCAGATTGGAAAGGCTATCGCTATTTTTGAGTGGATCGCCCAGTACGCTCCAGAGGAGGATTACCGCCAAAACATGAAGGAAAAGCTCGAGCGGATCTCCGGACTCCTTCGGCGCCGGCAGTGAGGGCCATGCCCGGATTCCGTTTTGACTGGCGCCATCCTTGCCTTATTCATTTTGCCGCTTTTGCCGGCTTGAGCCTCGTGACGGCGTTGGGTTTGTTGAATCAGTTTGATTTGTGGTGCACGCGCGTTTTGCAGTTTTTTGCCGGCCATGAAACGGATTGTCGCGCTGTTTTGTTCAATTGGGTTGGGTCGCCCGAGTTTACCGGATTGGTCACTTTGATTCTGGCCGGCCTGTTCTGGCTGAAATTTTCACCGCGACAGAGCCTGTTTTTTTTGGGGGCCATGGCCCTGGGCACGATCGTGGAGGTGGCGGCGAAATTTTGGTTGCCTCAAATGCCCATTCCCGATGAGATTCAGCGCGGTTGCGAGTTCCTGTCAGGGGGCATAATTACAATGGATAGCCCCGGAAGCTATCCCAGCGGGCACATGTTCCGCACCGCTTTTTTAATTTTTATCGTTGATCGGTTCCGAATTTTTGGTTCGGGTTTGATCAATCAAATAATAACGCGCTTAACGTTGATTCTTTTGATTATTTTGATGTTGGCGACCCGGGTGTATCTGGGCGAGCATTGGGCCAGCGACGTGATCGGCGGCCTGATTTTGGCATTGGCCGTTTCCCTGTTGGTTCCGGCCCCCGCATTGCCCTCTCCTCTTGGGAGAGGGTAGGGTGAGGGATTCAACGAAGAGCCGATTTTTTATTTTCTTTCGCCCTGGGCGTTTTTTTTTAGTCGCCCTGGGCGTCTTTCTTTTGGGACCGGTTCTGTGCGCCGCTAAAAAAGAAAAGGCTCCGATAATCGGCAATCCCTTGAAGGTTTTAAAGCCTCTTGTCTGGGATTTGGAATTGGCGAGCTTTTGGCTGGCCGAATTAGCTCATCGGCGCGAACCCTTCGGCGAATTTACCCGGCCGCCGGATATTGCGGACCGGCGTAGTCTCGCGGGAAAAGCGCGGCTGTTCGAAAAGGAGATCGAGAGGTATTTTTTACGCGACTCGGGCCGCCTTTTTTGGAGCCAGATTCCGAACGACCTGGGGGACATGGCGATTTGGCAGGGTTATTATACGGCGTATCGCGCTTTTGAATATGCCGTTACAAAATCCACCCGAACCCTCGGATTCTTGAAAAAAGCGTTACAGGGCCATGTCCTTCTTCAGGCCGGCTACGGGGAGGCGTATTTGGTGCGCGGCGTGGATCCTGCCGCCGGCGACGCCTTGAGGCATCCTTTCTATCATGAGGGACATCCGTATTCCTGGGTGGATGACGCGAGCGGCTCTTCGCTTTCAGGGATCGTTTTTGGATTAAACGCGGCTTATCAATTCGGCGACGCCGAAGCGCGCGGCGAGGCCAAGCGCCTTATCGTTGAATTGGCCGGCAACTTCATCAAGCATAACTACCGTTTGTTGAACACGGACGCTCGCCCGTCTCGATGGGGGGACCACCGGCCTAGCGGCTGGGCGCTGACGCCGCCGCGTCTGTTGACGGCGATTGCCCTGCTGAACTTGGCTCGGGCGGCCGGCGGGGACGAAGTTTTTTCCGTTGAGAAAAATAATTTTTTTAGCAACGCCATTGTGCGAAAAATCGCCGCCAGCGGGGAGGTTCATTTTTTATGGTATGCCAAGGAGTTTAATCAGCATCTGGCGTTTATGAATTATTATGTTCTTTTAGCCACGGAAGACGACCCTGCGTGGCGCGGTTATTGGATGAAGGGTCTGGACAAACTGATGGGCAAGTTTTGCAGGGAAGGAAATTCGTTTTTTGCGTTCGTATACGGAGGATATTTTACGCTTGAGCCTTCCGCAAAAGAGAAGGCCGTTCAGATGCTCGAGGAGTTTCGGTTTCCTAAGCGGCGCGAGGATGTGCGAAATTCAGAGGACGAATCTATTGAGAAGGTTGGCCGATGGAGCCGTCAGCCCTTGCCTGCGTGGCGCCGTCCTAATACGGATATCATATGGCAACGCAATCCTTATGAACTCGACGGCCATGCCGGGAACCGCTATAGCGGCGTTGATTTTTTGTTGGCCTACTGGATGGGACGCCATTTAGGGATAATAGGGACGAATTAATGAGGCGTAAGGTTTGGTTTGTTGTTTTGGCGTTGGTTGTCTCGCGTTTGCCGGCCCGGGCCGCGCTTTCCTACGCGTATCCCAACGGCGTGACCCTAAAGCGCCAGGGCAATGCCGGAATAGGTTTTGTTCTGGGTAGCCCCATGGGGCTTTCGGGAAAGTATTGGCTCAAGGAAAAGCAGGCGGTCCAAGCGGGCTTTGGATACGGCCATGGTCCGGCCGTTTATGGGGATATGCTTTGGCACTGGGACGAAATTTTTCCTCCTCTTAATCGCGGCCTGTTGACGGCCCAGGCCGGTTTTGGCGGGAGCCTGAAATACCGGAATCATCAATTGGAGCTTGGTCCGCGGCTCGTCATAGGCGCGGACTATTGGACCGCGCGCTATCCCATCGAGTTTTTTGTCGAACTGGCCCCAACTTTAACGCTCATTCCTTTGTTCGTCACGCGCCTCGACGGCGCCCTCGGCGTTCGGTTTTATTTTCGGGGCTGGCCGCTTGGAAACAAGGGCGGCCAAGGCGAACAATAGCCATGAGCGGACGTTATTCACAGAGCGCTTCCTTTGAAGTTTTGAGGAATCGTTTCGGCCTTGACTTGGCAAGCCTGGACATCAGGCCCCGCTATAACATTGCGCCGGGACAGGTCGTCCCCTTGGCCGTGGCCGGAAAATCTCGATATCTCAAAGCCATGCGCTGGGGGCTGATCCCCTCCTGGGTCAAGGATTTTTCTTTTGGCGAGGGCTCGTTTAACGTCCGGGCTGAGACCTTAATGGAAAAGACAAGCTTTAAATCCTCTTTTCAGAAACGGCGTTGCCTGGTTTTGGCGGACGGTTTTTATGAGTGGCGGGTTATCGAGGGTGGCCGAAAGAAAATCCCAATGCGCATTGCCCTTAAAAGCCGCGAGCCTTTTGCTATGGCCGGAATTTGGGACATTTGGGAGCATCCCTCAAGGGGGCCGATGGAGTCCTTTGCCATCGTTACCACGCAGGCCAATGATTTCATGCGACCGATCCATGAGAGGATGCCTGTTATTTTACGGCCTCAGGATGAAGCCAAATGGCTTGATCCCCGCTTAAAGGATATTTGCGCGCTCGTGCCGCTTCTGACTCCGGCGCCCAGCGGTCCTTTTGAGGTTTACGAGGTTTCAAGCCTGATCAATTCTCCAGTCAACGATTCCCCAGAGTGTTTTAACCCTGCCAGCCATACGGAAGAAGGCGGATAAAGCGGATAAGGTTTGCGAATTTCTTTAGACAATCGAAGTGGCCAAGGAAGGCCGCTCGTGGTGAGCTTGTCGAACCATGAGCAAAACGCGAACTTCGCCTTGGCTCATCCTTCGACAAGCTCAGGATGAGCGGTGTAACTTCAAATGGCTAAAGAAATTCAGGTTTGCGAATCCTATGAAAATCCAAGTCAGCGATTTAATTGTCGGTCCAAGTCGTCCTCCACGCTTTCAACGGCGCGCATTCCGCGTTGATCGTCAAAATCGTTCCAAATGGCGTTTTGCGGGTTTTGTGGCAGGTTATGAAAATTTAAGGCCTGGTTAATAACCCTACCTTCCTCAGACGAAAAGTAGTAGCAGTGGCTTCCGTCTTTGCAACGAAGATCATGATGAATTGAAGGGCTACCATTATTCTTTTGATACCAAGCCGCAATCTCTTTTGGATCCGCGGTTTTTTGAGGAGGCTGGAGGATCCGGCCCCAATCCACGATGACAAGCCCGTGCTCCTGCGTTCGTATGACCGGCACCGAATGACCGACTTCGGTCCCAAAAACGCTGACAGCGCGGGCCTCAATGGGAATTCCCATGATTTCGCCCATCATGTTCGCTGTTTTAACGGCCAATTGCGCCGCGCCGGTGCAGACAAGCACGGGCCGTTGCGCGCCATCTTGATACGACAAGCTCCAGGAGTCGAATATTTCATCCACGGAATTCGTATTCAGAACCCCGTCATTCTCCTTGTGGTTGTAATTGTTCTTCATTGCGTATCGGGTCAGCGTGGCCGCCACCGCTAAAACGCAAAGACTCTGCCGGCCGGGCATAATCCCTTCGCACCCACGGGAAAGGGCGCCGACAAATTCATCATGATCTTTGGAAATTTCAAGGACCTGGTAGAACATGTTATTGAACTCCGAGGATTTGGCAAAATTCCAAACTTTTTCATTAAGCGCCCAGGGATCCTGGCCGGGGGCTTGACTTGATTTGCCTTCGGAGCGTGTTCGCGTTTCCATGCGGATTGTTTTTGCCCTTTCTTTGTGTTCCCATTGTCCTGAAAACGAAAGGCCGGTTTCAAAGGCTATCCGATCGGTGTCCGCTGAGGCGCCGGGAAAACTTACGCGTTTGGCGCCGGCCCATGAGCCGACGATAAACCAATCGGCGACATTAAGCGAAGTCCTTAATCCACCGCCCTGTTCGTTGGGCGCAAAAGCGTCTCGACTCCACTGAAAATGGCCTGCTCCGGCAACTCCGATGTTCGGATCGCTATAAGCCACGTATGGCCGCAGATTAGTGTAAGGCTGGTTCAGCCCAATGTTGCCTTGAGCGCCGGCCGTTAAAGTGGAATCGCCAAATTTCTGTTCAACTGCCACATTGGCCGAGAGGTTTTGGACTGTAACGCTTTTGTTCGGCATTCCAGAAGGCGTTCTATTGCGGAAGTTATCAGCATTTGTAACGTCAAAATTGACGCCCGTAATTCCCTTGAGTCGCGTATTGGCGCTTATATCGGAACCTGCCGCAATGCCAGCATTGAATTCTATGGGATTTTGAGAGGGCATCTTGTCACTTCCACCGCCGATTCCATCGGTCGCCGTATCCTGGAAGGCCCAAAAAAGATCCGCTCCGAGATAGGGACCTAAAACAATATCCTTCGCTACACGCGATAAATAACTGCCGTTTAAGCCCAGGCCTGCCGTCATCAGGCTACGGCCGAATTGCAAAGGAGCGGCAGGGTCGTTTTTGGAGAGGTTCATACTGGCGCCGCCGAATGTCGCCTGTCCCTTGAGCGTCAGGTTTTCGCCGGCATATTCCCCTGCGACAATAGCGGCTGTAAAAGGGCTCCAGGACATGGGCCCTCCTCTGATAGCTCCTGTGCGAAAACCCAGAGTATATGCATCCCACAGGTTTCCAATGGAAAAACCGGCATAACCTGCGTTGTTGTCCGCATAGGCTTCCACCTGGGGATAGACCGTGTCAACCGTCTCGCTTGGCGCCGGACCGGCATCTTTTTGTCGGCCATGGGTTTCTTGCGTCGCAGAAGACTCTTGCGCCCAAATGGCCTTGTCGGGCGAATAAACTAAAAAGGCGATAATTAGTATTGTTTTCATGGCTATATAAAGTGTATAGGAAATTTAAAAAATTACATTGGACTTTAGTCCTATATCAGCATAGGACTTTAGACCTAATTTTATGACCACAAAACCGGTTGGAGTAATTCCCTTACCGGCATTGTTTAGCAGGGAGGTCCCTCCTTTCGCGTTCCTCATTGACCAGGGTAACAATGCTGTCAAAACGGGAGCAAAGAAAATTCAGGGCGGATTGATAAAGGCGGACCGATTCCTCCTCCGCGATCGCCATTTCCATAATTTCCGTTCTAACGGTATCCCTTAGCTCTTTATCATCGGGGTTGTCGTCGTAAAGTTCATGCATGGCGCTGATGGCGCTGATGGCCGGCCAATAATCTATTTTGCCTCGTTCCCTTCCTCCGGGGCGGACGAATTTCATGAAATTAACAAAGACAACGGCCGCGTTTCTTCGCACGGACCGCGATTTTCGTTCCCTGGCGATCGTTTCAACGGTTCTTAAAAAGAAGGTGGCGGCATAAGTGTTCATATTGGCCAATTTGATGTAGCGATGAATAGCGCCGGCAACATAGTGGTCGGAAACATCCCGGTCCAAAAGTAAATTCGTAATGCCGGTATTAATAGTGATCCACTCTTCATCTAAAAATCCCTGATGGAGCATGCTTTCAAAAAGCTTGTCTGTCTGTTCCTGTTTTTGTCCGCCCCTTTCGTTCCTGGCGCGCTCAATTTCGGCGGTGACATCGTTAATCGCGGTCTCAGCGCGGCGGGATTTTTTTCCTTTGGCAAAAGTAATGTCGTCGCCGGCCAATAACAGGCCTGCCGCAATCAATGCCGTGAGTCCATATTTTTTCATACCTCTTAAGTTTAAACCAAAAGGCCGCAAAAATCCACCTTATGTTTTTAGCAGGCAGGGGTGAAGAATTGCAAGCGGCGGTTTATTGGTCTGTATAGAGCGCTAAGAAAAATGAGTTAATACGCAATGCGCGGTTCCGCGTTCTGGAAGCGCATCGAGGCGGAGATTTATGAGTTCATGAGATTGATGGAGACTTGGGAGGGCCAATGGGATCGGAATTGAACGTGCGCGTGGAAGGCATGACCTGCGCGTCTTGCGTCCGGCGCGTTGAAAAGGCGCTTTCCGGCATAGACGGCGTTCGATCCGCCTACGTCAATCTGGCGGCCGAAACCGCGTGCGTGGTTTTTCAGGGGGATGCGGCGCCGCTGTCCCTGATCCAGGAAGCGGTGAAGCGGGCGGGTTATGGCGTCTTCCCGATGGAGGAGGGGGGGAAAACGCCTCGGGTTCGCAAAAACGAGGAATTGGCGGTTTTGCGTCGGAAGCTGGCGGTTTCGGCGGCTTTTTCTTTGCCGCTGTTCGTGCTGGCGATGGTTGAGATGACAGGGTTCTCTTTGCCTGCGGCCCTAGGATTGGCGCACAGTCCCCTGCGCTACGCCATGATTCAACTTGTTCTTACCGTGCCCGTGATGATCGTGGGACGGGCATTCTACATCATCGGATTTTCTAAGTTGTTTCGCGCCGATCCTAACATGGATTCTTTGATCGCGGTGGGCACGAGCGCGGCTTTCGTGTACAGCGTATGGAATTCCTGGCTCATCTACGCGGGCCGCGGCGCAATGGCCATGCATCTCTACTACGAGACCGTTGGGGTGATCATTACTTTAATTCTGGCGGGAAAATATTTGGAGTCCCTTAGCAAGGGACGGGCCTGCGAAGCGGTGGAGAGGCTTATGGATTTGAGTCCGGACACCGCCTGCGTAATCAGGGACGGCCGGGAGGTCGAGGTGTCTCTTTCTGAGTTGCGGGTCGGGGACACATTGGTCGTGAGACCGGGCCAGAGAGTGCCCGTGGACGGAGAGGTGATCGAAGGGAGCGCCAGCGTGGACGAATCAATGTTGACCGGCGAGCCGATGCCCGTGGAAAAGGGCCCGCGCGACACGGTGACCGGGGCGACGATCAATCAACATGGATTTTTTAAGTTGCGAGCTACGGGGATCGGCAAGGACACCGTGCTTTCCAGGATCATCCGCACGGTCGAGGCTACTCAGGGGAGCAAGGCCCCCATCGCCAGGATCGCGGACGTGATCGCGGGGTATTTCGTGCCCGTTGTCATCGCGATCGCCTTGGTCGCGGCTTTGCTCTGGGCCTTGGCCGGCGCATCGGCTCCGTTCGTCCTGAAGGTATTCATCGCGGTGTTGGTTATCGCATGTCCCTGCGCGCTCGGTCTGGCCACGCCTACCGCCATCATGGTGGGAACTGGGCGCGGAGCTTCGCTTGGGATCATCATAAAGGGGGGCGAGACCCTTGAGATGGCCGGCCGTCTTGACACGATTGTTTTTGATAAGACCGGGACCATCACCGAGGGCAGGCCCTCGTTGTTGGACATTGTGCTCAAGGGAGGCTTGACGCAAGACGAACTGCTCGCAGTAGCGGCCGGAGCGGAGCAGGGGTCGGAACATTCCTTGGCGCGTGCCGTCGTTGCGCAAGCTAAAGAGCGCGGGTTGGCTGTTCCGGCATTGACGGATTTTTGCGCCTTGGCGGGCTATGGGATCGAGGCGAAAGTCGGTGGGCGAGAGATTCTTATCGGTAGCGACCGGCTTATGAGGGAGCGCGGCGTGATCGCGGAGCCGGCGCGAGAGGCCCGCCGGCTCGAGGATGAGGGCAAGACGCTCATTTATGTAGCCGTGGAGGGGAAGCTCGCGGGTTTGTTCGGGATCGCGGATAAGCCAAAACCGGAGAGCAAGGAGGCTGTGTTCAGGCTTCAGGCGCTCGGCATAGAGACTGTCATGCTGACCGGGGACAACCGAAGGACCGCCGAAGCGATCGCTCGCTCGGTCGGTATCCATAGAGTGTTGGCTGATGTTCTCCCCTGTGATAAGGCCAAAAAGATACGCGAGCTTCAAGAGGGCGGAAAAAAGGTGGCAATGGTGGGAGACGGCATTAATGACGCTCCGGCTCTGGCCCAGGCGGACGTCGGTATCGCCATGGGGGCGGGCACGGATATCGCCATGGAATCGGCGAGCGTTGTGCTCATGCGTAGTAACCTTTTGGGGGCGCTCGATCTTGTATTTTTGAGTCGGGCAACGTTGCGCACCATCAAGCAGAATCTGTTCTGGGCGCTGGCTTACAATTGCGTCGGCATTCCGATCGCGGCCGGGCTCTTGGCGGTGTTCGGCGGGCCATCGCTCAATCCTATGATCGCGGCCGGGGCCATGGCCCTGAGTTCGGTTTCAGTGGTGAGCAATGCGCTCAGACTCAAGAGTTTTAAGCGGGCGGAAAGAATAGAGGCAAGGTCCTGACTCATGGGCAAACGCTATTTATGTTGAGCTCAATATAAATAGCGGCGGAACTGGATTCCCGCTTGACCAGGAATGACGACCCAACTGAATTTTTCGAGCTAAGTTAAAACTTGAGCCTACGATGATCATCGTCCCCTTTCGATTCCTTTTTGGATAAGAAGTTGTTTCAGTTCATCGATAGGCAGGCCGTAGGCTGTGTTGCCGTCCCTGCCTTCCATCGTGCGTCCGGCCATGAGCGCGTTAAGAATGGCTTCCTCCGTGGCGTCGGCTACGGCTTCAAAGAGATCGTCAAGAAAAAAGTCGGAGAGGATAGTCCATTCAGTGAGCGCTTTTTTGGGATAGTGCGGAATTTTGTTTGCCGTGGAAAAAGCGATGACGATATCGCCGCTACCGTGATGCGAAACCCCGCCTGTTTTGGCATAGCCCAGGGCTACCCGTTTGGCGAGTCGAGAAAGCTGGCGGGATTCCATCGGCGCATTGGTGGCGACGACGATGACGATGGAACCATCTGAGAAGACCTTGGGTTTTCGATCCGTGATCATATTTCCCACAGGAATCCCCTGGACTCTGAACGTATGCCTTTCGCCGTGATTGGCCAAAACGAGAACGCCGATTGTATAGGTGCTCTGGTCTACCGGCACGAGGCGACTGGCTGTTCCTATTCCCGCTTTAAATTCGTAGGCAGTCATTCCCGTGCCGGCCCCGACGCTACCTTCTTGAACCGGACCGGACGAAGCTTTTTTTAGCGCTTCAAAAACGTGTTTTTCTTGGACGTGCGGGCCGCGAATGTCGTTTAAAAAGCCGTCGTCACATTCAAAAACGATGGGCGTGAGCGTGTCGTCCGTTATGCCGATGTCGGGATGTCTTTGGAGCATCCATTCAACAAGGGCCCGTTGCACCATGCCAACCGACAGGGTATTGGTCAAGGCGATCGGGGTTTCGATGATGCCGGATTCTTGAAGCCACATCAAACCCGTCGCCTCGCCGTTGCCGTTTAAAACAAAACTACCCGCGGCAACCTTTTCTTGCCAAATGTCGCCATTGTGGGGCACGATCACCGTAACGCCGGTGCGCACCGGCCCTTTGCCGGGGACCAGCCGTCCCCGGCCCTCGATGATTGTGATTTGGCCGACTCGGATGCCGGCGACGTCGGTGATGGCGTTATGGTGTCCTGGGGCATACCGGCCGATTACAATGCCGAGGTCCCGCGCTCGAGATCCCTTTTCGGGTGGAGCCGCCGCTAATATTGCGGCGATTGTTAAGACACAAAATCCTGTCAAGGGCATATCTTTGAGCCTCATGCTTGCCGGATCTTAAAATTTTCCTTCCATTCGATCTATTCTGATTATATCCAAAGCCGATATTTTATAATTGTTCAGATACTCTTCGGCTATTTAAGCCTGCCCAAAAGCACGATTTATACTTGGGTTTGCACAAGGAAAATTCCCTCTTCGTGCATCGTAAAATTTGGACGAGTGCTGCGTTTTGAGGTGGCGGAAATTGACCGATGGGTTAATGCGCACAAGGTTATAGGGTAAAATAGCTTTTCATGAATAAAACGAAAGGAATGGGGTCTCTCCGGCTAAGGGGTAATATTTGGTATGTGGATTATCATCCTCTTCAAAGTATTTTGGGTCATGCCACGGCGCAGATGACGCAGCGATACGCTCATTTGGCCAATAGCCATTTGGCGGTTAACATGGAGATTTTTGACGCGGGAATGACTGCGGTTAAGCCGCAATTTTATTTTGATCCGTCCCAAATCCGTCCCAAGGCAGAAAAAGATTTGTTGGATAGTAGCTTAAAACTGTTGAATATTAACTGATTTGGGCCCGTAGCTCAGTGGTAGAGCATCCGACTTTTAATCGGGTGGCCGCGCGTTCGAATCGCGCCGGGCCCACCAGTCAGTAAAGAGTTTCCTTCGCGCTATTGGCCCGAGAGGCTTTTGTTTTTAGGGACCGGCAGGTTCCAGACGGACAGGAGTCCGGCCAGGGCGAAGATGCTTCCCGCCATAAAAACTTTACCCATGGCTTCGTGGGCTTGGAATTGGGAAACAAGTCCGGCGCCGGTCGGGCCTGAGCGATCCCAGTTCATCGCCAGAATTGTGCCCATTAGGCTCACACCCATGAGCCCTCCTAAATTGCGCAAGAGTTGCAATGTGGCCGTGCCTGAACCCAGGTCCCGGCGCGGCACGGCGTTTTGCACTTCCAAGAGGAGCGGAGCAAAGCAGAGGCCCATTCCTGCGCCTACGACAAAAAGGCAGGCTCGAAGCCTGTTCACCGTGACGCCTTCGTGTCCAAGCGCCAGCACGGCGAAGGCCAGGGTCATGGCCCCCATGCCGAAGCGGGCAAGCGTTCGGGCTGAGATACGCAAATAAATTCGGGTCGCAACGGCCGAGGTGATGATCCAACCTAGGAGGCACAAGGTCAGAGTATGTCCAGAAGCGATGACGGTTTCGCCGAGACCCGCCTGGCTAAAGAGGGGAACGTAGGCCATGGCGCCGAACATGGCCGTGCAGATAAGAAGATTGCCGGCGCCGGCCTTGATGAAAATCGGGTGCCGGAGCATGGAGGGGGAAATAAAGGGATATTTGGCTGAGGATAGATGGCGAAAGAAAATAAAAGCGGCAAGGGCTGAGGCGCTCACGAAGGCCGTTGCCGCGGCCGGCCCGAAAAGAAACCGGCCTTTTTTATTGACGGCAATCCCTGTTAAAAGAAGCACGATCCAGAGGGCATTCAAGGCCGAGCCTTTCGCGTCAAAAGGCCGGCGCTCCGCGCTTTGTCCGTCGCCGTATTGGCGCAGTCCGGTTTGAACCAGGAACAGGGAAAGCGCGCCGAAAGGGATGTTGAGGTAAAACACCCATCGCCAGGAGAATTGTTGGGTCAAGACGGCTCCAATGGGCGGACCGATGACCGAGGCCACGGCCCAGACGGCCGAGAGATAAATTTGCATTTTGACTCTTTTGGCCTGAGAGTGAATGGCGCTGAGCGTCGTCATGGCCACGGGAAAAATGGCTCCGGCTCCGATTCCTTGAAAGAAGCGAAAGGCAATGAGCTGGTAGATGTTTTGACTTATGCCGCAGAGCGCGCTTGCCGCCAGAAATATGAGGCAACCGGCCCAGAATGTCCGGCGCAGTCCGATCATGTCGGCTAATTTTCCCCACATGGTGATGGTCGTGACGGTGGCCAGGGAATAGACGGCGAAGACATAGTGAATCAGAGAAATGCCGCCAAGGGCCGACGTGGCCGTAGGCATGGCTGTGGCCACGACCGTGGATTCGATGGCGGCCAGGAAAACGCCCAGAATGACGCCGGCTGAAGCCAAGGTTTTTTCCCGGCTATTTAATTCCATGGCTTTAAAATAAGGCTCTTAGGGCACGCGTCTTTCGAGCCGGGTAATCCGGCTTTCCAGGTAACGCTGATCGCTACGAAGCCGCCTGATGTTGTATTGCGCGTCATCGAGTTTTGACTCCAAGCTCTTAATCCGAGTTTCCAGGTCCTCATTGGCGTCTGTTTTGACCCGGCCGGAGGTTTGAAATAGGCGTTCCAGATTCAGGGCGGATGTTTCCGGTCCGATATTTTGAGCGGATACTTTCGCTTTATTGAAAGCGAGAATCGCGGCCGAGACGCTTCCCGCCAGCAGGAAACCTAACACTAAGTTTTTGTTCGTCATTTTGATTACTCCTCGTCCTCATCGGCCTTGTCGCCGTATTGGACTTTATTTTTGGTGTCCTTGAAGACTTGTTTAATTTCTTGAAGGTGTTCCGAGGCGATTTCGGAAATCTCCTCGGCAACTTCTTGGCAAAGTTTTTGGGTATTTTTTTTAGCTTCTTTGAGCTGTTTTTTAAGACGGATGATTTGTTTTTCATACCGCGCGATTTCCTGTTTGCCTTTTTTAGTGTCCGCGGGCTCCGAGGCGATTTCTTTTTTAACGTCGTTGATGTCGTTTTGAATACTGGCCTCCTGTTCAAGAAGAGAACGGAGTCTGCCGTGAGATTTTTCAAGAAGTTTTTTTATTTCTTGGGTTTTTTTCGTGTACAAATCCACGAGAGCCTGAAGATTACTAACGCAACTCGGCAGTCCTGTTTTAGAATTCAGCAACGGCGGCGCGGGAGGGGGGACGCTGGCGTTCGCCTCCGGAGCCGGCGTGGCCGTTGGCGGATTTTCCGGTACAACCGTGGCCGGCGTTTGGGGCGGCTGAATCGGGGCAGGGGAAGCGTTCGTTGGGGTTTGGACTACCGGTTCCGCCACCGTAGCGGTTGCCGGCGTTTGGGGCGCCGCCGCTGGGATCGGGGTTGACGGCGCCGCGGCCGCCGGAGGTTCGGCTGGGGTCGTGGCCGCGGGCTGGGCGGGATCATCGGCCCATCCCACCGAGAGCGTGGCCCAGAGAAAGAATCCTAGGCCTGCCGCTTGCGTAGTTTTTTTGAAATTAAAAGAAAGCCCTGGAAGAAGGTTATTTTTCATAATCCTTTACCTCATTTTTTTAACGATTTAGATCGCCCATTTTTTTAGCTTTTGGGGGAGTCCCTTAGCAAGGCCTTTTCCAATCGTTCACTTTTTACCATAATGAGAAGGTTCTGGGGACGTGGTGTAGCCTGGTTTAACACGCTGCCCTGTCAAGGCAGAGACCGCGGGTTCAAATCCCGTCGTCCCCGCCAGTCTTGCCTCAATTCTGCTACCGCTGTTCCGGGGCAGGGTTGTGGGAGAAGTGGCTTTTTGGTGGGCAATTGTCCCCATCGTCTTAGGGAATGATGGGATTGGAACTTTTCGGCATTATCAGAGGCCTTTAGGTTTCCATTTTGCCTGACTTTTATGTCCAGTCTTAAAAAAAGAGCGCCTAAAAAAATGCGAAAATCAGACGATAAGACGGAACGTAGAACTAAGCTTGGGAGTTCCCATCTTGCCCCCGCCGTTCTCTAAACGACGGGGGTGCTGTGTTATAATTATCCACGGAGACGCTCTCGTTGCCAAGGAGATAATTCGATGATGATCAAAAAGTCAGGGCTGTTTTTATTGTCTGCATTTATGGCGGCTTTAACTCTGCCGCTTCAACTTCAAGCAGACTTGGGTTTAACGGACGATGGGCAGCATAGGAAAGCCCGGGAAGTTTTTGACCACTCTAATTCTCAAGTCCAAGCGTCTGGAACGCTAGGGGCTCTCCGGCAAGCGATTGCTCTCTCGCCCGCCGACATGGCCGGCTCCCAGCGGCAACAGTTTCAAAACACCAATGCCGCGACGGTTCCAGAGAGGAACCGATCTCAAAGAAACGAGAAAATCTGCGCCGAGTTCCGTCGCTTCGAGGAAGACTGCGCTGGGTACCGCAACCTGGGCGAAGGCCCTGATCTTAGTGGCCTCGTTCAGATCGGAGCTTTCGTGATGACCGCGGTTTTGGCAGTGATTACCATTGCCGTGGCCTTTTCCATCGGCCCTCTGTTTGCAATTTTTCCAGGTGTCCCAGCCGCATTGTCATTAGCTTTTAGCATCTGGATATCCCTAAGGAATGCCAAAAAACACCGGTGTTTGATGCATCCTCCCAGCTATGTGGACCCCCCGATTTGCAACGGCGGGCGGGTTCAATCCGGACCCCTTTAGGTCTAAAAGCGCACCCTATCGTCTTAGAGAACGAGGGGTTACTTTAAAGTCCAACATTGGGAGCCTAGCTTTACTGTGCCGCATAGCTTAAATAGGCCGGCTCTAAATTTGCGGACGGTCCCGGGCGGGCGCCCAGGCTTGATCAATGCGCAGGCGCTGGGGTCTTGACGGTTTGGCCGTCGCCGGCGGCGCCGGCTGGTTTTGAGGGTTCAATGACAAGGGGCGGCCCATTGGCGTTTAACAGTTCTTCAATTTTTACTTCTAGAATGGTTGCCGCGGTTTGCAGGCCCGAGAGCGTGGCTCCCAGGACGCCGTGGCTTAGCGTACTGGCTCCGCAGAGAAAAAGGTTTTTGATTTCCGTCCGCGTTGAATAAGACCAGGGCCCCACCTGGAAACGGTTTTTTTGTGTGCCGTAAAGATTTCCTTTTGTCGCGCCGCAGAAATGCTCGTTGGTCAGGGGCGTGCCGATGTCCGCAAATACGGCATGTTGCTCCGCGCCGGGCGCTATGAGCGAGACCGCTTTTAACAACCGTTTTTTCCAGATTTCCTTAAACGCGCGGTATTCATCCGGACGCGCTCCATGGGCGCTCCCCGCCCATCGGTGGGATTCTTCATAGGGGACAAACGCGAAAGACTCGATGGTGTGGCGGCCATTGTAGTTTTTGGATGGGTCCTTGAGCGTTGTCACGGTCAGGAAAAATCCGGGAATATCATGGCGTTCAAGGCTTTGCTTGGTCATGCCTTGCCGGTAAATCCCGTCTATATCCTCGTTGGCGTAATACCAGTAATTGCCGGAATCAAACCCGGCGGCCTTCATGTCCATGTCCAGCGCCGCGAACAGACTCATCGAGGAAACGGAGTAGACGGTTTTTTTAAGCCGCCTGATGAGCCCCCGGCTTAGATTTTCGGCGCCGACGAGTTTGTTGAATGTTATTTCCGGATCGGCGTTGCTGATGACATGCTTGGCCCTGACTTGCGTGCCATCCGCTAATTCCACGCCGATGGCTTCGCGTCCCTCAATTAGAATACGCGCCACTGGAGCGCGCACATAAATTTGTCCGCCGTTTCGTTTGAGCGCCCGGATAAACGCCTTGGGCAGGGCGCCGCCGCCTCCTTCGGGATAATAGCCTCCGTTAAAATAATGATTCATGACCGCCGCGTGCACGGGAACCGGCGCTAGCGAAGGGGGCAATCCGTGGTCGCCGCATTGGGAGGCCAAAATGGCGCGCAACAGCGGGTCGCGCGTGAAGTGATTGATGAAAGACTCCGCCGTGCGCAATCCCCATCTAGTTAGCGCGGGCGAGCGCCACGGCATACTCAAAAGGCCGAGGATTCCCGGCCTGTCTATCAAACCGTCGACTTCGCGGGAGATTGCCGCGACAGTGTCGAGCAAGGCGTTAATCCCCGCCGTTTCTTGGGGGAATCTATCACATAGGCGCCGGGCGTAAGCCGTTTTGCCTTTGGGGATATCAAATTTTTCTTGCCCAATAATAATATGGTCGTAACCGTCGCTGTTGAGCTCATGGAATTTCAAGTCGCCGCTCACGCCGAGTCCCTCGTAGATCGCCCGGGCTCGCCCATGGGGCTGGAGTTCTCCGATATAGTGGACTCCGGGGCTAAACCGATAGCCGCCTAAAGAAAATGTCTGGCACCAGCCCCCCGGCAGGTAGTGCTGTTCAAAAACTACGACTTTTTTTCCCGCTAGGGCCATGGCCAGCGCCGCGGCCAGACCGCCGGCCCCTGACCCGATGATAACGGCGTCAACATCCGTCCATTGGGATTTTATCGTTGGCTTGCGTTGGGGTTGAGTATTCATAGCGCTGGAGCCTTAAAAAAATTATTACAGTTATTATAATTTTGTTTTGGCTGTTATTTCGCATTGCGCCGCACAATTCGACGGGCTAAGAAACCTATACAATAGCCCCGATATGCCGAGGGGGGATTTTTCGTGAATCCGGGCGACCGCGTTGAGCGGGTTGAGCTTTCATCTTTCAAGTTTTTAGCCGGTTGCGCCGTCTTATCTTTTTTTGTTTTTTTGACGGGCCGGTTTTTTACGTTCCCCGCCTGGGTCGTGGCCCTTGAAATTTTATTGACCGTGGCCTCGCTTTTTATTTTCGGCTCCATTCGTTGGCGCTTGAATAAAAACGCGTTGACCTACGGCTCGGCTTTGCTAATTGCGGCGACTTTTTGGTGGATTTGGTGGCCCGCCTCGAGCGCGCGCGCTCGCGTGGGGATTGAAGGAACTTGGGCCTTCGTCGAATTTTTGGTCCGTCATTTATTGAGCTTGCGCGGGCTCGATGAAATGATCCATGCCGACACCTTGCTTTTTATTCTAGGGCTCACCCTGTTCGTTTCGGCCATCGCGCAAACGCGTCTTTTGGAAAGCATTAGTTTTTCGATTCTCAGGAAAAGCGGGGGCAACGTGGCCTGGACGCTTGCTTTGATTATCGCCCTGGTGGCCGTGGCCTCAGGGGTTTTGGGCGGGGTCTCGATGCTTGGGCTGATGATTCGCGCCATGATCATTATTTTGTTTTTGTTGAAGATCAGGGATAAGACGGTTATTTACGCGGTTATGGTTTCCACCGTGGTCACCACGGTCTGCGGCATGTGGCTGACTTATGGCGAACCGCCCAATCTGATTATGAAAGCTAATTTGCATCCTTTATTAAACGACGCGTTTTTTTTGCGGTACTGCCTTCCTGCGGCCGTCGGCAGTTATTTGATCGTGATTTGGAATCTGCGCAAAAGATTGGCGGGCCGCCGGGTGAATTTGGAAACATTGGATATTTTAGAGGTCCGTTCGGCCGACGTCCGTTTTTTGCAAGCCGAGCGCCACGGCAAGGTTTTGACCGCTTTGGAATTCGTCGAAGAGCGCCGCAGCGCGTTCGGTCCCCATGCCGAGCCGCTCTTAAAACGCCTTCACGATGGAATGTCATTGGGCGAGGCCTTGGCGCGCGAAAACGTTCCGCGCCAGGAACGGCTACGCTTGATGGGAATGTTTATTTCCGAGGATATGGCCTGCGCTCTGGATCAGTATTATCAATGCCTTGTCCATGACAATCTCGATCAGGCCCGAAGGGCCGTCGCCGAAATCAGCAACGTCTTAGGGTCCGTTAGCCGGGAGCGGCGCCGGGCCCAGAGGGTCGGCGTTCTGTCGTTCGCGCCTTTTATCGGTTTCTTGATTTGGCACGCCATGGGCCGCGAGATTCCCCTGTTTTGGGCTTCTTTTGCGGGCGCTACCGTGGCTTTTGCCGGAATTTTTCCATGGCCTAATATCAGGCGACTGGCTTTCCGCGAGGCGCGGAGTGAATCCGCTGAGTATTTGTTTTTGATTCCCTTGTTTTTTTCCATTACTCTTCTTCAAAAGACGGGATTTTTTGAGTCGTTTTCCGGGTTCATCCGGCACGGCGTAGAAACGGCCGGAGTCTCGCTCATGGCGCTGGCTCAACTCGCGGGCGCTGTTTTTTTGTCCGCTGTTTTGGACAACAATGTCGTGGCTGATTTTGCGAGCCGCGCCATCCGCGATTTGGACGTCGGCTTGACGCAGGTATTTGCCATGGCCCAAATCGCCGGCTACGCGGTGGGCGGCTGTTGGACTCATATCGGCTCGGCTCAGTCCGTTGTGGCGTACGCGTTCATTCGAAAAGAGATCGATCACAGCTTTACGCCGTTTGATTGGATTAGGCTGATAACGCCGATGATCGTCGAGATTTTTGTCCTGACCGCGGCCATTGTTTTTATCGAAAGCCGCCTGCTGTGAAATTTTAAAGTACCCCCTGTTTGGCCGCGGTTTTTGCCCTATACTTAAATGACGAAGATGCCTGCACTTGGATTGCATGAAGCCGTTCTAGACTGCCTACCCAGCGGTCTTATCGTCATTGATCTCAACGGCGCCGTCATTGTGCTCAATCAAGCGGCGCAGAAAATTTTGGGTTTAAAAGGCGGTCATTGGCGGGACAAGCCATGTCGCGAGGTTTTTCAGACGCACCGCTCGATCGCCGAAATCCTTCTTCGCACCGCAGAGACCCTTGTTGCGGCCAACCGTCAGGAGATGCGCCTAGCCAATCCCAGGGGCGCCGTCATGGTTCTCGGCTACGGAACATTGGTTTTCCGCAATGACAAGGGCGAACCCATGGGAGTCGGCATGATTTGCCAGGACATCACGCGCTTCGTCCCCATTCCTCTGACGGCCCAGTTTATTTCACTTATCAATAAATTTTTTACACCCTTCGTTGCTATCACGGTTGTGGCCGCCTTAATCTGGGGCTTGGCGCAGAACTGGGAGAAGGGCGTGGCTGCCGTCATATTGGTCGGCATCGCAATTTTTAATTGGGTCATGGCTAAAATGGCCGCTCGGCCAAGCGGGATTTTTTTAACTCTTGTTCGCCTGCACACCCCGTTGAATTTTATCGCCTTCAGCGCCTTGGTGTATTTTTTGGGCACGCTCTGGGGGCCCATGTGGCTTTTGTTTGTATTGATTCCGCTGGCCACTAGCCTTTATGCCGGACGCGGCACGACCCTTGCCGTTTCCGTCATTTCTGCCGTGGTTCTCCTGGCTATTTACGACTCGCGGGGTTTGAGCGGCTCTGTCGGCTGGGCCCAGGCGTTCCTTCATGCCGTGTTTATTGTTTTTATCAGTCTTTTTGTTCAAGCCTTAACCACCTTGGTTTCGAGAACGCGCGGCGTTTCGTAAATTCTAAAATTTAGCTTGATGAGCAAATCGAGCATTGCCACGGATTGCGCGCCTAAAGCCATCGGTCCTTATTCCCAAGCCATTGCCGTGGATCGTTTCGTTTTTGTTTCCGGCCAGATTCCGGTTGATCCGGCGGGACAACTGGTGAGCGGTAATATCCAGGCGCAAACCGAGCGCGCGATCAAAAATATCGAGGCTATTCTAAGGGCCGGCGGCCTGGATTTGTCCCATGTCGTCAAAACAACGGTCTACATGAAAAATCTGGGCGAGTTTGCCGCCATGAACGAGGCCTATGCCCGTTTTTTTACCGAGCCTTATCCCGCGCGCGCCACGGTTGAAGTCTCTAATCTGCCCAAAGGCGCAACCGTCGAGATCGAAGTCATCGCGATCAAGGGCGGATAAGGCAAAAGAAGCGGTCCCTTGTCTGCTTTATGAAAATTGACAGCGTTAAGTTTCGTTCCGGCGGCCTTCATTATGCGGGAGTGCGCTTTGCGCCGGAGAGTTTGCGCCCCCGGCGCCCCGCCCTTTTAATGCTTCATGGCTTCCCCGGCGCGGAAAAAAATACAGACCTTGCCCGCGCGCTCGCGGCCCGGGGCTGGGTTTGCTTTCTGCCGCATTTTCGCGGGTCCTGGGGAAGCTCGGGTCTTTACTCTTTTTCAGGGATTCTAAAGGACGCAAGAATTTTTTGGCGCCGGCTTCAAAAAGACCCGCAAGTCAATCCCGGGAGAATGGCTGTCCTGGGATTTAGCATGGGCGGCTGGGCCGCTTTGAATTTAGCGGCGGAGCAAAAGGATGTCCGGGCGGTCGTAGCCTTAGCTCCCATGGCCGGGTCCTCGCGTTGGTTTGACCGGCGTTCCAGGGATCGTCTGGCGGAACTTTCAAAGCCCATCGAGGCGCTACCCCTGAGCGAGCTTTGGCAAGATTTTAAAACGACTCTATCCGCGCGCGACCCCCTGGACAAAATTTCCAGGATTTCGCCCCGCCCTCTTTTATTGGTTCATGGCGTTAAAGATGAGATGGTGCCGTTTTCATTGAGCCAAGAGCTTGAGCAAAAAGCCCGTCCACACAAGAGGCTCGTCGTCATCAAAGGCGCTGAT
>CAYHKQ010000026.1:0-28111 GCA_964357255.1 uncultured Elusimicrobia bacterium
AAGAGCTTGAGCAAAAAGCCCGTCCACCCAAGAGGCTCGTCGTCATCAAAGGCGCTGATCATGGATTTTCGGAGCGCCGCCCGCAATTGCTCCGAATCGTCGCGCCCTGGCTGGTTAGAGCCGTTTGAATTTTGCCGCGAGGGGCAACTTTTTTGTTTTCGATGAAATGGGAAATGTTAAGATTTTTAGGTGAAGCTTAAGGGGCGCGTTGCCATTGTTACCGGGGCCAGCCGGGGGATTGGGCGGGCCTTTGCCTTGGCTTTGGCCAAAGAAGGGGCCTCGGTGGTGGTCACGGCCAAGACGACAGATCGCGCTCCGAACCCTAAACTTCCCGGCACGATTGACGCTGTGGCCCGCGAAATCGAAGAATCGGGCGGCCGCGCCCTGGCTCTCAAATGTGATGTGCGCAAGGTCGAGAACGTCGAGGCCATGGTAGCCAAGGCGTTTGAACATTTCGGACGGATTGATATTTTGGTTAACAATGCGGCGCTCCCCTGGTGGTATCCCGTGACCGAGACGCAAGAAAAGCATTTTGACCGGGTGATGAATGCCAATTGCAAGGGCCCGTTTTTCGCGGCTCGCGCGGTCCTGCCCCATATGATAAAAAACAAATTTGGGTTTATTGTGAACAATTCGCCTCCCATCGAGCCCAGAATGGCGGCCGGCCGCGTGGCGTACATGATCGCCAAAATGGGCCAGACCTTGATCGCGCATGGATTGGCCGAAGAGGTCAAGGAGCACAACATTGCGGTTTGCGCTCTCTGGCCGGTGACCCTGATTGAAAGCTACGCCACCATAGGCATGAGTCTTGGCAAGCGCGAAAATTGGCGCCGGCCTGATATTATGGGCGATGCCTTAGTCGCCTTGGTTACCCGCGCGCCCGTCGAGGTGACGGGCAAAGCATGGTTGGACGAGGATATTCTTCGCGAGGCCGGAGTGACTGATTTTTCCAAGTATGCGTGCGTTGCGGGCGCCGAGCCGATGAAGATCCCCTGGTAAGGTTCTATTCGCGGCGCAAGCGGATGGGGAGACTCGTTTTGGGCATGAGCCGGACTAAGTAAGGCCGGGCGGTGTCGGGAGCGGGGGGATTTGATGGTTCCAGTTTCCAGGTTACGGTGAGGGAATTCTTGTTTTCCTTAGCCCCGAGAAATTTGACGCGTTGCCCGCGCTGTTCGCCGGCAAAGATAAAGACGGCGTAAAAGCGCGAAAAATCCGGCGCGGCCGGCCGTTGGTTCGCGATTTGGGTCCATCCGATTCGCCATTCTTTTGTAGTTCTAGCCGTGCGAGTCCCGGGAGTTTTAGGGCCGAGCGTTCCGTGCCACTCGAGTGTTTCGGCGATGACTTTTTTGACCGCGGCTGGGGCCTGCGTTGCGGGTTCGGCCTTGTCCTTCGAGGCAGATGGAAGAAGGGAAAAATTTTGGCCCGGGGTTAAAGAATTTTTTTTCTCGCCGCAGGGCTCGGGCTTTTTTGGACCGCAGGCGTCGTCTTCGTCGGAGGCCGCAATCAATCCGGCGCTCGCGGGCGTGTCGCCTAGCGCATGAAGGGCTGGAGTTTGAGCGCTCCAGAATAACAGCAGGCAGACGACGGCGCTCATATCAGAAAGGTTGCGGGCCTCCAAAGCCCGTCTATGGAGAAGGTTCCTTTGCGCATCAATAATATTCTAGCTCAAGTTTTTTCCGCAAGGGGACGGTAAAAGATAAAATCGGGTTGTGCCGAAGAAAATTCTGGTTTGCGTGGCTTGGCCTTACGCCAACAGCTCGCTTCACTTGGGCCATATTGCCGGCACTTGGTTACCCGCCGACATTTTCGCGCGTTATCACCGCCTAAAGGGCGATGAGGTGTTGATGGTGTCGGGATCGGACGAGCATGGCACGCCGATTACGGTTACCGCGGATAAGATGGGTAAAAAACCCCAGGAAATCGTGGACCGATTTTATGCGGAACACGAGAGTGATTTGAAGCGCCTTGGAATTTCCTGCGACTGTTATTTTCGCACCTCGCACTCCAATCATAAAGAAACGGCCCAGGAATTTTTTTCAAAGCTTTTTCAGAAGGGCTTGATCGAGGAGCGTTCGACACAGGCTCTTTATTGCGCCAATTGTTCGCGTTTTCTGCCGGACCGCTACGTGGAGGGGAACTGCCCTTTTTGTAAAGCCCGGGGAGCGCGGGGCGACCAATGTGACGCGTGCGGCAAGACCCTCGACCCCAAGGACTTGATTGACGCTAAGTGTAAGATTTGCGGCAAGTCCCCTGAGCCGCGAAATACGCGGTTGCATTATCTGTTGTTGAGCAAGTTGGCTCCGGCCCTGACGGATTATCTGCGCTCTAAAACCGGATGGAGGCCCAATGTCATAAATTTCACGGAGAATTGGCTCAAAGAAGGGCTCCAAGACCGCGCCATCACCCGGGATCTTCATTGGGGCGTTCCGGTTCCCTTGCCCGGCCTTGAGGGCAAACGTCTGTACGTTTGGTTTGAAGCCGTGATCGGATATTTTTCCGCGTCGCTGGAATGGGCGCGCCGGGCCGGCCGGCCTGAAGCGTGGAAAGAATTTTGGCAGGACCCTCAAGCCGAGTCTTATTATTTTATCGGTAAGGACAATATTCCTTTTCATGCGATTATTTGGCCTTCGATTCTTTTGGGCCACGGCGGCTTGAATTTACCTACGAATGTTCCGGCTAATGAGTATCTTATGCTCTCCGGGGAGAAATTTTCTAAGAGCCGGGGCATCGGCGTGGCCTTGGGCGAGTGCCTGGAGAATTTTGACGCCGATCAAATCCGTTATTATCTGGCCTCCATCATGCCTGAGCGCTCGGACGCTGATTTTAGCTGGGACGGTTTTATTTCAAAGAATAACGAGGAATTTTTGAGCGTGATCGGGAATTTGGCCAACCGCATTTTGGTTTTCGCCGCTAAGAATTTCGGCAAGGTTCCGGAGCCGGGCCCCTTCTCGCGCGAGGATCGGGCCGTGGCCGAGGCCGCCGCGCGCGCCGGCCGGGAGTTGGGCGAGGCCATTGAAAAATGTGAATTTAAGAAAGGTTTGAAAGAAATTTTTCTTCTGGCCCAGGCGGGCAATCAGTATTTCAACGCCCAGGCGCCTTGGAAACTCGCTAAGGAAAACCCCGAGCGTTGCCGTAGCGTCATTAACACGAGCCTGAATCTTTGCCATGCGCTTGCCGTTTTCCTTTCTCCTTATGTGCCGGCCACGGCCCAGAAGATTTGGGCGATGCTGGGTCTTCCCGGAGAGATTCCTTCGGATTATTGGTCCCGGGCGGACCTTCCTTTGACCCCGGGTCAAACCCTGGGTCCCGTCGCGCCCTTGGTCAAAAAGATCGAGCGCGATCCCGCTTCGCCGTAGCGCCGATTTGGTAACATAAAATAGATCAATTTAGAACGGAGGTTTGGAAATATGCGGGTGAAAAAAATTGTAAAAAAATCAGCGAAAATTGTTTCTGTCAAAAAATTTATTCAGAAGGCGAAAAAGTCGCAGGCCGCTTGCGCTTGCGTCAAGGCTCGATCCGCGCCGGCGAATGGGACCTCGGTCTCTGCGGCGGGCGCAATAACCGGCTCTTACGCGTTTGACCGTTCGCTCGGCCGCGTGGTTAAAATTTCCGCAGATATCCCCGGGGTGGCTTCGCATGGCGACGGGTGCGCCATGGATTCCGAGGGCGTCGGCTGCTCCGCTCAGGACGGCGGCCAGGGGGGTTGCGGCGGCGGAGCCTGCCCAATGCCGGACGCTTACTGAGTAGAATCCATTTTGAGTAACTATACCAGTCATGCAAATTGATTGAACCCGCTCATCCTGAGCTTGTCGAAGGATGAGCCAATCCCTTGGTCAGGCTCATGGTTCGACAAGCTCACCATGAGCGGGCGTATTTTGCATGAGTCATGTAATTAGAGATTTAGATCTGTCGGGGTTTTCTTCCCGGACGTTTGCGTTGCCCGGGGAAAGGGTTGTCCTGTGGCATATCGAATGGCGGCCAAGAGTTGCTCTGGGCTGTAAGGCTTGGGTAGAAAGGAACAGTGCGCCATTTGCTCGTCTTCCTGAAGAGCCTGGATTTCAAAATTGATTGTGACCACAACGAACGGCACTTCGGCGAAACCCGGAGTTTTGCGGATTTTTTTAATGGCGTCAAAGCCCATTATCTCCGGCATGTTATGGTCAATGATAATCAAATCAGGCTTTTCCAGAAGCGCCAGGGAAATCGCCTGCAGGCCGTTTTCCGCCTCGATGACGCAATAGCCGTGAGAAGCGAGAAATATCTTTAAAATTTCCCTTTGCGTTGATTCATCATCCGCAACAAGGACCTTCATATACGTAATTTAGCTAAATTGTGATTTTTTTTCCCAACCAAAGTTGCAATCTTTGTTGGCCCGTTTTTTTCGTAGTTGCAAACCGGCTCTTTTCGCTTAAGTATAATGACGCTCTAGCTTTCCGCCCCCATCGACTAGTGGCTAGGTCGCGGCCCTTTCAAGGCCGAAGGACGAGTTCGAATCTCGTTGGGGGCAATTTATGTTTTGCCCCTTGCGCGATGGGCTAATTTCTGTTAACTTTTTGGCAAGAGAGAGGAAATAGGGGGGAAAAATGCTTGGACAAGAATGGTTGAAAATTGTATCGGATCCGTTTTTGACTTTTTGGAGCCGCGTGGTGGCGACCCTGCCGGCCGTAGTGGGCGCTTTGATCCTTTTGCTGATCGGCTTTATGCTGGGCCGGGGTTTACGAAAGACGGCGGAAAAGCTTTTAGCCGTCATACGATTGGACGAGCACACGGAAAAATTCGGCTTCAATGAAATACTCTCGCGCGTGGGTTTTGGCCGGTCTCCTTCCTATATTATCGGCTTTCTCGTGTATTGGCTTATCGTCTTGGTTTTCATTGTGTCCGCTTCCAATGTCTTGCAGTTGACCGTTGTTTCGGAGTTATTGGAAAACTTCGTGCTTTTTATTCCCAAGCTCATTGCTAGCATGCTGATCTTGTTCGGTGGGCTGGTCTTTGGCCATTTCGCGGCTCAGATCGTCACCAATGCCGCGGCTTCCAATAATATTCGAGGCGAGGCTGTGTTGGGAAAAATTGCCAGCCTGATCGTGATTATTTTTTCATCGCTGATGGCGTTGCAGCATTTGGGCATTGACACGCAACTGCTGGCTTCGAGCTTCCAGATTATTTTAGGGGCCATCGGCCTGGCTTTGGCCATTGCCTTCGGCATGGGCGGGCGTGACGTAGCCTCGGATATTCTTAAAAATTTTCTAAAAGCAAAAAGAAATTCCTAACTTTACTGTGGGCAGTGAGGGATTTGAACCCCCGACCCTCCGCGTGTAAGGCGGATGCTCTAACCGCTGAGCTAACTGCCCTTGATCATCAAATCAAAAAGCGACCGCAACCGCTTTATTTTAGTTTTTCGGAAGGGACCCCGGGGTTTCCGATTATTACCTTACGGTCCCTTAAGCTTTTGATAAACTGCCCGTGACATGCTTTTGACCCCGTTGCTTCTGGGCCTATTGATGGGCGGCGCTGTTTATGCCGGCCTGAGCGCGGCTTTTTCGCCGGGCATGAACGAGCGCCGCCGCAGTTTTTTTACCTCTGTTTCTACGGGTTCCATAATTTATCTTTTTGTTGAAATTTGCGCCAAAATGATCGACGAATTGGAGGATCTTCTGGGCTCGGCCATGGCCGATTATCCCACCTGGAGGGATTTTTCATTTTATTCTTTTCTTTTTTTGGCGGCATTGTCCGCGGGATTGCTGGGGTTGGTCTATTTTGAGGAACATTTTATCAGGCGGGGCCAGGATGAGCTTTTGCCGGTCCAACGCGCGCGCCGGATGGCATTGTTCAGCGCCATCGGGTCCGGGCTTCAATGCCTGGTCGGGGGGTTGGCCATCGGCGCGGAATATTCTTGGGGAGAGAATGCGTTGGCCGCGTTGATCGCGCTCGGTTTCGGATTTTATAATGCCACGAATGGATTTACGATCGCGTCGCCTCTTTCCGGACGGCCGCCTGAGAAGGGCTTTTTTTTCAGTCTCGGCTCATTGGGAGTATTGGCGGCGCTTCTAGGCGTCTTGATCGGGGGGCTAAAAACATCAAAGCCGGTCGAGTTTTTTATTTTGGCATTGGCCGCAGGGACCATTCTTTATTGAATTGGCGAGCTTTTACATGTAGGACGCCGGCTCAAAGAGGAGGCTGTCGTTGGGGTTGGACTATTAGTAGGATTTATTGTGGCCTTTGCGTTAAAAATGATCTTGGTGTCGCAAAGCGGACAATTATAGAATGGGCTTAAAGGATAAGGATAACCCTGTTACCGTCGAGAACGCCGGGGTAGCTCAGTGGTAGAGCAGCGGTTTCGTAAACCGTTGGTCGTGGGTTCAAATCCCGCCTCCGGCTTGCTATTTCAATCTTGCAGAAGGCGGGATTTGAAGGGAAGTTCGCCGCATCCGGTGGATGAAAAGCGAGGCGAAGCCGAGCGGCAGGCGAACTCCCTGGTTGCGGAGGAGCCCGCCGAGGCAGGCGCTCGGGGGAGCAAAAATCCCGCCTCCGGCTTGCTATTTCAATGACCACCGTTTCTAACGGTTCAGGACTTTCCAAAGTCACCACCCGGGCCCTTTTATGGGGCCTTCCTATTGTTTATTTTTCCATTGTCTGCGCTTTTTATCTTCGCACATACGATTCGGCCCAGGTCAAAATCACCCTGACCCAGATGGGGATGACGGCCCTTCTGGGCCTGTGGCTGATGGAAAAATTCGAAGAGCGGCGGCTGGGCCTTGGCTCGGATTTTTATCCCGTCTATGCCCCAATTTTCGCTTTTTTATGCTCCGGCATTTTTTCATTTTTTGTTCAGGCGACCTACAGATGGGTTAATCTCGATGAATTTCTGCGGCGGATTTTTTACATGAGCGCGGCGCTGATCGTTCTTGACCGCGTCAAGAGCCTCGAAAGCGCCGAGCGTACATTGAAGTTTCTTTTGTGGGGGCTTTTTGTGTCCACTTTTTACGGGCTTATCCAGTTCCTGGATTCTCGGTTTTTTCCGCCGAACCCCGATCTGGGCATAGATATTTTTATCTGGCGACAGGCCTTTGGCACGAGAATTTTTTCCACCTTCGGCAACCCTAATTTTTTTGGCGACTATATCGTGTTGATGGTGCCCATCGTAATTTCCTGGGCCATGGCCAAGAAAAGCTTTGCGGCGTGGTGCTTGTTGGCCTTGGCGCTTTTTAACGCGATTTTTACGGAAACAAAAGGAGCCTGGATCGGCGTCGGCATGGCCTCGACGATTTGGTTCGTTTTTTATTCTTTGTGCATTCCTTTGCCTTTTGTCGAGTATTTGAGGAAAAAAATTTGGGCCGTTGTTTCCGTCACCGCGGCCCTTGTGATTGTGGTGCTGATGCTCTCGCCGACCATGAACGTCAACTCTATCCCTTTTCGCCTTTATACATGGGCTTCCACCTGGGAAATGGTTCGCGCCCATCCTGTAGCCGGCGCCGGCATCGGGAGTTTCAAGGTGATCTATTCCGCCTATCGCCGGCCCACAATTATGCATTTGGAAAATAAGTCAAACACGGAAACGGATCATGCTGAAAATGAGCATATCGAGGTTCTCTTTGACGAAGGAATCGTGGGTTTTGGAATTTACGCGTGGATGATTTTTGTCGTTGTTTTTTTGGGGTATAAGGCGTTGATGCGTTGGCGCCAATCCGGCCGGGTAGACGCGCGGGCTTATTATTTAATGGGCGTGATGGCCGGATGGCTCGGCTCGCTCATCCATAATAATTTTGACGTGAGCATTCGTTTTGTCTCAAGTGGAATTTTTATGGGACTGCTACCGGCCCTGGCCATCAGCCTGGCGTTGAGCGACCGCTCCTGGAGAGAGCCGGCTAGACCTGAGGTTGCGCATTCCCAGGCTACCGGCATCTCGTCCGTTCGGGAAATTTTGCTTTATTTGTTAAAGCTTGTAGGGGCCATCAGCGTAGTCTTGCTCGTCTACCGCCTTGTTTTTGAATTTTACGAAATTCAACAAAAAATGCTGGGCTCCACCCATCCGGGCGATCAGTTGATGGTGACGTTGGCCTGGATTATGTTTTTGAGTCTGGTCGGTTTAGGCGTTTGGGCCTATGGCCACGCCTTGCTTAAAACACGAAGCCTGTTGGCTTGCCTGGTGGTTCCCGCCTTGGCTTATCCCATGTACTTTTTTTGGGGATGGTTCCGGGCGGATGTCCACCACAACGTGGCCATCGTTCATTCCAAACAGCGACAGTGGAACGAGGCGATTCATAATTATCATGAAGTGGTTAAAAGGAGCCCCGGCTTTATAATGGCGTATTATTTTTTGGGCAATGTTTTTAACGACCGATGGGATATGGAGCCAAAAAATATGCCGGCCTGGGGCGACCCGCCGGGCGTTCTCAGGCGCGACTCGGATCGGGCCCTGGAGATATACGAACACATACGCATGCGACTGGCTCCCAATTATGTCCAAATGCATTATCACGTGGGCAATCTTTTCGTTAAATTGGCTGAATGGGCGATGAGAAACGGCGAACCTGCCGATAAAGTTCGCGCTCATTACGAAGAAGCTATTCATCGCTACCGCATGTCCCAGAATATTGACCCTGTTTTTGCGGACACTTATTACCGCATGGGTTATGTCTTGAGCAAGCTGGGCCGTTTCGCTGAAGCGCAGGACGTTTTTAAAAACCGTATCTTGGCGCACAAGTTTCGTTGCGTGGATTCAATGGGAATCGGCCCGATCGCGTCTTTGATCAACAGGGAAAATTATGTCGGCCATGCCCATCTGGAGCCGGAGGCTTTTTTGAATTTGGCTAACAGCTATTTAATGGCCGGGGATTATCCACGGGCCGTGCGCACTTATCAAGCGTATCTGCGCCAAATTGATCCTAATAACGAGCAGATCAAGGGTAATCTAAAACTGCTCATGGAACACCGGGATGAGATTTTAAACAAAATCCGGGCGTCCGCGCCGGCGGTTCAGTCCGGCGGCCAGTATGGCGTTGAGAAATCCGTGATCGGCAAATAGAAAAGTGTCGCTGGGAGGGAGTGGTCCGTGACGGCTTTAGCCGTGCAGAGTTTTTGCTTGCTTCTGGCTCATTTTGTCTGCCCATTGGTCTTCTTTACGAATTTTACCCGCAATCCTTATCAGACGCAAATCACCCTGCTTCATTTATGCCTAGTGGCGCTTGTTTTAGCGCAAATTTACGGCTGGGCCCGGCGCTCTAGCGCCCCGCCGGATTCGCCGGCAGGGCCGAAGGCCGCGGCGCTAGATGGCGGCCCTGCCGGAGTTTTGAGCCGCATCTTTTGGCCCCTGGGTGTTTTTACCCTTGTTTGCTGGTTGAGCTGGCTTCATTCGTGGTTTAGCCATCCGCCGTTTTTTCGTTCCTCCGTCGCGGCCGAGGGTCTCAGGGTAAACGTCTTTTGGGTTGTTAATATCCTTCTTGCGATTGTGGCCGGCTCTGTGGTCGGCCGCAGGGTCAGGCAAGAACCTGGAACTCGCGGGCTTTGGGAGCCGGATTTGCCGAGCCTGGGCGCGGGACTTCTATTCGGCGCGGGCTGGTTGTTTTATCAGCGCTTGCGCATCCCCAATCCCCCCTCGAATCATTCCTATATTTGGGCTTTTCTTTGGGACCCTTATGGTTTTTTTCTTTGGTTCGGAGCTTTGGCTTTTTTGGCGTATCGCTGGCGGCGCATCGGACCGCGTTTGCTCATCACGATAAATTTAACGGTCGGCATGTTGGCTGGCATTTATGCCATTGGCCAGTATTTTGGAGTTGATTTAATTTGGCCAAGGAATATGAGCCCCTACGGTTCCCGCGCTATTTCCACCTTCGGCAATCCCAACTTTCTTTCCCCTTACTTGGCGGTCTTAATGCCGGGATTGCTGGTGGGATCGATGAAATCCAAATTAATTTGGCAACGTTGTTTTTATTGCGCTTTGTGGATTCTTTTCGCCGCCGCCCTTTTAGCGACCCAGACGCGCTCCTCTTGGGCGGCGGCATTGGTGGGATCATTAGTGAGCGTCTGGTTGTTGCGTCCCGGCCGCGCGGGCCGGTCCGGCGAGCCCGCCGGATCGGGCCGTTCATTGGCCATTGGCTTAGGGGTGGGTGCCGTCCTTTTGTTTTTAGCCTGGCCGGGCCGCCCCAAAAGCGGCACCCCCAGCGCCCTGGGACGCTTGGTCGAGATGAAAAGCATCTGGCAGGAATCTAAAACAAATTCTAAAGATTTTTATCAGCCGTTTTTTCAGCGGATGTTGATTTGGTCGGGATGTTGGAGATTCGTCAAAGAGCGGCCGCTTCTGGGGAAAGGGTGGGGGACCATCGAACTTTTTTATCCTTTCTATCAAAGCAATTTTCTTTTTCAGCCGCGCTACGAGAAACTGCGCACCCATGCTAATAACGGCCACAATGAAGTTATCGAAGTCTGGAGCCAAACAGGAATCCTAGGAATGGGGATTTTTCTTTGGTTTTTTGCGGTTTTTTTTGCGTGGGCTCTGAGGAATTTGCCAAGCCTTGGCGAAAATAACAGGGTTTTTGCCATTGGTTTATTGGGCGGTTCGGCTGGAATGTTGGCGGACAACGCGCTTAACGTCAGCCTTCATTTTTCCATGCCGGGGTATCTTTTTTGGTGGTCAGTCGGCCTTCTGGCCGGTCTTTATCCCGACCCGCCGCCAGGCCATTTCAATGAGGCCGTCGGTTTGCGAAATTTTTTTTTCCGTTCCCCGCTCTTGCGCCGGGCCGCGGCCGGAATTTTGGCAGTCACGCTGATCTGCGCGGGCGTCTTCGCGTCACGTTTTTGGTTGAGCGAATATTACTATTTTCGCGGTTTCGTGCTTCATCGGGAGGGAAAGTTGCAACTCGCGCTCGATCGGCTGATGACGTCGTACAAATTGTTTCCAAGAGAGGTCAACAAGGATTATGAGTTGGGCAATATTTACGCCCGCATGGGGGATAATCCAAAAGCGATTTGGGCGTATTCCGAGGCCCTAAAAGCCAATGCCGGCTACGACGAGATTTATTTTAATCGCGGCACCTTGTTAGCCAAGGCCGGCGACGAGCAGGCGGCTTTAAGGGATTTTCTTACGAGCATTTACATTAATCCGACAAATCGCGCGGGATACCAGCATATAATGTCCGCTGTTTTTTTGAGGAATCCCAAGATGCACGCGCCCTTGGCCATTCGCGTTCTCGAGCCGGCCCTTCAATTTTTTCCCCAGGACAAAGACCTATTGAACAATCTTGCTTCCTTTTATACTCAGGAGGGCCGGCGCGATCGCGCCGCCGAGATTTTTGTCGAGTGTTTAAAAATTGATCCCAGTTTTGACATTGCCCGAAGAAATTTGATCGGTTTGATTTTAACGGCCAAACAGGACGGGAATGAGTCAAAAGCCAAGGAAATCTGGCAACTTTGGAGTTCGCGCCTCGGAGACGTCCCTGCCTTGGCAAGTTTCGGGTTACGTTAATTGTGTCTTGCGGAGTTTGCCATTTGCTGTTAACCTTACACTTAGGAAGGGTATGCCCTTCAAAGAAAGGGGAATAAGGGGAACAAGGGCAATAAGGTGAATAAAGCGAGAAGAAGCGGTTCTTTTGTGGCCTTTTTGGCTTCATTGGCCTTTTTGGCTTCATTGGCCTTTCCCCTCGACGGCGCCTATCGCCGTGGCAAGACCAGCGAGGAGATTCTTTTTCAAGGCATTGATCTGTATGAGGATGGCAAGCTCGACGACGCCTTGGAATCCTTCATGGAGGTCATGCGCATGGGGGCCAGGTCGGAGGAGGTGGCGCTCGCTAAGGAATATGTCAATCGGATCAGCTATCGCATGGCGGGAAAACCGATTTTGAGAAAGGAGCAAGCGGCTGGGGCGCAGGGCGATAAAGGCCTTTCGGGAAAGGCGCTTGAACCGACGCCGCCAGCCTCCAAGATTTCCGCAGTCGGCGCCGCTTCGGTCGAGGCGGCGACGGGGGCTGTCGTTGAATCGTTGCCCCAGGAGCCCTCGCCACCGCGATTGCCCAAGAAGCCGTTGCCTGAGATTATTCCGACCCCGGAAGCGCTGGAGGAATACGTGGCGCTTAAAATGAGCAACAATCGCCTGCGTCTGATCGCCGAGCTAAAAAAACAGACAGGGTTTTCGATGGTTCTCAAGGGAACGGACAAGCTCTTGGCCTTGACCATCCCCGAGGAACTTTTATTTGTCAAGGATTCTAATTTTAAGAAGGAATCCGCGATCCTGCTTAAAATTTTAACCGAAGCCGCTTATTTTCATCCCAAACACTTGATTAAAATTTATCCAGCCCGGGGCGTTTCTCGTTCCTCCATCGTTAATCTCCAGCGCGCCACGGCCTTGGCCGGGTATTTAACGGCGCGGGGACTGCCTTTTTCGCGCATCGAGCTCGACCTCGAGGGCACGCCGAAGTTTTCTTTTGGCCGCGATAATTCTATTCCTAAAACGCTTGAACAGATGGCCAAAAATCATGAGGGCAAGTTACTGTTGGTTTTTGAGGAGTTCTCCAACCCTTTTCATATGCACTATTTTTTTACCAAGTATCTTCCCAAAATGATCTCGGCCAAAGAATACCCGACCCTGGTGCTGGGGACCTCGCGCGACAAAATTGACGCGCGTCTTGGCGATGGCATGGCCATTGAGTTGTTTGTCAATTCCACCCCCGCGGAGGTGGCCCAATGGAGCCTGAAATTGATCGCTCCGAACAAAGAAACCGTATGGATTCATGAGGGCAAGGGGCCGGTGCTGGAAGCTTATTATTTTGAGGGAAAAAAAGACGCGCGCGCTAATTTTGAAACGCTGACATCGGGAATGTACGGCATCGAGGCCGAGGCGCTCAGCCAGACCGGAGGCCGCGTGAGGGCGAGCAAGCAGATTGAGGTGCTGGGGAAGATTGGGAAGGCCAAAGAGGGGAAGGCTAAAGAGGGGAAGGCCAAAGGGGCCAAAGAGGCCAAAGAGGCCAAAGAGGCCAAAGGGGCCAAAGAGGCCAAAGGGGCCAAAAAGGCTAAAGGGGCCGGAGCGGGGAAATCCGGTCAGGTCAAGAAGGCAGGAGGGGTGGTGAGGAAGAAACAGGGGGGTCAAGCCAAGGTTTCAGAGGTCGAGCGAATGACCAAAACAGAGAATCTGGAAGCGGCCAAAGGGACTTCTCCGGTTAAGAAGCTGTCCAGTTTTAAGATTGCGTTTAATTCCAACGACGCTCGCGTGAGCGAAAGCCAGAGGGGGATGCTTTCGGATATCGGGCAGACGGCCAGGTTGCATCCGGGAGAGCGATTCAGCTTGATCGGCTACGCTTCTCCTGACGAGGATAAACCTGAAAATTTGGCCGAATCCAGGGCAAGGGAGGTGGCCAAAATATTGGCCGGTGACTATGGCATCGCCGGTTCCCGCCTGAACGTGGAATACGGGCTGGGCGAGTCCGGTCAGCGCATGGTCAATGTGTTTGTGGAACAATGAAGAAAATTTTGCCGCGCAAAATTTTAGCGGTTAAGCAGACAGTAGCGGGTTTCACCCTCCTCGAAGTCCTGATCGCCACCTTGGTTATAGCGATAGCCATTTCCGGTTTGATGAGCGTGTTCCTTATCGCCGCTAAGCAGACGGGAAGCACGGCCAATAAGGGCGCCGCGGCCTTTTATCAGAAGCGGATTCTCGACGAGCTTCGCTCATATATTGTGGAGGACCCTAATAACTACACGAGCTTCACCGGCCTGTCCAATACGGTGTTTCTTCATAATTGCGCCTCCACTCCGGCGTTGTTCAATCCCCATTATATCCTCCAGGATTCCAATTTGAATGTAGTAGGAAATACCGTGCATCAGGCCATCCGCATTGACGACCTCCCTATGATTCCCGCCGCCGACGTGCTGGTCAGTCAATTCGGCGCCACGGCCAATTACACCGTTGAGGATGTTGAGATTAACGGCAACACCCTCAAGCAGATCAGCGTCAACGTGGTCTATTTGGAGGCGGCTCCATGAAAATTTTGCCGCGCAAAATTTTAGCGGTTAAGCAGACAGCGGTTGAGCGGTTAAGTGAAATAGGAAATTCCTTTATTACACTTAGCCGCTCAACCGCTCAACCGCTCAACCGCTCCGCGGGTTTTACCCTCGTCGAGGTTCTGGTCGCGGTGATGCTCTCGGTCACTGTCTTAGGGGGCGCGATGGTGAGCTACACGGCCGTGATCCGTTATCTGCAAAACGCCAAGCAGAAAACTTCGGGCGCCTTTGCCGCGATGGCTTCGATGAAGGTCATGGTCAACGAGCTTGGTTCGGCCGATTGCATTGTTAATGGCGAATGCGCGGATTTTGATAACTCGGCCGGGGCCGGCTTGGTCAATTGCACAGTGGCTGATCAACTTTTCGGCCGCACGCATGACAGCGCGGGAACGCCTCGTTTTTTTCGATTTGCCTGGAATTCGGGATCTAAGGAAATCCTTTATTGCCCTAACGCGACGTCTATGGTCGCCGCGAGCCCGGGCAATTGCGTCGCCTCCGAACTTTCGATCGCAAAAGACATTGTCAATGCCGTTGGCGAGGATATGTTCACTTGCGATTCGTCCAATAAGCAGGTTCGCGTATTCATTCGGGCGGCTATTGAAAAGAGCCCCGCCGGCGTTGTGACGCAGACGCGAGCCTATGGGACGACGGCTCAAATGGCTTTTGGTTGCGACACGGGATGCTAATGAGGAAAGCAGTTAAGCAGAGAGCGGTTGGGCGGTTAAGTGAAATAGGAAATTCCTTTCAACCGCTCAACCGCATTTTGTTTTGCCGCTCCCCGGGAGTCGCCCTTCTTCAGGCGTTGATTATGATTAATATTATCGCCATGACAGCGGCCGCGATGTTGATTTTGGTAGTGGGCGGATTTACCGGAGCCGTGCAAGTGGAGAAAAGCATTGATTACCGTGGCACGGCTGAAGGCGTGATTGCCCTGGCCAGCCAGGACCTGGAATGTTTTGATCCTAATTATGACGGCATTTGGACGCCGTGTCCGGTTGCGCCAAGATGCATCGCGACAGGCGCCTGCCTGACTGCGTCCGGTTGCGAGCAGTCATTATCGGCTGATCCGAATCCGTGGGTTGGAGGAGGAACGTGTTATGTCGGGGGTATTACTGTTCCCGTCGGCGGCATTACGGTTGCTTACCAGGCTACCCTGCCGGATGGTTCATCGCTTAATGTGCCGGTGACATTTTCATTTGTCTCGAATTCGTATAACATTTCAGCGACGCCGCCTGAACATAATTAGTGAAAGGCCAATGACGCCAAAATGAAGAGACCTTATTTTTATCACGCCCTTTATATTGACCCAAAGGGCTTGCATTGGATGGCTTTGGAGAAAACGAAATCAGGGCATCAAATTTCCGCGAAGATTTTTCAGCCTTTTTCGCAGATTTTCGGCGAGTCCGAATTCGCCGGCCAATCCTTGGCCGTGGACCCTATTCAAGCGGCCCAGGGTTCGAGCCAGATTGTAAACTGGCTTCGCTCACCCAAGGTCAAAGAGGCTCTTGCCGAGGCCTTAAAGAAATTACCCGCCAAACAAAAGCAAGTGGCCGTGTGTTTTTCCGAGGCCTTCGGCATTTTTCGGTACTTCGCCATGCCCAAGATCGAGAAGATGTACTGGAAAAAGGCCATTCCCATCGAAGCGAGAAAACACGTTCCTTTTGCCCTGCAAGATTGTTATTACGACTGGCGGGCCGGCCCCATCGCCGTGCGGGGCAAGGCGGCGTTGGGCGTGGTGTTCGCCGCGATGCGCCGCGACGTCTTTGGCGCCGCCGAGGAGATGTTGCGCGGAGCGGGCCTTAAGTGTTTGTTCGTTGACGCGATCGCATTTGCCGTTTCCCGTTCGGTCATATCGGTCTGCAGTAGCTTGGCTAATCCCATTGACATGACCAAGGAAACGGCTCTTTGCGTTTATTTGGATTTGGAGCAGGTTCAAATGTTGTTATTTCACCACGGCGTGCCGGTGTTGACGCGCAGTATTTATTTAGCCGATTCCCCGGGACGCGGCAGTTTTGTGCTGGAACGACGCAAGCTCGATTTGGTCGCCACCCTTAATTTTGCCCGGGCGACATTAGGGCTCGAGGACCTCAACCGTCTGTTTCTGTTGAGCGCGTCAAACCTGGATGACGATAGCCTGAAGAATTGGGCGAGCGGAATGTCGGAAGAATTGGGACTTAAAGTTGAGGTCGTCAAGCCCTTGAAAGCCGTGATTGACGCCACAGGCAATGCCGTTCAAGAGTTGGCGGATTGGTCCGACATGGCCGCCTTTGGGCTGGCCATGCGCGGGGTGTCCGGCGCTTTGGAAAACTTTGAAGTTGACTTGGCTTATCAAGCGCAAGAAGCGCCTCTAAAAAAGAAAACCCTTCAAAAAATTTGGGCAGGCGCCGTCGTGGCGGGCGCCTTAGGTTTGACTCTGGGCTTTTTGCGTTCCTGGTCGGCCGGCTCCCTGGAGGCCAAGGCTTCGCGTATGGAGATATCGGCTGGCGTTGAGTTTCCGGAAATCAAGGGAAAGGACAAGGCGGCCGTTGATGTCATTGTTGCCCAGCGTTATCAGGCGTTGTCCCTGGTCAACGCCTTTGTTTCGTCCGGCAGACGTTTTTATGTGACCCGCGTTCTTGAATTGTTGGCAGATTTTATTCCCGATAGCGCCTGGATTGAAAGCCTGCGTTTTTCCTTGGTGGACGGCGCGCGGTTGCAGGCGGTAGTTGGCGTTAAATCCTCCCTGCTGTTGTCCCTTTCCGGCAAGATCGAGATGGGTCAGGCCCAGACGGAGTCGGCGTTGGTTCAGGAATTTTTTAAGAATCTTAAGGCTGATCCAAGTTTGGCCAGGCAGTTCCTTTCATCAAATGTTTCGTTTCAGAGGATTGACAATGTCCATTCCAGGGCCATGACGGGGATGATGGACGGTGGTTTTGCCGCGGCGCAGGGGCAGGGGAAAACCAGGCCACTCCTGGCGTTTTCCATAGATTTTAAGAGCGACGTTGCAAAGGAAAAGTGATATTGAGGTTTCGATTTCTAATGGATACAAGCCCGCTCATCCTGAGCTTGTCGAAGGATGAGCCACGCTGTCGTAGATTGCTCATGGTTCGACAAGCTCACCATGAGCGGGGTGCGTATCCATTTCTTATCGAAAGATCAATATGACCCTTAAAACTATTCAAGAGTGGCTTTGCGACAATGGCTTTGAACAGGGCTTCAAAGATCGCGTCCTGATCGCGCCGGTCGTAATAGCGGCTGTCCTTTTATTGGCGGGTTTACATTATAGCCGCCTTGCCGGCCGGCGCCGCCAAGCGGCCGCTACCGCCATAGCCAAGATTCAAGCCAATTCCAAGGCGGTGGACCAATATCGCGATTTGATGTTTTCTTGGAATGCGCTCCGGAAGGAATCTTTCCTGCCCGAGGGCAATGACCCCGTGGAGTGGATTCAGGTGCAGGTTTCTTCCTATGCTAGAAGCGTGAGCATGGAAATTGTGAGTTTTAATCCCGGCGGCGCGCAATCTCAGGGGAACTTAAAATGGCAACAGGGAGTTTTTGAGATTCGCGGTTCCTATAATAATCTGGGCAGGTTTATGGCAAGCATCGAGAATAGCAGGCCATTTATCGGCGTCACTAATATGTCCTTAGGCCGCGCGGCGTCCCAGCAGGGGGCCGGCGGGGATTTTTTCGGCGCCGTGACGGCCCGTTTGGATATGTTTGTGTTCATGGAAGGCGCGTCCGTTGCGAACGCCAATAGCGGCGGCTCATGAAAAAGATTGGATTTCTTGAAATTGGAATTTTGAGCAGTTCCGTGTTGCTTTTGGGGCTGATCGTTTGGTTTTTGACTCTTACTTTTTTTGGGTCGAGTTCCGATTCTCAAGCCGCCCTGCTTTCTTCGCTTTCATCCGGGCTTCGGGATCCCGGCTCGGCAAGCGCGGCGGATGCTCAGGGAGAAGAGGCGAAAGAGGCCAGAGAGGCTACGGGGGCCATGAAGGCTAAAGAAGAGAAGGCGGATCAAGACGGGGAGCGGGAAACGGGGAGCGGGAAACGCGAGGAAGGGGAAGGTGAAAGGGGCTTGGAGGAGAAAGCGATAGAGGCGAATAGGGCGAATGAGTCCAGAGAGGAAAAAACGATCGAGGCGGTTGAAACGACCAAGGTGATCGAGGCGACCAAGATGACTCAAGCGACAGAGGCGGTTGATTTGACTGGGGCGAATAAGGCGATAGAGACGAATAAGGCGACTGCGGCAATAGGGGCGACGGGGGCGGTTGAGGCGGCCAAGGCGAGCGAGGTTGCGCCAAGTTCTTCTTCCACGCAGGAAAGGCCGCAGCCGCCTTCTTTCGATGCCGGGGCCGTGGCGTATGCTCCCAGAGGCAACCGCGATCCCATGATGACGCCGGAGGAGTTGGCTCAAATTCAACGTCAGAAGAAAATTAAAAAGGAGCGGGATCGCTTAAGAATAGAGGGTGAGTTGGCCCGGCAAAAGGCTTCCGATCCTTTTGAAATTGCCAAGAAGAAAATTAATGTGCAGGGAGTTTTACATACGGAGGATGGCATGCTCGCGATCGTGAATGATCAAATTTTGCGGCAGGGAGAGAGTTATCTGGGCGCAAAGATTGTCCAAATCAACGGCAATAAGGTAATCTTTAAATTTAAGGGACGAATTTTTGAGAAAATTTTCAAAGGGGACTGAACAGAACTTTCCGGAAGGAAGTTCTAAATGACAAATGACAAGGGACGAATGACAAAAATTTCAAATAAACCTCTCTTTTGTCATTTGTCATTTGTCATCTGTCATTCTTCCCCGTTCCTCTTAACCGCCTTTTTCGCCTTAACCGCCTTTCCCGTTAGGGCTCAGTCTGACGCGCGGATTCAGGTTCGTCCCCAATCCTCTTTTGATCAAGCGGCCAACGCGGCGCCGGGCGATGGTTTGGCTTCGCTCGCCACGGGGGAGGCGGCCGCGCCGACGGTTGTTGGCGCCGGGGATATCTCGTTTTATCTTTGGAGCCGCCAGGCGTATGAAACCCGAAAATCCCAGGAACTTTTGTCCATGCTCGAGCGTATTCTGGGCGCGGGCAAGGCCGGCGTCCATATTCAATACGAATGGCCGCCTCTTGAGCCGGGCGCTCGCGTTAATCTTGAGCCTTCCAAAATTAACGCCTTGGTCGTCACGGGCGCCGAGGCGGATCATCGGGTGGTGGAAAATTTGGCGGTTCGCATTTTAGGCATTGCGCCGGACCGGGGCGATGCGATTAATGTTTATCGCGTCGCCGCGCATAACGGTTTGAAGGAACTTCTTTTTTCACCGCAAGGAGTTTTAGATCTCATTAAATTGTTTGTCGTGATACTATTGGGCTGGGCGATTTTGATGACGGTTTCGCGCTCAACCTCGCAAATTAGCGCTTCGCTTCAAATGTTGGCCACGACAACGCGGACCCATGATGTTGACGTGACTCTTTCGCCCAAGGCTTCCCCGTTGGCCGGCGCAGTCCGGCCGGTTAGCCGCCTTGGTTTTGGGCAGTCCTTGGAGATGGGCGTCGGCCTTGGCGTCACCTTCAATCAGGCGGACCCGGAGCTTTTGGCCAAAGTGCTTGAGCAGGAAAATTCCCGGCAAATCGCGATTTTTATCAGCACTCTTGAGTCCGATATCGCGGGCAAGGTCCTTTCCAATTTGCCGCCCTCCAAGCAGGAAGAGGTCGCCTTGACCTTGCCTCAAATGGTGGAGCCGGATCCACGGGAAGTGGCCCAACTTCAGGCTCAACTCCATCTCAAGCTCCGCAAACTGACGTTAGAGAAGAAGTAAATTCGTCTTTTTCATATTTCCCCTTGCAACTCGATTAGACTTCCTTTATCCTAATAAGGATAGTTTGAACAGGGAGGAAGAACTGATGTTTTTTAAGAGGAAATTGTATTCATCGTTTCTAATTCCGATGATTTTGGCCGGCATTCCCTGGGCGCGGGCTCAGGAGGAGGTTTTTCCTCCGCCTCCCCAGCAGGAGGATCAGGCGCCTGAAGAGCCGGCGGGGCCTGCGGCGTCATCGCGCGGCGTTCCTGCGGGAAAGCGGGGAAAATCTTCACAAGCGTCTAAAACAGAGGCTCAATCGGAAAGCGCTCCTTCTGAGATTAAACCCGAGCCGCCCATGTCGTCGCCGTCCAAGCGCCCTGCGCGTTTAAAAAAACCCGGCCGCGTGTCTCCGGAGCTCGCAAAAATTACCATCCGGCTTTCAGACGTTCCTTTGACCGTTTTTTTAAAAGCCATCAGCCAGCAGACGCGGGTGAATTTTATCGTGAGCGAAGGCTTGGAAGTCAAAAAGATCACAGCTTTTCTTGAAGAAGTCACATTGGAGGAAGCCTTTAACGTGCTTTTGGGCATCAAGGGCTTGGCTTATGAGAAAATTCCAGGCAAAACGCATACCTACCTGATTACGACGCGCAAAGAGACTCAACCGCGCACTATCACCAGAATTTTTGAGCTCAACTATATTCCGCTTCAAGACATCAAGGTTGATAATCTCAAGGGCGAGAATGAGTCCGCGTCCAATCAGATTTCAGGGGTGGACGGCGCGTCGGAACAACCGTCTGACGCGTTTGCTCAACAGCAAACGGGTTCGCCGGGATATGGCATTTTGTCCATTCTCAAGACGATTTTGTCCTCTTTTGGAAAGATTGCGGTGGACGAGCGCACGAATTCTCTTATTGTCACCGATCTGCCGGAGCGGTTTTCGCAAATTGAGGGCTTGATCCGCGATTTGGACAAAAAATCGCCCCAGGTGTCCATTGAAGCCCAAATTGTCGAAATCAACAGCAACGGTCTTCAGAGATTGGGAGTTGAATTTGGGGGGGACAACGGCGAATTAATGCGTTTTGTCGGCCCTTCGCGTTTTACGGAGCTTGGCTTGGCCCCTGGCTCCGATGGCCGGCTGTTTCCTCCGACGCCTCTTAATGACGCGATTATCGGCGGCGGCGCCACTGCGGTCAAAGGGCCCGTGGCCGTGAGCGCTTATGACACCCGCTACGGCACGACGCTCGGCGTGCTTTCTTTTAGCGAATTTCAAGTTTTGTTGCGGGCCATTGTGACTAAAACCAGGGGCAAAATTCTTGCCCGGCCCAGGATTACCACCATCAATAATAAACCGGCCGAGATACGGGTGACGACGAATCAAGCGATTGGAACCAGCGCCGCGGCTTCAGGTTTGACCGGCGGGACCATCGGCACCAGCGTTGAACGCCAGCAAACCGGAATTATTCTTCGCGTTACGCCCCAGGTCAACGGAGATGGGTTTATAACCATGGTGGTCGAGCCCAAGCTTATCCGGGTGGCTGATTCCTTAATAGGCCTTGGCGTCAAGGACCCGGTCACGCGGGCCGTCAAAACCATGATTCGCGTGCGCAATGGAGACACGGTCGTCTTGGGAGGTCTGATGGACACAAGCGAGGACCGAACCGTGCGCAAGGTTCCCTTTTTGGGCGATATCCCGATCATCGGATGGATTTTTTTTCGAAGCTATAGAACGGAGAAACGAAACTCCGAACTGGCGATTTTTTTGACTCCAACGATACTGGACATATGATCAAACTCTACATCGGCGACGTGCTTTTGAAGCAGGGGATCATCAATGCGGAGCAGTTGGAGCGCGCCTTGTCTATTCAGAAGCAGACCGGCTCCGTCTTGGGCGAGATTTTGGTCAAGAATGCGTTCATCACCGAGGAACAACTTACGCGGGCCCTCTCTCGTCAATTCGGGCTCCCCTTTGCCAGCCGCGCCAACGGCCTTTTGGTTTTAAGCGAGAAGGAAACTCTCAAAAAGTTGATCCCCGAGGATTTCAGCCGCTCTCACAATATGGCGCCGGTGTTCGTGCGCGAGGGGATACTGGGAATCGCGGTGGTGGATCCGGTGGACGTCATTACCATGGATAATCTGCGGATTTTAACCGGCAAAAATCTTATGGTCTATATCGGCATGAAAACCGAGGTTCAACAGGTTTTAGACGAGCTCTACGGTGGCAGGGCCTCGCCTGGTATCGCCAGGATTGCCCAGGATGCGGCCAAGGCTTCCAATAGCGCGGTGACGGTTGTCGAGGCCGGGGATGAGAAAGCGGATTTGGACAAATCCGTGACCGATGAAGCCGAGGGGGCGCATGTCGTGCAACTCATCAATCAGATTATCCGCCAAGCCATTGAGGAGAGGGCCTCGGATATTCATATTGAACCCATGGAAAATTTTGTCAATTTGAGATTCCGCGTTGACGGCGTTCTTCATGAAAAACCTCCGCCGGCGAAGCAATTGGGCGCTCCCATGGTCTCGAGAGTCAAAATTTTATCCAAGCTCAACGTGGCCGAGCGCCGTCTGCCTCAAGACGGCAGTTTTACGGTTAAGCATAAGGATCACATGATTGATATTCGCGTTTCAGTTTGCCCCGTGGTCAACGGAGAGAAGGTGGTGATGCGTATTTTGAGCAAACAAGCGGTGGAGCTCGACGTGGTTAAGCTCGGCATGGAACCCAAGCAACAGGAGGATTTTTTAAAAGGCGCGGCCTATCCGCATGGCTTGATTTTATTGACCGGTCCCACCGGCTCGGGCAAAACCACGACCCTGTATTCGATTTTGAAGGCCGTTCAATCGTCCGAGGTCAATATCATGACCATCGAGGATCCCGTGGAGTTTCAAATTCAAGGGATCAATCAGGTGCAGGTTCGCCCTCAGATCGGGCTGACATTTGCCGCGGCTTTGCGTTCTTTTTTGAGGCAGGACCCTGATGTGATTTTAGTCGGCGAGGTGCGCGATTTGGAGACGTCGGAACTGTGCATGAGGGCCGCGATGACCGGGCATTTAGTGCTCTCCACCTTGCATACCAACGAGGCATTGAGCGCGCCCTTGAGGCTCAAGGACTTGGGCGTGGAGTCCTTTTTGGTGGCCAGCACCTTGGTGCTCGTGGCCGCGCAACGTTTGGCGCGGATTTTATGTCCGGATTGCAAAGAGGCTTATAAACCGGACAAGGTCCAGTTGGACGCATTGGGGTTGCCATATTCGGAACCTTTTTTTCGCGCCAAGGGCTGCGCGGCCTGCTTTGGCACAGGGTATCGCGGCCGCAAGGCGATTTACGAGGTGATTTTAATGAACGAAAAAATCCGCTCCGGCATTCAGGGGCAGAAGCCCTTGTCCGAGCTTCAAGGTTTAGCCAAGGAATCCGGCTTTATGCTGATGAAGGACTCAGGGTATCTTAAAGTCCAGGGCGGATTGACCAGCCTGGAAGAATTTTTGTCCATTATTTTCGTGGAGGAATAAATGGCCCAATTTTCTTATACGGCCCAGGATGAAAACGGCAAGATTGTCGCGGGTCAAATCGAGGCGGTGGAAGAGCTCGAGGCCACAGCCTTGGTTCAAAGCAAGGGACTTTTGGTTTTAAGCATTAAGCAGGAGCAGGCTCGCCAGGAGCCTGCTCAGGCCCAGGCGGACGGCTCAAACGCCAAGTCGAAATTTTTCTTTAACGTCAAGTTGGATTTCTTAAGCGCCGGCGTGCCGGCCGCGGATTTGATTTTTTTGGCCGAGCAATTGGCCCTTTTGATTAAAGGCGGAGTTCCGCTTTTACAAGGCTTGAAAATTCTCTCCGAGAACGTGACAAGCCCCGTCTTGCGCCGGGCCATCGAGACCGTTTCCGAGGACATTTCCGGCGGCAGTTCCTTAAGCGGGGCGTTGGCCAGGCATTCGAAAATTTTTGACGATATCTGGATCGCCATGGTCGAGGCCGGCGAGGCGAGCGGCAACCTGCCCAAGGCCCTAGAGGACATCAGCAACTATCTTAACCAACGCGACATTCTAAAGACTAAGATTATTACGGCTTTCATGTATCCGGTCATCCTGATGTGCACCTCTATCGGCGTGTTGGTTTTTTTTATCGTCAAGGTGGTGCCTATTTTTGCCGAGATTTTCAAGAGCTTTAATATGAAGTTGCCCGCGCTTACCGTGGCCGTGATTTCCTTTTCCAATTTAATTGTGAACCATCTAGCCTTGCTCATCGGCACGGTGGTCGTGGGGGGAGTTTTAATGAAGATGTATCTTCGAACCGAGGCGGGGCAATGGAAAAAAGCCGGCGCCATCCTCTCCCTCCCTGCAATAGGCATTTTTGTCAGAAATGTCCTAACGGAGCGCTTTTTAATCAATTTTTCCCTGCTGTTAAAATCCGGCGTTGACGTGATTAAATCCCTGTTGATTCTGGAGAAACTGTTTTCAAGCAATAAGATTTTTTTGAGCGCGATTGTTGGGGCCAGAGAGAAAATTAAGGGCGGCGAGACTATTGGAGCGAGCTTTTCCCAGCTTAAGGCCTTTCCTCCCCTGGTGCACCAAATGATCCGCATGGGCGAGGAATCCGGCAAGCTTCCGGAAATCTTGGAAACCCTGTCCCAGTATTACCGGCGCCAGGTTGATACTTTCATCGCGAGACTGACCAGCATTATTGACCCCATCATGGTCTTGGGGGTCGGCGCTATTGTGATGGTCATTGTGTTGGCCGTTTTTATGCCGATTTTTGATCTTTCTCAAATTGGGGCTGGAGGAGGGCGTTGAGATGAGGGATTTGCGTGGTTTTACCTTGATAGAGTTGATGGTGGTTCTTGTCATTTTAGGGGTCTTGGCGTCCGTGGCGATTCCCCGCTACGCCAAAACCATCGAGACAGCAAAATCCGACGAGGCGGCCGCGTTGGTCCAGGCGGTTTATGCGGCTAATAAAATGTACGTTCTAAACAATTGTCCTATAACCCAAACTGGCGTTTGCCCTGCCCGGGGCGCGGTAGATTCATCTAGCTTGTTGGTCAGCAATGCCTATCTACAGAATTTGGAGAGCCCTGAGCGGCCTTATAAATATTGCGCGGCTGATTCCGGCGCCGGGCCCACCAGATGGGCCCTGGCCTTTAGGCGATCCGGAACATATAGCGCTTGGGGTTACACGGTTAATCCCTCGGGTGTGATGTGCGGTTACGGCGCTAATGTCCCGCTTCCGAGCGGCGTGGCTTGTTGCGGCGGAGCCGCTCAGCCCTGCCCCGACGCGCCGGCCGCCTGTCCTTAAGAAAATTCGATTTATAGAGATTTTATACGAATATTTACGTGATGTGGTCATGATATAATTGCGACACATGTTGAAGAAAAAATTCAGGCGGAGGGTTAAGCCTCTGAGCCTCAAGACGTTTGGGGAACTCTTAGAACGCACCGTGGATGCCATTGAGCAAAGAGTGGCCGGCCGTCTTAAGTCTGAGTTTGCGACTAAGGAAGATATATTGGCACTGACGACTAAGGAAGATATAAAAGTTTTGGATGACAAAATAAAAGTTTTGGATGACAAGACCGAAAGTCTTAAAAGCGACATTAAAGATCTTAAGGGCCTGATTGTAGATCGATATCTAGAAATTCACGGAAAAACCCACGAGAGAATAGAAAGACGGATCACTAAACTCGAAACCATTGATTCTCTTTAGAGCTTGCCCATGGTCCCCATGCTTGCCTTTTTTGAAAGCCCTTGACGGCGCTTGATTTTAGTGGTATCTATATATATAGAAGAGTTAAAAAGCAGGGAGGAGGTTTGATGAAAAGAGTTAAGAATTCAAGAATTTTGTCCGGGGAGCGAGGTTTTACGCTGATTGAGCTGTTGGTCGTCCTGATTATCATCGGAGTTTTGGCTGGCCTTGGTATTCCTAAGTACTTCCGCGCCGTAGAAAGATCGCGTGCTCAGGAGGGCATCATGGTATTGTCCGCTATTTATCAAGCCCAACAACGCTTTCAGCAAAGAACCGGCGTCTATGCCGCTAACGGCAACGCTTTAGATGTGGACATACCGGTCGCTACAGCGCTATTTGGTGTTCCTGCCATTACCGCTACGACGGCAAACATAGCGAGGATTGGCGGCGGCCAGGGTGACTGCGGAGCTGCATATACTATTATTTTGACTTATGGCGCTGCCACCTTGCATACTACCACCGACACTGATTGCGCTTTCGTTTTGCCGTAATGGGTTGTTGATCGTTTTCGTCCTTTACTCTGAAAGCGACAATTAAAGCCTTACGGCAACAATTTTTTGGCGTCATTAAATTTGTAGCCTTACCGGCTTTATATTTTTTTCTTGCCTTCGGCTTCTTCTGGCCCATTGATAACCCCGATCTCTTTTGGCATTTAGCCAGCGCGCGCCAGGCCGAAATTCTTGGTCAGCCTTTTCTTTTTGAGGAATGTTTCTCCTTTAGCCGCCAAGGCGCTTATTGGATCAATTTTGAATGGCTCTTTCAGCGGATCGTTTTTTTTCTTTATAAGCAGGGGTCTTTCCCCCTGCTGATTCTTGCCTCGGCGGGGTTAAGCGCGCTGATAGCCTGCGCATTGGCTTTATATAGTCTGCGGGACCGAAAAAAATTCCTTATCAGTAAATTTGTCGAGTTTAGCGTTTGGGCGCTTGTCGCCGCCGGACTCATCGCTTCCAGGGCCAACATGCAACCGGAGCTCTTCGGTTTGATTTTTTTTATTGCCTTCTTTTGTCTTCGCGACGCTCTTCTGGCGCAACGGCGCTTTGCGCCGGCCTTCTTCTACGTAGCGCTTTTTGCGATATGGGCAAACCTTCACGCGAGCTTCATATACGCCATCGTTCTTTTGGGGCTACAGGCTCTCTCGCGCCTTTTTTTGGCTGTCAATTTGTGGACTAAAGGCAAAACGCCAAGAGATTGCTTTGAGGAATACGGGACCGGTTTGAGCCATCTTATTTGCCTTGCAGGGATTGCTTTTTTTAGCGCTCTCATAACCCCCCACGGATTTGATCTTTACCGTTTTATTTTTAGCGTGGTGAAGGACATGCCAGTCATTGAACGGGCCATCATAGAATGGCAACCCACCGAGATGGAACCCAAAACCTTATTCTTTTGGCTTTACTACGGCTTTGGATTATTTGCCATAGCTCGCGCCAGTTGGGCCAAACGCGCTCTGGAAGCAGAGGCTACCATCGTTTGGGTTGCCTGCGGCCTGATGGCTTTTTCCCATGTCCGCCACATTGCGATATTCGGCGTGGCAACGTTGCCCTATTTGGCGCGGATGATATCAGATATCAGGACTTCCTCGAATATCTTTTTTCCATCTTTTTTGAGGGAGAGGGGCAGGGGGGAGGGGTATCCTTTGCGGCTTTTATCGGGGATTGGGCTGATTGCGCTTGGCCTATTTTCCGGATCGCGCCATTTTGAGCGGGCCCATCGGGCCGTCTTCCTGTTCCGTAATGCCGCGGACAAAGAACGCTCCTATATAGCGCAGAATTTCCCCCGGAAGGCATTTGATTTTTTGGAGCGGAATCCTGATTTGTTGGCCCTTAGGACATACACCGAATGGGGATGGGGAGGATATGCCCAGTGGCGCGCCGGATTAAAGGGCTTAAGGATTTTTTGGGACGGGCGTTATCTTTTCCATGACCTTCTAAAAGATGCTTTGCAAAGAGCTTACAGCGAAAAGCAGTGGAGCCAATTTCTTCAAGTTTGGGGGATTGACTTGATCGTCCGGTCGCTACCTCGCAACTCGGAGTATCGGCCGTATGCGCAAAAGTTACCCAATGGACAATTTTCTCGCCTCCTTAAAACTAAAGCGGCTGTCTTCTATCCTAAAGACGAATGGGCCTTAATCTGGTGGGACGAGGCAAGTATTGTATTGGCGCGGCGCAACGCTGTTTCTCCATCGTTTCTTAAAAAGCAAGAATATCAGTTCTGGATTCCCATTGATTTTTATGACGTGGTTTTTAAACTCAAGCAGGGCAGTATGAACCCCGGCAGGCTCGTCCAAGAGATGATGCGCAACCGCGAGGAAGCCGGAAAAAATTTTTTGAACGAGTTTTTTTTAAACATGGCCCAGCCATTGCCGTCTAAGTGATTTTTTTTCTAAGGATCATTCAATCTCGGTGGAAAGCGGCCGGCTTTCCGTGGGTAGGGTTGTGTTGTTTTCTTATTTTTTTCTCCTACCTTTATCCTGAGTCAAATCCCGATCTTTTTTGGCACCTGGCCTCGGCCCGCAAGGCCGAGCAACTTGGGCGTTTTTATTTAAGCCATGAGTTTTTTTCTTTCACTCTCCCCGGTGTTTCGTGGATTAATTACGAATGGCGTTTTGATTGGATCGTTTGGGAGTTTTGGCAGGTGGGCGGGG
>CAYHKQ010000027.1:0-27297 GCA_964357255.1 uncultured Elusimicrobia bacterium
CATGGGGAAATTGTGGATTTTTAGGAAGGAAAACTCAAATGGCTAAAGAGATACCAGGGATGAAACTTTTTTGCAGGCTTGTTTTAACCGGCGCAGGCCTTTTTTTGATTCCTTGCCCCAATGGCGCTACGCCGCCTTCTGATCAAAAAGCGGAGATTGACCGGCGTTTTGACGGCAATATCGCCCATGAAAAAAAGAAGCCCGCGCCAAATCGCGCCACCGACGATGGTGTAACGCCGGAATCGAAAACCCCTAAAATCAAAAATACCTATTTTATAGGCTGGGGCACGCCGCCCCAGATATTACCAGGCAGCCGAACCATTGGCTCGGCCTATCGCTTCCTGGGCGCTTCGAGCGACGGCCTATTTGCGCCCGACGGCCAAGAAGGGTTGAAAGGATTCTGGGGCGTGTTGGCCAGGGGCGCGCGGGCGCTCGCGTACGATATTCCGATCGGGAATTTTTCAAAAGTTTGGATCCACGAAACCCTGGGGCATGGCGGTTACGCGCGGGAAAAAGGTTTTCCGGCGCGTTATGATTTTAAATGGAACTGGAGGAACTGGAATTGGTCCGGAACCACGACCTATAATACCGACGGGCTGAGCGCCAAAGAGGACCCCATAAATATGGTCTCAGCCGGCGTAATGGCAACTCAGGCGGCCGCGTTGGATACGAAGCGCCAGATTCTATTGAGCGATAACGTCCATTGGAGTTATTGGCCGTTTTGGTTTTTTAATAAGGCCAATTATTCCCTCTATATATGGCGGATGCCGTCCCCGAACAGCGCGGAGTTTGATCCCGCCGCGGCCGATGGGAATGATATGGCGCAATACGTCAGTCTGCAAGAGCAAATCAATGGCCGCCTCCCCCGACAAACCTCCGAGCAGCTTTTGTGGTCCGCGGCTTGGAACGCCATCGATCCCATGGCCGTGGCCGCTGTTTCGGGCTATGTCTTAAGCCATATCGGAGCCGGACAAAGTCATTCCCCGAATCCCATGTTAAATATCGGCGGCCAGCAGTTTTTCGCCGGAACGCGCGCCACGCTGACGGGGGATGGTCCGATTCTTCATCTTGACCTTTATTGGCGCGATCCAAAAAATCAAATGCTCGCGGAGGTTTCAGGGGGCATGGGATTTGGCGGTCAATGGCAACTCGGCACGGGTTTCTATCAGATAAAAATCGCCAAACCCCTCGCCGTGGATGTTCACGGAAATCTTTGGAATAATTCTCCCTCTTCTGATGACGGCGGCTTTGGAGGACAGCTCGGAGGCGGCGCTTCCGTGAATGTTGCGGAGGATATTTTTCTTCATGCCGGCGGGGGCGTTAAAACGAAGGGCGAATTAATGGGCCGCGCTTATGGCCCAGGACCCTATTTTGACGGCGGCCTGGTCATTTCGCATTAATCCTTAAACAAAAAAATTAAATCCACGGATTTTGCGGTTCAGTTCTTAAGGATTTCTCGGGCGATGACGAGGCGCTGAACTTCGGAAGTCCCCTCATAGATCTCGGTGATGCGCGCGTCGCGAAAATAGCGTTCAACGGGGAACTCGCGGATATAACCGTTGCCGCCGTGGATCTGCACCGCGTCAAAGGCGATCTTGTTGGCGCTTTCTGAAGCGTAAAGCTTGGCCATTGAAGCGGCCTGCGTGGCATTGGCGTTTTCCGCCATGAGCCTGGCGGCCTTCATTGTTAAGAGGCGGGAGGCCTCGATGCGCGTGGCCATATCAGCAAGCTTAAACTGCGTTGCCTGGAACTCGGCTAAAGTTTTTCCAAACTGTCGGCGGCTTCTGGCATAAGCGGTGGCCTCCTCAAAAGCGGCCTGGGCAATGCCGAGCGCTTGCGCGGCAATGCCGATGCGGCCCCCGTCAAGCTGGGTCATGGCGATCTTAAAACCATCGCCTTCAGCGCCGATGCGATTGCCAATGGGCACGCGGCAATCCTTAAAGTACAGCTCTCTGGTGTCGGAGCCGCGAATACCCATCTTCTTTTCCTTTTTGCCGATCTCAAAACCCGGCGTGTCTTTATGCGCCGCCAAACAGGAAATGCCCTTATTGCCCTTGGCCTTATCGGTGGAGACAAAGACCAGAAAAAAATCCGCGAAGCCGCCGTTGGAAACCCAGGATTTGCCGCCGTTGATAACATAGGAGTCGCCATCTTTACGCGCCGCGCAGACGAGGCTTCCGGCATCGGTTCCGGAGCCCGCCTCTGAAAGGCTATAGGCCGCGATCCATTCGCCGGTGGCTAATTTAGGAAGCCACGCCTTCTTCTGATCTTGGGCGCCAAACTTGACGATGGCGGTGGAGACCAAGGAATTGTGCACCGTCAGGCAAACCTGAAAAGACGCTGACACGCGCGCTAACTCCTCCATCACCACGGTGCAGGCTATGTAATCGAGCCCCATGCCTCCGAATTCCTCCGGGATAAGAATGCCAAAGAGTCCCAGCGCCGCGGCTTCGTTATAGAGCTCGCGAGGAATCGCCTCGTCCTCATCGAACTTCTGCGCCAGCGGACGCAACCTCTTCTCGGCGAACTCTCGCGCCGTGTCAGCGGCCATCTTGTGTTCTTCGGTCATGATCATGGCGATACCTCGGTAATCAAAATCAGAAAATATTATTGCTTGGCGATTCCAAACATAACGCAATTTTAGAAAAATAGGTAATGAATAAGGTAATGTTGCAATGGTATAAAGATAACGTGGTGGGGGGCGAATTCAATGCAAAGCAAACGTAATTTTTGGCTGGGCCTCTCGGCCGCATTCATTGCCGGACTTGCCGTCGGAGCGCTTGGCGGAAGTTATGGGTCTTTCCGTCTGGCCAAGTCTTATTTCGGCAGTAATTGGCTTTATGAACAAGCCAAAGACGTCGAGTCCAAAGTCGCGTTTCTAAAAACATTGCGATCAGACGGGCAACAAGAAACCATTGAGGGGCTTGAAGTGGAACTGGACGATGATTTAATTTCAATGCAACCGGACAAATTCATCACCAAGCGGACAATGGCTGAAATTGACACGGCGGTTCAAATGGCTAAGGAATACCGCCTGATCCATCCCAGAAAATCAGGCCGTCCCATGATTGATCGAATGATCGTCAATTTGTTTGCGAACGGATATCCGGAGAAATAAGGGACGAGGGGGCTTCGGGTCAAGTCGGTATTGACGGCCACAGAAAATTCCCCTAGACTTTGTTTGTGATCGAATTAAATCAGATTGAGTCGCGTCTGTTGGGCTCGCTCGTAGAAAAATCGCTGGCAACGCCGGACCAATACCCGATGACGTTTAATTCCCTGATTAATGCCTGCAATCAAAAAACAAGCCGGGACCCGGTGATGAACCTGGACGCAGACGTGGCCGGCCAGGGTATCCACACGCTCATAGAAAAAGGGCTAGTGGAACGATTTTATGTCACGGGTAGCCGCGTCCCCAAATTCAAACATCACATTGAAAAGTTGCTCAACAGGGAAAACGCCAAGGAAGTGGGAACGCTTTGCGTGTTGTTGCTCCGCGGACCTCAAACGCCGGGCGAAATCAAAACGCGCACCGACCGGCTTTGTAAATTCGCCGACTCAGCGGAAGTGGAAAGTCTTCTGCAGGATTTATGTGCGCACCCCGAAGGGCCGATGGTGGCCCGGCTTCCTCGTCAAGCCGGACAAAAAGAAGCGCGCTACCGGCATCTTTTTTCAGGAGCCGTTCCCGAAGCGGCGGCCGAACTTGTTACGGCCGTTGCCACCGCGCCCACCGATCGCCTGACTCTATTGGAAAAGCGCGTCCAAACCCTCGAAATGTCGCTTAAGAGGCTCTGCGAACGCGCGGCCGGACTCAATCAACTCAAGGAATAGCGCCTGGCCGCGCAGAATTCTTAAATTTCAAGAACCCCCGATCTGCTTGGCAATCGAAAACAAAGTCATCAGTCCTCCATTGGCCGGAAAAATGAAAAATTTTGGAAAATTTAGGAATTTTCTTGTGCACGGCTATGTTTCGATCGACCGAAAAAGAATTTATGAGTCCCTACAGCAAGACTTACGCGACTCATGCAAAATGATAAAAAGCCGCTCATGGTGAGCCTGTCGAACCATAAGCCAAGACGCAAAAAACCCTGTATTCATCCTTCGACAAGCTCAGGATGAGCGGAATGCAATGAATTTGCATGAGTCGTAGACTTAAAAGCCTTTGAAGAATTTTCCACAGAAATTACCCCCTGGCTTCGAAAAGTCTAAACATTGACATTGCGTTGTCAAGATTAAACCGCTACTTGCCGAATTGATAAAATAAAAAATACAAACGGTTTTATCATGGCCAAGTACGATTACTACGTCGTAGAAAGCTCATTCGTGGCGCGCGTCGGTCCCGGAACAACGGAACGGCTCATGCCGGACAACACCTGGGTAGCTTACCAAAACCGCTGGGAAGTCTTGACCAATGGACGTTTATTGGAAAATGAGGAGAAAGCGCTCAAAAAAGCACAACAGCTTTTCGATCTCTTCAGCAAGAAAGAAAGATAGAGGAAGACTCAGGAAAGATGAAGCTTGCCGGAACCCGAGGGAAGTCCGCTACCGACAAAATCCGGGACGCCGCCCTTGGGAATAACGATCTGGGAAGCGGCGCGACGGCGCATCTCCTGAATCTCTTTCATGGCTTCGGCGAACGCCTTTCTCAAAGCATCGCCGTAAGCGTTGAGAGCCCCCAAAAGGTCCGTGGCCGGAATTTCAAAGGTCAGTGGAAGGGAACCAGCCTGGGTCATCAGCGCGGTCTCACCCGCAAAGACAACTTTTCGCGACAGGTCAGGGGATCCATCCGCTTTAACCGGGGTTAAACGACGAATCATCCCAACCTTACGGTCGGTGAACGTTTCTTCGCGCCAAAGGCCGGCCGGGTCCATCTTAAAATCGGACATCTGGTTGTTCATATTCACTACGGTATTTTAGCTTTTCTCAGGACGATCTGCGAGAGTAAGCGCGAATCTATCAATCGGCAATCGGACCGCACAATACTTATTTCCCATCTTTGTTAGAGGCTGAGCCAGGGGTTTGAACCAGTAACGCGTTGCGGAGAGGGAGGGATTCGAACCCTCGATACACCTTTACGGCGTATAGCAGGTTAGCAACCTGTCGCCTTCAGCCGCTCGGCCACCTCTCCAGTCTCAGCGAGCATTGATTATACAGCAGACTAACGATAGGCTGGTTACAAACTTGGCGGAGGGTGTAGGATTCCTCCTCCCCCGGCCCTTTGGGCCTCCGCCGGAGCCGGCCGGTCGCGCTTCATCTGCCGCCGGCAGCGCGCGACTCGGCTTCGAATCCTACCAAGTCTGCGGAGGGTGTAGGATTCGAACCCACGAGGGCCTTTCGGCCCTACTGGTTTTCAAGACCAGCGCCATCAACCACTCGGCCAACCCTCCATGCCTGTTTTTACAGGGGACCGTTTAATTATAGGCAGTTATTTCTGCCGGCTCTTGAGCCATTCGCGCCAGGACCATTCGAAGTCGTTGTAATTGCTCAAAAAATAAGCCGCTTGAAGGGCCTTCTCTTCGGAATCGCCGCGCGCCAAATGGTCACAGAAGACTTTGAATTTTATCCGCCCTTTCTCGATAAAGAGATAGCGACTGAGCGAATAGGCCTGTATGTACCAGTTGCTCACGGATTTCGTGGAAGCATCTTGAAAGGGACTTGCCTTCATAAATTGCTTCAAGGATTCAGGCGTCCACGCCTCTTTGTTCTTCATGGCCGCAAGCCATACGGCTGTTTTAGAATCCGTCGCGGCCAGGTCTTCCATTAGCATGGCCACCCCTTCTTCGAGCCACCGGGGCAGACGCTCGCGCCGAGCGCCAAAATAGCCCGCAAAAAGAAGATGGGTTAATTCATGCGTGGCGGTCTTAAAAAAGTTTTCCCTGTCATTTTCCGTATAGAGAACCACCGCGTTTTTTTCAACGCTGGATACTCCTTTGGACCACGCCGGCGGCTTGAATTCTCCATTTTTGTAATCGGCTTCATTTTGATAAATGTAAAGATTAATTTTTTCTTTGCTCATCCACGGAGCGAACAGGCCCAAATGAAGCCGCAGTTTGGCGTGCATTTTTTCCAGGCCGATTGTGATCCCCGAGGGAAGGGCCCGCGCTGCGTGATAGATTCTAAAGTGAGGGGATGGCGATTCTTTCCAGGCTGTCTCTGTCCGGCCCAAAGCGCCCAGGCCGGCGATCAACAGAAAAAATATTCCCATGCGTTATTTGCCTCTCCGGCCTCAACGGCGTTGTCGGCCCCGCCGCGAACCTTCCAGCCTGCGCTTAACTTAGTAAATTATCTCCATGTCCGAGCAACAAGACATCGTCATCATAGGCGCCGGCGTGACCGGCGTGGCCATAGCCCGCGCTTTAACGCTCAAGCATCCCGGCCTTAAAGTGACGGTGTTGGAGAAAGAAAATCAGGTTGCCACTCACGCGAGCGGCCGCAATAGCGGAGTCCTTCACGCCGGGTTCAATCAAAAACCAGGGAGCCTCAAGGCCAAACTTTGCGTGGAAGGCAACCGCGCTATTCGGGAATTTGCCGCTCAACACGGAGTGCAGGTCAAACCGGTGGGCACCCTGGTGGTGGCTTTAAGCCAAGACGAGTTGCCTGTTTTAGACGAAATTTTACGTCGAGGCCAAGCCAATGGCGTGCCTGATCTTAGGGTCCTCGACAGGGCCGCGCTTTTGAGGCTTGAGCCTAACGCCCGAGGATTGGCCGCCCTTAACGCCCCGACCGGAGCCATCGTGGACAACAATGCCTTAGTCAGCGCCCTAGCGACCCAAGCCAAAGAGAGGGGCGTCGCTTTTCTTTTTCATCAGCATGTCACGGCCATCGAAGAGGGGGCCGGCGGTTACCGCGTTGTTTCGGAAAATTCCGAAGGCCGCCAGATTCATCACGGCCGCTTTGTGATCAATGCAGCGGGTCTTTATGCCGATAAAATCGCCCATATGTTGGACGCGGGGCGTCAATATCAAATCGTCCCTTTCCGTGGGGAATACTATAACATCAAGCCCCGTAAGTCCTCGCTCGTCAATTCCATGATCTATCCGGTTCCTAATTTGAAGTATCCGTTTCTAGGCGTTCATTGGACCAAAAAAATTGACGGTGGCGTTGCCGTGGGTCCCAACGCCGTCCTCGCCTTTGGGCGGGAATCGTACCACTGGAGCGATATCGAGCCGGCGGAATCTTTTTCCATGTTGAGATCGATCCCATTCCTTCGCCTGGCCTGCCGTCCCGAATTTTTGAAATTGGCGTGGGGCCAATTGCGCCTCTCATTGTTTAAGGGGGCGTTTTTAGAGGAGGCCTCCCGGTTGGTCCAAGGTTGCGAGCCGGAAGACTTAATGGCCGGCACGGCCGGCAATCGCGCCCAATTGATCAATGATCGCGGCGAAATGGTGGATGATATTGTGATTGAAAAGAAGGGCCGATCCCTCCATATTCTCAACGCCGTTTCTCCGGGGTTTACCACTTCTATGGCCTTCGCCGAACACGCGGTTCAATCGTTATTGGAGTAGGAAGTTGTTGCGTAACTACCCAGGTCATTCCCTTGCGTTGTTTTTAGGATTATCGTTGCTCGTCCCCTGGGCCCGGCAGACCCAAGCCGAGGGAACGTCGGTCTCAACGGGCGCGGTTCCTTTTGAGACCGGCCGTTTAAGGTATGAAGAAAAGAAGGGCCTTGTTTATTTCGAAGAAGGGTTTGTTCTTTGGCACGCTTCGCAAACCTTAAAAGGCGCGAGCATGGTTTATAGCACGCGAACCCATGTGGCCGAGACCCAGGGCGGGTTTACTCTCTGGCAAGGCTCCCAGTCTCTTCGGGGCCAACGCCTGGCGCATAACACCGAATCCCGCCTGTCCAAGGCGGACGGAAAACTCGAGTTCAACGACCCTGATCTGAGGCTCTTTGGCGATCGCATGGAGTCCAAAGAAAGTTCCGGAACTGTGCATTGGGAAGGGTCGGTCCGAGGGTATTTTCAAGCCACGCCGTGGAGATTTACGGCGTCTTCGCTGGACGGAAATTCCCAGAACTACCTGGCCCATCGCATGAATTTCACCTCCTGCGACCGCCTGCGCCCGGATTATCACATCTGGTCCTGGAAAGGAAAAATTTGGCCCGGGCGAAGAGCCAACTTTACTCATGCCGTTTTTTTCCTCGGGCCGATTCCCTTTTGGTATTGGCCGTATTATTCCAAGACCTTGGGCGAGTCCAATCCTTATACGGTTTACCTCCATCCCGGCCAAAACGGGCGCGTTGGCAATTTTGTGCGTTCCGTAATCGCAATCCCCATGATGGGGGATAAGCTCTATTTAAGACAACATCTGGATTTATTCGGAAAAATCGGCATCGGCCTGGGACCTGAAATCCTTTATCGCGACGGCGAAAGCCGCAAGGGCGCCTTGTCTCTTTACACGATTCAGGAACAGAGCGGACTTCGCCAATGGGACGTTCGCGGCGACAGCTTTTACGAGATCCGGCCCAATCTGAGTATGCAGGGGAGCCTGCGTTATCAGCGCGACCCGACCTTTAATAATTTTTATTCCCAGGAAAATCCTGAGCGCGTAAGCCCGGATTTGCGCTCCTCGATGGCGCTAAACTGGAGCCGGACGCGTTATCAGTTGCGTTCTTTCTACAGCGATGTCTGGGGTTTTGACAAAACAGCCGGCAAGTTCGTAAGCACGAGCCGGACATTGCCCGGCTTCGAGGGCATACTTCATCCCTGGGGAATTTTAGGAGGGGTCTTTCAAGTGCAGGGCAATGCCTCGGCTGCGCGTTTGCAAAGCCGGAGCGCCAATGTCAATGAAAAGCCATTCGAGCGCTGGCAGGACTCGGGAGCGTTGAAAATTCTTAAGCCCTGGAAAGCGCCCTTGATTCCCTTTATTAACGGCACTGTAGGGGCAACTTTTGACCACAGTTATACCAGCCGCCGCGCGGCCGACGACCCGCGTTCACTGCGTCAGAGCCATTATGGCGGTGATCTCGCCGCCCGGGTGGCGCCCTGGGACATTCTTGATCTGGGACTGATCTACACCTTGGCATGGCGCACCGAGCCCAATAGTTTTCACCGGGACACGGCCAGCCCGGACAGGGGGCTTGACGTTAAAAGATTGGCCATTACGGAATCTTCGCGACTGCCTTTGAACACATCTTTGTACGCTCGCACGGCCTATAATTTTCCGCGGGTCGCCGCAACCAAGCCGGAACACTGGTCGCAGAATCTTGATCCGGTCTGGGCCTCCTTGACATCATCGCCCCTGCCGGGATTTACGCTGGGCATGACGACTAGCTATGACGCGTATGCGCGAGAGTATAATGACAATCTCAATATCGGATTAACCAAGGGCCGCACGCAGTTGACGGGAAGTTTTCAGCACGATACTAGAACGCCGAATTATGTGCTCCCAACGCTGAGCGCGGATTTTTCCATCCCGCGCTACTTCCGGCGCATCCGAGTGACGTGGAGAGGCGAGTATTACTCGCGCAATGACGTGCTCTCGTACCACAAGCTCACGCTCAGGACTATGGAGCAGGACCTGATGCTTGTCCCTGATTTGCACGATTTTTTTGTGACCCTGGTTTTTCGCAACCGCAAAAACGCGCAGACCGGCAGTGAGGTCCGCGAGTTCTTTTTTACGATCGCGCTAAAGCTCGGCAAACAAGAGGAAGAAGATAAACTGCTCGGGCGCCTTAACGAGCCCGAGTTTTTCCCCTGGCGCGCTCAGTAGCGCGGATTTACCGCCGCGCGCAACAGGACGATCCCGGCCATCTTCTCGTTGAAAAACTCTCTTCCTTCAGTTAGGTTATCAGTAGCGTTCGCGCCAATGAAAGAAACACGAAAGAACTGGCTCATCCTTTTTTTTGCGCTTTGCTTCAGCGTGGTGACGTATTTGACGATCCGCTATAGCGCTTGGGCGCCGACGACGTATTTGCTCCAGGCGGTTCTCTATTTGGCCGTTATTGTGACGATGGATGTGACGACGGGCTGGCTGTTCGCTATTTTTTCCACGATCGCGGGCGTCGGCGCCTTCGTAGCCCTGGAAGGCGAAACATCGGGATTTTGGATTTTAGGTGAACTGGCCATGATTTGGATGCTCGCGGTATGGGCTTCCCAGATGACGCTCCGTCATCAGCGCCTGGCTCAAGATCTTCATCATAAAACGGAGCAGGCGGGCCGGACCCTGGCCGATGTTTACCGCGATATCAGCTCTTACCGCTCCCGCATCGGGCATATCGAGGCTCAAGCGGACTTAAGAAACCGTTTGGCCAAAGGAGCCGCCCTTATAGGCAAAAGCCTCAATACCGCGGATATACAGCAGGGCCTCAAGGAGGCGGTGTGGCTAAATTTTCCCGATCTTAAAGTGGAGGTGGTCTGGCACAATGGAGACAACGCCCCGGCGCCCGATCCCTTCGAGCTTTGGGTTCGCGAACACCGGCGCCCCCTGCTCGTTGCCGACACTTCAATGGACGAGCGGTTCCGCCATTACATTGCCCAGGCCGGCGCTACAGGCGATTGCCGTTCGCTCGCCATCTTGCCTCTAAAAGAAAGCGCCTCAAGCGCTCGTCTGGGCCTGTTAAAGGTTCATGCCTCCAAGGCCGGACGGCTCAGTCAGGAGGATATCCGCGTCTTGGATCTTTATTGTCTATTGGCCAATCTCGCCTTTGAGAACGCGTCGCTTCATCAAAAAGTCGAGGATCTGGCCATGCATGATTCCCTTACCGGCATTTTTGCGCGGCGCGTTTTTGACGAAAGACTTATCCAGGAATGTACCCATGCCAGCCGGTATCATCTGGCGCTGTCATTGAGCATTATTGACATTGATCATTTCAAATCGTTCAACGACCGCTATGGACATCAAGTGGGCGACCGGCTGCTCGTGTGGATGACGCAGCTTCTTAAAGAGTCCCTTCGCGGCGTGGATTTTTTAGCCCGCTACGGAGGGGAGGAATTCGTGGTGATCTTCCCCGAAACATCCAAGGAGCGCGCGGCCGAGGCCATGGAGGAAATTCGTCGTAAAACGGAATCAGGAGCGTTTGCGGCGATGGCCCAGGAAACGGCTGGGGTTACGATTTCCGTGGGCGTGGCTAGTTTTCCCGACGAAACCACGAGTCCTCACCAGCTCTTACGCGCGGCTGACGAGAGGTTGTACCTGGCCAAGGGCTCCGGCCGCAACAGGGTGGTGAGTTACTGATGAGCGCCGTGGTGGTCGCCGGCGCGCCGCTGGCCCTTCTTGCGTTAGGGCCGGCCCTTCTTTTGACCCAAAGCCGGCGATGGGCGTGGAGGGTTTGGCTGGCTGTCGTGATTTCCGTTCACCTGCCTTTGTGCGCCATGCTGGCGGCGGGCCTAGTGGAGGCGCCCGCCGGCGTCGCGCCGTTGGGATGGGCCTTTTTGATGGGCGTGGCGGCTTTAATGGAGGCGGCTTTTTTCCGACGATTTTTTTCCTGGTCCGGATTGGAAAAATTTCATAAGCAAGAGGAGCGTTTGCGGGACAAATTGGTGGAATTAGCGCGGGCCCAGGAGGATGTTGCCCGGCTCAAGAGCGATCTTGGCCTCTCGGAGAGCCGTCTTCAGGAAAGTCTTAAGTTTTACACCACGGTGCGTAATCTGGCGGAATGCGTTGATTTTAATCACATGAAACGGGTCTTGGAACGAGAGCTACGCAGTTCCATGCCGTACTTGGCCGGTTTTGTCCTTTATACCTGGAATTCCCCTCAGGACAAACCGACCGCGGTGATTTTGCACCGGCTTTGGCTTGATGAGAATTGGGTTGCCAAGCATCTCGCCCCGGCCCAACAGTCGGACGAACCCTATTTTTTTCAAGATCAATCCGGAAAGAGTTTTGTCGTAGCTCCTATCCGCAGCCGCGAAGCCACGGTCGGGATTTTTGTGGCGCAGGTTGAAGCCATCCAGGCCGCGAGCCTCAATGAAGCCGTTAAGTCCGAGATGCTGACGTTCAGCCGCACCTTGGCCGAGGAACTCAAATTTGGAATTTTGAAAGCGGCCAGTTTTTCCAAGGTCGAACAACTCTCGCGCGTTGACGGGCTCACAGGCATTTTTAGGCGGGGCGTTTTTGATCAACGGCTTGCCGAGGAAGTGTTGCGCGCGAAGACATTTAAAACCAAGCTAGGACTAATGATCCTGGACATCGATCATTTCAAAAATCTGAACGATCAGTGGGGACATCCCTTTGGCGATACTGTTTTGCGGCGGGTGGCCCAGACATTGCGGACCTCGGTTTATGAGACGGATTTCGTGGCTCGCTATGGGGGCGAGGAGTTCGCCATCATTCTGCCGCGCTCCGACGAGTTGGGCGCCGCCAAAAAAGCAAGCCTGCTTCGCGGGGCCGTCGAGAAAGAGGCTTTCCGTCACGAAGGCCGCGCGGATGATATTCGTTGCACCATTTCCATCGGCTTGGCTTTTTTCCCCCAGGATGCCGCGGACGGCGCCGGCTTGATACGAGCCGCGGACGAGGCCCTTTACCATTCCAAAGAAAGCGGAAGAAACCGCGTCACTTGCCGCTCGCAGATGACTTAAAAGGGAAAGGCCGGCCCTTTCCCGGCGGAAATTTTATTGTTAAAATTCAACCGATGCCACAAGAAGTCACCCTGGTGTTAATTAAGCCCGACGGGCTTAAAAAATCGCTCACGGGCAACATTTTAACCAAGCTGTCCGAGGCCAAGCTTATTATTGTGGGCGCCAAGGTGACGCGCCCGAGCCGCGAGCTGGCCGAAGAACATTATCAACACTTAAAAGAAAAGCCGTTTTTTGGCGAGATCATTGACTACATTCAGGGCAAGGTCCACGGCCATCCCTACGACCGCATCCTGGCCCTGGTATACATGGGCGACAATGCCATCGAGAAGGTGCGCAAGATTGTGGGCGCCACCAATCCGGAAGAGGCCGAGCCGACCACGATCCGTGGAGCCTACGGCCGAATTTTGACCACGGGAATTTTTGAAAACGTCGTTCACGCCTCCTCCGACTCCAAGGATGCGGAGCGCGAGGTCAAACTCTGGTTTAGCCCGGACGAACTGGTCAATGATTTGTTTCCCACCAAAGACAACAGCCCCAACAATCATAAAATCCGCTCCTGGGCATAATTCCTTAGTGATAAAATCTTGGTGAAACGGTGAAAACTTGATGGAACTTGATTTTGCTTTTCTTGCGGATGCGGCTGAGGTGACAGGAGGCAAGCTCTACGTCATGGGCGGCGCCATTGACACATTTTGGGTGCAGTCCTTGCCGGTGACATTGCCCCGGATTACCCTGGCCCTAAGGCTCCTCTTGAGCCCGGCTGAAACCGGGCGCCAGCACAACCTGGAAATTATTCTCCTGGACGAAGACGGCAAAAAACTCAACAACCTCAACGGAAATTTCAACGTGGAGCGTTCAGCCGGCCTTGCCCCGGGCATGAGGCAACCCTTTTGCGTGGCGCTCAATTTCTTCAATCTGCGCTTCGACAAAATGGGCGGTTGCAGCATTGAGATTCTCGTTAACGGAACAAGCCTCAAAAGCGTTCCCCTGCGTGTTGTGCAGGCAACCACCGCTGCGACCCATTAATCAGAATGGTGGAGGTGGCGGGAATTGAACCCGCGTCCGAAAGGCTCACCTCGAAACATTTACAGGCTTAGTCCCCAGTTTTTCTCCCCGATCCCCCTGGAGACGGGGTTGATCAAGGAGGCGCCTTAGAGTTTCGGGTCCCGGCTAAAGGCTGCTTGACTCACCGGAATCCTATCCTTCTAATGACGCTGGAATTAGGCTAGAAGGAATGACCTAAGCAGCGTGAGCGAACCGCGGTTTAAGCGGTTGCCCAGGCGTACCCAACGTTATTGCCAGGTACTTTTTTGATCGAATTTTAACCTAGCCTTCGATCAACTAGGGCCTGAAGTTTCGCAGGATCCACTTCCGTCGAACCCTGTGCACCCCCACGCTCGCCCCGCTGTTGGAGAGACCGTGTGGGTTCCCGAGGTCCCCTCTAATTCTAAAAAAAGTGTGGCCGGGGTAGGGTTCGAACCTACGTAGGGCATAGCCCACCGGTTTTACAGACCGGCCTATTTAGCCACTCTAGCACCCGGCCGTTACTTGCCAATGACAATAATTACCACTGGAAAGTAAAGACCGGACAGAAGAACAATTATATCCTTTGCGGTAGCGATCCGCTCAAAAGGTCAAACTAATGCCGATCGGACAATGGTCCGAGCCGTAAACATCGGATAGGATGAAGGCTTTTTTAAGATGCGGCTTCAGACTTTCGGAAATAAAAAAATAATCAATTCTCCAGCCCACGTTGCGTTCCCTGGCGCGGGTAAGCATGTCCCACCAGGTGTAATGACCCGGATCGCCGACAAAACAACGGAAGGTGTCAACGAAACCATCCGCTAAAAATTCGTCAATCCAGGACCGCTCCTCGGGAAGAAACCCGGAACTTTTTGCGTTTTCTTTTGGATGGGCCAAATCAATTTCCTTGTGCGCGGTGTTGACGTCGCCGCAAATCACAAAACGGTCGTGGCCGACTCTAGCGCGGTAAGCCTTGATCAGCTTTAAAAAATCCCTGTAAAAAGCCATTTTAAAAGCGAAGCGCTCCGGTCTTTGCTTGCCGTTAGGAAAGTACGCGTTGAAAAGAACAAACTCGGGATAAACGTGAATCAACACGCGCCCTTCTTGATCATAACGCTCCTGGCCGGTCCCCACAATCTCTTGCAAGGGCGGTTCCCGGGTAAATGTCGCCACGCCACTGTAGCCTTTCTTCTGGGCCCAGGCAAAAGAAGACCGGTAGCCGGAAATATTCTTAATCTCTTCGCCCAATTGGTCGGGATGAGCCTTGGTTTCCTGAAGGCAGACAATGGCCGGCTCCTGCTGAACAAAAAGGGGATGAAAAAAACCCTTCCTGGCAACAGCCCTTAGCCCATTGACATTCCAGGACAAAATCTTCCAAGTCTTGGCCATCTCCGGAAAGTCTAATTCATTTATAGGTATAAATGCCGACGATCGCGCCGCGAAATATGTTTTTCCTCTCTAGACTTGTATAAAATACATAGGCTATGAGAATAAGGGCCGGCTTTCTGGCATCAACGTGTCTACTCTTAGCAGGCGCCGTTGTATCCGCGCAGGTTGATACGCCAGAGCGCCTGTCGGCTCAAGCGGCGGAATATTTTGACGGACAAAATAATCATTCCGCTTTAGAATGTAAACCTCCCTGGCCCGGCGACGTTATAGCGGCTATAAAAAAGACGGATCCGGTCATTGCGCAAGATGCGCTAAACGCCTCGGAAATAGACGCAGATGAGCCTCGTCCGCCCAGGGAGACGCCCTCGCAAAAATCATCGCAGTCATCCAGGGTGCCCTTATATACCTATGTTGGATTTTTTGGAGGCCTGATTCTAGGAGGCATTGCCGGCGCGGTAGTGGCCCTCCTCGCGGGCACGCCGCTACTGATGCTTCTTTCCGTGCCCGTCGGAGCTGCGGCCGGACTTACCTTTGGGCTAGGGATAACCGAATGGATCGCCGGTATGATTAAAAAACTCAAAAACGATTGAGTCTGCGCCTGAGACATCGCCCGTGAACGCTCCTGCTCCCAGTTCAGTCTTCTACCGTCGTCTCGATCATTCCTACCGAAAAATTGAACGGGGTCTAGGATGCTGGCTTTACGACAATGCCGGCCAACGCTATCTTGACGCCGTGGGCGGGGCTTTTGTGGTAAACCTGGGCCACGGCGAGCGCGAGGTGGCGGATGCCATGGCCCGCCAGGCATCAAAACTCGCCTATGTCAATGGCACTGCCTTCACGAATGAACCGGCCGAGGCCTTGGCTGAAGAAATCGTCCGGCTGTGTCCCCGGGGCATGGATAAGGTCTATTTTCTTTCCAGCGGTTCAGAGGCGGTGGAGGCGGCTCTAAAGCTTGCGCGGCAATACTGGTGCTCGCTCGGGGAGCCACGGAAAACCAAAATTATCGCGCGTTCACCGGGGTATCATGGCAATACGCTCTTGGCCCTCTGCGCCTCGGCCCGGCCGCATTACCGAAAAATTTTTGAGCCATGGCTCACCGATGTCAAAATGATCCCCGCGCCTTATTCTTATCGTTGCCCCTGTCGGGAGCAGACCGTTCACAGGCCGTTCGCAGATATATCGGCGCCGGCGGCGCCTGCTGCGTTGTTCCAAGATCGCGGCGCCCGGGGCGCCCCGGGTGACATTGCGAGCGCGGATTGTCCGGCCTGTTCAGGTTCGGCTCTGGCGGAGATGCTCGAGAGCGAAGACCCGAATACGGTGGCCGCTTTTTTGGCTGAACCCGTCGGCGGCTCTTCAACCGGCGCCTCCGTGCCAAGGCCGGATTATTACCGTCGAATCCGTAAAATTTGCGATGAACGCAAGGTTCTTTTTATCGCTGATGAGGTGTTGACCGGCGCGGGACGAACCGGCGTCTGGTCCGCCCTCGAGCCTTATGGCGTGGTCCCAGATATCATGACGCTGGGCAAGGGGATTGCCTCGGGCTATGCGCCTCTTTCCGCCATGGTGACTTCAGCCCGAATCGTCGAGAAAATTGCCCGCGCGGGCAATTTTCTTCATGCTCAGACCTTTTCACATCATCCGGTTTCCTGCGCAGCGGGCCTAGCGACCATCAAAATCTTAAAACGCGAACGCCTGATCGAACGCTCGTCAAAAATGGGACAGGTATTGCAGGAAAAACTTCAGGTTCTGCGCGAATTACCTTGCGTGGGCGATATCCGGGGCCGGGGGCTACTGGCTGGAATTGAATTCGTTCAAGACAAGGCCGGCCGGACTCCATTTCCTCGCTCCTTAAAAATTACCGAGCGCCTGGTGGATACGGCCCAAGACGAGGGCCTCGTGCTGTGGGGCAACACGGGACACGCGGACGGACAAAACGGCGACCTGATCATGCTGGCTCCGCCGTTTATTATTACTGAATCCGAAATTGACGAAATGGTCAATCGTCTTCAAACCTCTCTCAAAAAAACGTTTAATGAGATGACTTTAATAAAATTTTAAAGGAGACCGCTCCATGTTAACAGCCATGTCCGCCCCAGCTAAAATCACTTACACTTCAAGCGGAGCCGCTCTTGAAGAATTTCATAAGCTTTTTGATGAGGCGCTGGGCCAGGTCAAAAAACGATTCGGCCGGGAATACCCTCTCTATATCAACGGCCAGGCCCAGCGTTCTTCACTAAATCCCATTACAGATGTTTCGCCAATTGACGCCTCGATAGTTCTGGGTAAATTCTCCGTAGCCTCACCGGAGCAAGTAGACCTAGCGGTGCGCGCGGCCCGATCCGCCCAAAAGGAATGGGCCCGCATGCCCTGGCAGGAACGCTTGACAATTCTGCGCCGCGCGGCCCAGGATATCCGCCGGCGCAAATACGAAATGGCGGCCATTATGTGCTGGGAAGTGGGCAAGTCTCGCCTTGAGGCCATGGGAGAGGTCGAGGAAACCGCAGATCTCATTGAATATTATTGCCAACAGATGGAAGATGCCAAGGGCTATATCAAACCGCTCGGCCGGCTCTCACCTAATGAAAAAACAAAAAGCGTGCTCCGTCCTTATGGCGTTTTTGCCTGCATCGCGCCTTTTAATTTTCCGCTGGCCTTGTCCGCGGGCATGACCTCGGGCGCGCTCATAGCTGGCAATGCCGTGGTTTTCAAACCAACCCAAGAAACCTCCTGGACCGGACTTTTGCTTTATGAAGTTTACTCCCAAGCCGGCGTGCCCGGCGGGGTTTTTCAGTTTCTTTCCGGCACGGGATCCGTGACCGGCAATGCGCTATGGAAGCATCCGGAAGTGGACGGGGTGGTCTTCACTGGTTCTAAAGAAGTCGGAATGAATATTTACAAACAATTCTCCAACCTCTACCCCAAGCCGGTCTTAATGGAGATGGGCGGCAAAAATCCGGCGGTGGTGACGGCCTGGGCTGATTTGGACAAAGCCGCCGAAGGCGTGATGCGTTCAGCCTTCGGCCTTCAAGGGCAAAAATGTAGCGCGTGCTCGCGCGTTTATGTGAACAAAAAGGTGGAAACGGCGTTTCTTGAAAAACTTCTCGCGAAGACGAAGGCCATTAAAATCGGCAATCCCATTGATCGGGATGTGTTCTTCGGCCCCGTCATCAATGCCCAGGCGGTCAAAACTTTTGAGGAAGCGGTCGCTGAGGCTAAAAAAGACGGCCAGATTTTGCATGGAGGCGAGCGCCTTCAAGACGGCGCTTTGGCCAAGGGCTATTACGTGGCGCCCACCATCGCCAAACTCCCCAAGGATCATCCGCTCAACTTCCGCGAACTCTTCGTTCCTTTCGTGAGCGTCGTGACGGTCTCGGGCCTGGATGAGGCCATCGAGGAATGCAACAAGGCCGAATATGGCCTGAGCGCCGGAATTTTTTCCAAGGACGAGAAAGAAATCGAACGATTTTTCGACGAGGTGGAATCCGGCGTTTGCTACGCCAACCGCTCCGGCGGCGCCACCACCGGCGCCTGGCCCGGCATTCAATCTTTCTGCGGCTGGAAGGGTTCCGGCTCCACCGGCAAGGGCGGCCTGGGGCCCTATTATGTGGAGCAATTCATGAGGGAACAGAGCCGCACGGTGATTGAATAATCCGGCTACCTTGGGATTTGGGATAAAATTTCATATCTGCTTCGGCAGAATAGGCAACATTGAGAATTCAGAAAAAAAGCTCTATTTCCAAACAAGAAATTGAATTCCGGCTTGCGGAGATTGCTCCGCCCTTAAAACCTGAAGAGGCGATGGTCGAAGCGAACCGTTGCCTTTATTGTTACGACGCCCCTTGCGCCGAGGCCTGCCCCACGCATATCGAGATTCCCCGCTTCATCAAGCAAATCGCGTCCAAGAACACGCGTGGCGCGGCCCGCACGATTTTTCAGGCCAATGCCCTCGGCCGTTCCTGCTCTCATGTCTGCCCCGTGGAGGCGCTTTGCGAGGGCTCTTGCGTGTATCAGGCATGGCAAAAAAAACCCATCGAGATCGCCCGTCTTCAGCGTTACGCCACTGACCGGCAAATCTCAGGCAACCGTCCTCTTTTCGCCCCCGGCCAAACGCTCGGCAAAGAAATCGCCGTTGTAGGCGCCGGCCCGGCCGGACTCTCTTGCGCGAGTTATTTAAGACGTCTAGGCTACGGTGTGACGATTTTCGAGAAGCGCCCGCTTCCCGGCGGGCTCGACACCTACGGCATTGCCGAATACAAATTAACTCAGGGCGCCGCTCTCGAGGAGATTGGGATGATTTTGGAACTTGGCATCCGGCTCAAATCCTCGATTGAAATCGGCCGAAATATTTCGTGGGAAGCGCTGGAGAAAAATTACGACGCTGTTTTTATCGGCGTGGGCCTGGGAAAAACCCAGGCCTTGGGAATTTCTGGGGAAAATTTAGCGGGCGTTTGGGATGCGTTAAGTTTTATTGAGCGCATTAAAACGCGCCGTTTTCGTAATATCGAGCCGAGCCTCTCGACGGTGGTTATTGGGGCCGGCAATACAGCCATTGACGCGGTCACCCAGGCCAAACGCCTCGGCGCCACTAAAGTGATAATGGCCTATCGCCGCGGCCCGGACGCGATGAGCGCGTATAAGCACGAATATGCTCTCGCCAAACACGACGGCGTCGAATTTTTATGGAACGCGGCGCCTGTGCGCATATTAGGACGAAACAAAGTCGAAGGGATCGAGTTTGTCCGGACCGAATCCAAGAGCTTGGGCCGTGGCGCCCCGCTCAAGAGTATCTCCGGATCAAAATTCATCCTTCCTTGCGACCGAATCATCAAGGCCCTGGGCCAGATCAAACAGCGCTCCGCTCTTGAAAAAATTCACGGCCTGAAGCTTGACCCGTCCGGATGTGTCGCCATCAATCCCAAGACGCTCCAGAGCTCCAATCCTAAATATTTTGCGGGCGGCGACGCGGTCAATGGCGGCAAGGAAGTGGTCAATGCCGTCGAGGACGGCAAGCGCGCCGCCTGGGCGATTCATCGCTATCTGGGCGCCGGTTCGCAGCCCGATCCCGAGCATCGTTATTGGGTTTCGACTATCGAAGGGCGCCGGGTAGCGCCTCCCCCCGAGCGGATTCATTCTTATGCACAACGCAAAGAACTTGCCGCCGTCTAAAAAGCGGCGGCGGCCCGCCGCCGCTGTTGATCTGAGCGCCAATTGCGCGGGGATCAAATCCATCAATCCTTTTTGGCTCGCTTCCGCGCCGCCGACGAATTCTGCCGAGCAGGTGATGCGGGCCTTTGAATACGGATGGGGAGGCGCGGTATGGAAAACTCTAGGGACCGACCCCCCGGTCATCAATGTCACCTCCCGCTACGGCGCGATTGAAGTCGGCGGGATGAAAATGGCCGGGTTCAACAATATCGAGCTTATTACAGACCGGCCCTTAGAGGACAATTTAAGGGAAATCCGCAAGGTTAAAAAGCATTTTCCTAAACACGCCGTAATCGTCTCGCTCATGGCGCCCTGCGAGAAAAAATCTTGGCATGACATCGTCAAACGCGTCGAGGAGACCGGTTGCGACGGTTTGGAGCTTAATTTTGGCTGTCCGCACGGTATGTCCGAGCGCGGCATGGGCGCGGCCGTAGGCCAGGTGCCCGAATACGTCAAAATGGCGACTCAGTACGTCAAAGAAGTGGCGCGGACCCCTGTTTTAGTCAAGCTGACTCCCAATATCGCGGATATCCGCCGCCCGGCACGCGCGGCCAAGGCCGGCGGCGCGGACGGCATTTCTTTAATCAACACCATCAATTCCATCATGGGGGTTGACCTCGACACGATGCAACCAAAATTCGCCATTGAAGGCAAAGCCGCGCATGGCGGTTATTGCGGCCCGGCGGTCAAGCCCATTGCGCTTCACATGGTCTCCTCGTTGGCCACGGACCCGGAATTGGCCGGTCTGCCGATTTCAGGAATCGGCGGCGTTTCCACCTGGGCCGACGCCGTAGAATTTATGTTACTCGGCGCCTCCTCCGTGCAGGTATGCACCGCCGTGATGCATTATGGCTTTCGCATCGTCGAAGACATGATCGAGGGTTTAACAGATTGGATGACCGACAAGGGCTTTACCAAGCTCGGTGATTTTGTGGGCAAAACCGCGCCAAATATAGTGGCCTGGAAAAAACTCAATCTCCATGCCAAAACCGTGGCCAAGATTAATCCGGCCAAGTGCATTGGGTGCGATCTTTGTTATATCGCTTGCCAGGACACGGCCCATCAATGTATTGAAATTGACCATAATAATGGCAATCGCGCGCCCCATGTGATCACCGAGGACTGCGTGGGTTGCAATCTCTGCGCCATCGTCTGCCCCGTTGACCAATGCATCGAAATGGTCTCGGTCGAAACCAACCACGCCCCGCTGACCTGGGAGGAATATGCCACCAAAGGCATGAAAGGATACAAGGAAGTTTATAAGAGGTTTCATTCGTAAGGAGATCAAAAAATACAAAATGGAGGTCTTATGTCCAAAGTTGTTCGTTGCGGATTGATTCAGGCGTCCTGTGAATGGTCGCCGCAAAAATATAGCTTGAAAGAAATTAAGAAAAAAATGATTGACAAGCATGTGCCGTTAATCGAGAAGGCGGGCAAGCGGGGCGTTCAAGTTTTGTGCCTTCAGGAAATTTTTACCGGGCCGTATTTTTGCGCGGAGCAGGACATTAAGTGGTATGAAACAGCGGAGACTATTCCAGGGCCGACGGTGGGCCTGATGAGCCGGCTCGCCAAAAAATACGAAATGGCGATTGTGGTTCCGATTTACGAAACGCCCGCAACGGGCACTTATTACAATACGGCGGCCGTCCTGGACGCAGACGGAAAACTTCTCGGAATTTATCGCAAAAACCATATCCCCCACTGCGCCCCGGGATTCTGGGAAAAATTTTATTTTAAGCCCGGGAACACGGGATATCCGGTATTCCAGACTAGATATGCCAAGGTCGGCGTTTATATCTGCTATGACCGGCATTTCCCGGATGGCGCGAGAATCCTGGGCTTAAACGGCGCGGAGATCGTGTTCAATCCCTCCGCCACTGTAGCGGGGCTTTCCGAACACCTTTGGAAGCTCGAACAGCCGGCCCATGCGGTGGCCAACCAGTATTTTGTAGGGGCCATTAATCGCGTCGGGGTCGAGGAGCCTTGGAAAATAGGAGAGTTTTACGGCCAGTCTTACTTCTGCAATCCTAGGGGCAAGATGGTTGCCATCGGCCCAAGGGACAAGGACGCTCTGATAACGGCCGACTTGGACCTTGATCAAATTTTGGAAGTCCGCAATGTCTGGCAGTTCTTCCGCGATAGGCGTCCGGAAACATACCAGGATATCACACGGCAATTGCCGTAGGCAAAGGCGCTAATAGTGAATGATCTTTTCTGGAACGTGAGTAGTTACAAAAGAAGGAGGACGGAACAATGTCTTACGACCTGATTATTAAAAACGGAACCGTTGTTACGGCAACCGACACCTTTGACGCGGATATCGCCGTTAAGGACGGAAAAATAGCGGCTTTGGGAAAGAATCTCGAGGGCGTTGCCGCCAAAACCGTGGACGCGCAAGGGCTCTTCGCGTTGCCCGGAGGCATTGATGTTCATACGCATTTAGACATGCCCTTTGGAGGCACGACTACGGCGGATAATTTTGAATCCGGAACCACGGCCGCGGCCTGTGGCGGGACCACGACCATTATTGATTTTGCCATTCAATATAAAGGAGAGGACCTGCAAAAAGGCCTGGATGCCTGGCACAAAAAGGCTTCCGGTAATTCCGCGATTGATTACTCCTTTCACATGATCATAACCGACATGCCGCCGGCCAAGCTCAAGCAAATGGACCGGCTTATAGAGGAAGGGGTTTCTTCCTTTAAGCTTTTTATGGCTTATCCCGGTGTTTTTATGCTCGATGATTCCACGATTTTTCGGGCTATGTTGCAAACCAAGGAAAATGGCGGCTTTATCTGCATGCACGCGGAAAACGGCAGCGTGATTGACGTCTTAGTTCAAAAGGCCTTGGCCGAGGGCAAAACCCATCCCAAATATCATGCCTTGACCCGTCCCATGAGCGCCGAGGCTGAGGCCACGCGTCGCGCCATTGCCCTGGCTGAAATGGCCGGCGTGCCGGTTTATTTCGTGCATCTTTCCGCGGCCGATGCGATGGAGGAAGTGCGCCGGGCCCGCGAGCGAGGCCTGCCCATTTATGCCGAAACCTGCCCTCAATATCTTTATCTTTCTTACGAAGACTACGAACGGCCCGGCTTTGAAGGCGCCAAATTCGTGATGTCGCCGCCATTGCGGCCCAAGGGCAATGAAGAGCGGCTATGGAACGGCTTGGCCAACGATTGGCTTCAAGTGGTGTCCACGGATCATTGCTCCTTTTGTTTTCAGGGAAAAGGCGGCAAGCCGGGCAAGGAGATAGGCCGCAATGATTTCAGTAAAATTCCAAATGGCGCCCCTGGGATCGAGACCAGGATGCTTTTGCTCTGGCAAGGCGTGGCGGATGGACGCCTCGACTTAAACCGTTTAGTTGAGATCACGGCCACGACGCCGGCCAAAATTTTTGGGCTTTATCCGAAGAAGGGAACCATTGCCCCGGGAGTGGATGCGGATTTAGTTCTTTGGGACCCGAAACAAAAGACCACGATTTCCGCCAAGACCCATCACATGAACGTGGATTACAATCCTTATGAAGGCCGGGTGATTAACGGAGCCATTCGGGATGTATTTTTAAAGGGTAAAAAGTTAGTGGAGAAAGGTTCTTTTGTTGGCGGAAAGACAGGGTCCTTTATTGAACGCGCCACCCGGTCTGAAAATGCCAAAAACCCCCCTCGGAAAAAGACAAAAATGGCTGATTTTAAGGGGATTTAGTTTACCCGAGTTTACCCAATTTCACCCGTTTTACTTCCCCAAATGACACCCTAATGCCACCTGGAAACCGGCGCGTTCCTGCGGCGTTTTTGCGTATTGTGGCGATTTGAGATAATAAGCGCGGTAAAAAAATGAGCATCCCTACGGATAACGAAATTTTTTCTCTCCTGGCGCGATTAAATAATAGTTTTGCCCGCGAAATGGAATCCCAATGGGTCGAGTTTAAACCCTGGGAGGGTCCAAAGGAAAGCTTGCGGGTCGCTTTGGAATACGTTGTTTGTTTCGCAAATGCGCAGGGCGGGATTGTTGTTTTTGGAGTAGTCGATGATGTAAGAGGCAGGACCGGGGCCATTAAAGGAGTTGACCGGCACAATATTGATGTTTGGAAGCGCGGTATTTTTGAGGGCCAAGAGAAATCCCGATCGCCTCAAAATTGCGCGGAATCTTGGTAGCCTTGGGACCGAAAAATAAGGGATCAGTTTTCAATATTGGAGACACGATGCTGAGGCGCTATTTCGCGCAGGCGCTCAAAGATGCCGGAATCGACAGCTTCCGATTTCATGATTTGCGCCACACTTTTGCGAGCCACTTTATAATGAAAACAAGCGATCTTCCCGCATTGCAAAAAATTTTAGGCCATGCGTCACCCCAAATGACCCAGCGCTACGCGCATCTGGCCGCTGGCCACCTGGCCGCCAACATGGCCAAATTTGAGGCGGGGATGGGCACTTTTTGGACACCAGAGCCCAAAGAAGATTTAGAAAATAGGCCGGAAGTAAGCCAAAACTACCTGAATTTAAACGATTTTGGCCCCATCGTCTAGCGGCCTAGGACGTTGCCCTCTCAAGGCCTTCCGAAACCGTCTCCCATGTTTGCCCAAGGCCGTTTTACGAGGAGAAATAGCCTTTTACGATTCTCCCGTGTGCCCACCAAAGCCCACCATTTTGCCCCAGAATGGACACTTTTTGGACACCAAATCTTTGGGCAGATGTTCAATGCGCCGGTGAATTTTTAAGATTGAGAGGAAAGAGCTATTTCTATTTTCTTGAAAAGTTTTTTTATTTTTGGATTTGGCTCTTCGTTCTTGTGGTACAGAAGCAGTAAATACACGGTTACTTTTCCAATATCAACTGCATAAAATACCCGCCATCCACCACGCTGACCAATTTTGTGGCAACTATCCTTGAGTCTAGTTTTAAAAATGGGGTATTTAAATTTCTGAAGTTCCGGCGGTCTATCCCCCATGGCCGATGGAGCTTGCGCCAATTTTTCTTTCAGCCAGTCGATGTCTTCACGCAGCTTATTGTGCTTGCGTTGATAGTCTTGAGCTAAAGTGACAAAAGCAGGTGTTTCAGATACGGAGTGCAAGTTAGGATATTAGAGGGAATTAACGTAGCTTCGAAATTTGTCTGAGCGAGATAAAAATTGATCAACAGGCTCCTCTTCGGAAGCCTTGCGGTAATTAGCCAGTTCGTAATCGATGACCCCGTTATCCTTAGTGGCTTTCCAGGGGGCTTCTTTATGGCTTGCGGCCTCTATTTCGGACGCACTGTTGTTTTCCCAATCTTTGGCGACTTTTTCCATAACCTCAAGCTCACCTCCGCCAAATTTTGACGGATCAAACTTAGCTGTCAACGTAGCTAATCTTTTTTGTCGATAACCGGCTAAATGCGTTTTAAATTCCCGAACTTCCTGTTTTTTAACCATTTCATTTATGATTTTTTCGGCTTCAGCAGGCACTGGTCCATGCGGAAGTTTTTTGTAGGTGGCGCTAGTAACTGATTTGTCATACGCCTCGTAATGGTCGAAATCAACGTAATAGAGCAATTTCATCAGCTTAGTGCGTCCCAGATAAACGTTGTTAATCTTTTCCAAGAAAAACAACATGCAATGCTTTAATTTCTCTCTATTGACCATTTAACCTCCCCGCATCTACTTTAAACGTAACTCTAAAACGAACTCCTATCAAGGGCGTATGTCTGCAAAACCGGTGGAAACCAATTGATTTGCGGCAGGCCTTTTAGCCAAAAAATCATGTATCGCAATTATACAGATTAAGAGAAGGACCAGTGGGTAGGCACTAACATTATTTGATAGGACACCGAATTTGTGCCAGAATCAATAGGAATTCAAGGGGGCTAGATAACAGTAGGGAGTTCCCTTAATTCCCGAATTTATCTATGGCATTACATCCTAACTTTCCGTCATCTCCCTATGCTCCGTTAATACCCGATCAGCGATGGTTTCCGGCTGACGAGGTCCTGCGCGAGACCGCCTACGAAAAACTTTTTGTTACCACCGCTTAAAAACTGTTCAGAAATCACCGGTTAAATACTGTCCAGTTTAAGCGCCACGATTTTTTCAACAGAATCGCATCGGTATAAGCCAAATCCACTGTAGGCGTTAAACTTCTCATGGGGGTGTCCCATGAGAAACAAAGAAAAACAGCGCCTAATTTGCGGAGAGCTATTCATTCCGCATCCTCAGACAGCCAAAGTCCAAAAAACTTGCCTTAAAGAGAGTTGCCGCAAAGCTTGGCAGCGCCGGAAATACTGGCGCTGGATCAAGCTTAATCCGGACTATTCCAAAAAACGCCAAGCCAAGATCAGAGCCTGGGGTGGGACAGCCTGGGCAAGAGGATTTAAGTTGGCCGCCTACCACAACGCCGGCAACGAATCCAGAAAAATGGCGCTAGAAATCCTCAAGAAAAACATCGAATCCCTAAACCAAAAATTTAAGATTGAAGTCCGGCCCCTGGACTGGTCCAGCTACCTAACCGGCATGAGGCAGAGAAAATTCCCCATCTTTCTGATCGGCTACATGGCCAGCTTTGCTGATCCCGATGCTCCGACAACCGCCTTCCTCCATTCCGAAGGCCTCTACATGAAGTTCCAAGGCCACAAAGTCGCCCAATGGGACCGCCTAATAACCGAGGCCGCCTACGACCCCAACCCATCCCATCGCAAACAAGCCTACATCACCCTGCAAACCCAAGCATTTGAGGAAACGCCCCAAATATACCTAGCCCGCCCCCTAACCTTGAGAATCTTAGGGGAAAACATCAAAGGCCACGAGCCGAATCCCATTTTCCCAGGCGTTAATTTCTACAGCCTGGACAAGCAATAACGCCTGCTTAATCTTTTGCGCTGGCTGCCTTTTGTTCATTTTCGTTTGCCAACCGGCAATAATAGTGTATCGCGTGGTCCCTATACGATAAACTTAACATCTGTTATAATTACGTTATAGAAACATGAGCAAAATGGCCCAAAAAAATAATGAAAGAACAAACTACCCCGTTGGCCTAAGACCTGATAAAGACTACCCGAAGCTCATTAGACGCTTTCGGGCCAAACACGGGTTAACCCAGCAGGCTTTAGCCAATCGCCTTGGGGTTTCCTTTGTTACAATGTGAATCTCGAAACCCCCGACCCTTCCTAAAAAGCAAAAATCTCCCTGGAAG
>CAYHKQ010000028.1:0-23054 GCA_964357255.1 uncultured Elusimicrobia bacterium
GGTTTACAAAAAGGCCAAGCCCATCCGCGTCACACCTATCCATGCCAGGTCCTGGAAGTTTTTCACCGATAAGTATGGCAAGGACCAATACAACAGCATCGAAAAGGGCCGCTTCAAGCTACTGGATTTATAGGGTGAAGAGGTCGGACTCCACCGACTCTTGCTCCCCACAAAAATCGTTGATTCCAGCCTTAACCATCTTTCAAGCGGGGAGATAAAAAAAGAGGAGGCGGACGAAGCAGCGGCAGAGCGTGGAAAACTCCCGTCTTCCGCAGAGAGCCTAAACCGGAAATCCGCAGTTGACACGCCATTTCCCTCGTGACCACCGGACTTTTTTGTCCCGTCATACCGGCGAAAGCCGGTATCCAGTTTTCCTCGGAGACTGGACTCCGGCTTACGCCGGAGTGACGACCCAACTGCGGAATTCCGGCTTATACATGACTACATGATTTGGACAAAAAAATTCCATTTCTCCTCGGAGAATACCAAAAGAACAATGCAGGCGGGTGAACATCCGATATAAAGAAGAAGGCAGGGCGCAAGCCAAGGGACTCTGCCTTGGTGAAATAGGCATTGTGTTCCCCGATTACCGAGGATTCACAGAGGGAATTCTTTGGCAATATAGCGAAGCGGCACGGCCAGGATATTTTTACTCAAAGAATATCGCCGCTCTCCAGGATAAACGACAATAAGCCGTTCAAGCTTTAAATCAGACATGGCGATTCGCATCGAAGGCGTTAAGCGCGGCGCATCGGAACGTTTACACTCAAAACCTAAACGGCGGCCGTTGATGAGGAGCATTAAATCCAGTTCGGCGCCGTTGTGGGTGGCCCAAAAATAAATTTCCGGCGTCCGGGCCACCTTTAAAATTTCTTCAATGGCATAGCCCTCCCACGAGGCGCCGCACTTGGGATGGCCCAATAATTCCCACTCGGAACCTACCCCCAGCAACTGATGAAGAAGCCCGCTGTCGCGAATGTAAATTTTTGGGGCCTTCACCTGCCGTTTTTTTAAATTTTCATGCCATGGCGGCAATTGACGCACCATAAACACCCCAGTCAGGAGATCAAGATACCGGCGAACAGTCGGTTCGCTGATTCCCAGGGAACGCGCTGGATCCGCCGCATTCCAGATTTGGCCATGATAATGAGCCAGCATGGTCCAAAATCGCAAAAGCGCTGTTGGAACAATGTCAATACCAAGGCCGGCCAAATCCCGCTCAAAAAAAGTCCTGATAAAATTTTTGCGCCAGACAAGACTATCCTGTTCCGAACGTGCCAGGTAGGACAAGGGGAACCCCCCGCGCCGCCATAGTTTTAATTGCGACGCGCCGCCAATTTCAGCAAGGCCAAATCCTTCCATTTCAATAATTTCAAGGCGTCCTGCCAGCGATTCGGAGGATTGACGTAACAGTGGCGGGGAGGCGCTACCTAAAATAAGGAATTTTGAGGGCAAGGGCTTTCTGTCCGCGAGCACTCGCAAGACGCCAAAAAGATCAGGGCGGCGTTGCACTTCATCAATAACCACAACTCCGCGCAGAGGGGCCAAAGACAGCATTGGCTCTTCAAGTCGCGCCAGATCCACCGGATCTTCAAGGTCGAAATAGTTGAAGCCTCCGGGTTTAACTAACTCGCGAGCCACGGTCGTTTTGCCGCACTGGCGCGGGCCGACCAGCGCCACCACCCGACTACGCCGCAATGCCTTACGAATTCTTTCTAAGATCGCTGAACGTTTGATCACTCCACTGCCTACCCGCCAGCCAAAGGCCGGCTATTAATGCAACTTGCCTTCGGCGAGCGCTCAGGCGGTGGGATCATGGATAAATTATACTATGAAAAAGGAAAATCACAATTTCTGTTTTCATGGACTACATAGGACCATAGCCATTGGAAAATAGAGCGGGGGTCGTGATTGCGACGGGGCCTGGATTCCCGCCTACGCGGGAATGACGGGACAAAAAAGCGCTGGGATTCCCAGGAGAAAGGTGCGTCAACTGCAGAATTCGGGTTCAATGCATTTGAAAATATGGTTGAGTTTACGTCTTAAGCCGGGTTGCGCAGTAGTCGGCGAAGAAGGGCAGAAGCGCTTTGATTTTGGGGAGCGCTTCTTCGGCGGCGGCCTCCCCAAGAGTGATGAGTTCTTGCGCTCTGGAGAAATCTTTCCAGTTGAAATTGGGAGTTTTGGGGTGGATGGTGACGTGGGCCACGTCCTCTTTTGAAGCCGCGATTTGATGGCTCATAGTTAAGATGGTGCGAAAGAAGACGTCTAAAACTCCGAGTGATTCCTCTTCCTGTTTTTTGCCCAAGAGTCCGATGGAGGATTTGCGTTCCGAGGGGGAACTCGTCAGGCGCACGGCGAGCCTGAGAGCGGCTCCCATTTGAATTAGAGTGGAACTGGGAACCGGATTGACCAGTCCTCCGTCAACCAGCAAGCGGCCTTGGAATAGATGGGGTTTGAATATCACGGGAATGGCGATGCTCGCGCGCACCGCATCGAGGACGCGGCCTTCCCGGATAGTGATTTCCTCGCCGGTCCGGATGTCCGTGGCGATGCAAGCGAGGGGGATTTCAAGGTCTTTAAATTCGAGATCGTCATAGATTGTTTTTAAGAATCGCTGAAGCTTGACGCCGCCAAGGAAGCCTCCGCCCCTGGGAATGGCCAGGTCCCAAAAAACGAAATCGCGAATCCATCCGGCGTCAATGGAGAGCGCAATTTCGGTCATTTCCTCGATGCTAAGCCCTCTGGCATACATGGCTCCGGCCAAAGAGCCGATCGAAGAGCCGGCGATTATGTCCGGATAAATGCGCTCGCGTTCCAAGATTTTGAGGATTCCAAGAATGGTGTAGCCCAGCGCGCCGCCCGAGCCCAGGGCCAGGCCGATTTGCAGGCCCGCTAAGATTCTGGCCAGCCGTTCGATGGCCCGTAGCGTGCGGGTTGCGTTGAGGGCTTCGAAAGGATTTCGGTTTTGCTCGTAGTCTTTGTCAATGGCGCGCGACCAGCCGACGCGGATCTTCGCGAGGTCAACGAAAGAATCCTTGCCGTCGCTGATTAGATGGACTTCGCGAAGACTGGCCCGCGCTTCGTCTTGGCCGATGATTTGAGTGATTTTACCGCTAAGGTTTTCCGTTTGGTCCGAGGAGCCGCTGACCAGATAAATTTCATCCACTTCTCGAAAGACCGATTGCAGGCTTTCCCATTGAAGCGGGGTTGCCGCGAGCAGGGCGTGATCGTAATTGGAGCGTAGCCAGTTGAGGGCGACGAAGGCTTTTTCCCGGTCTTGTGGAGAAACGAAGAGGGAGCTCGGCACGGCCATGATGTCGAGGCCGCAGGGGTGGCTGATCTTGACTTTTTTGAGAAGTTCCCGCAAGGGGAGGGATCCGAGCTCTTTGGAATTAGGAAGATCCGCGCGCAGGCCCAGCATGGCCAGGATCGCTGATTTAGATTCCAGGCAAAGTTCCACCAGCACGACCTTGCGCCGGCTTTGCTCCACGAGATTGACGGCGAGATTAATGGTAAAAAGCGTTCCCTGTATTTGCGGCGCGAGCCTGACGAAAAGATGGAGCTTGGACTCAAGGGGCTGGCGCTTGTCCATTCCTTTGGCCTTGGGATCCATTGTTCTGGCCAGGCGGTGGGAGATGATTTGGGAAAGGAAAATTCCAATATTTGGATTTTGAGCCATGAGATCGTCAAAATCTTTTTTATCCAGGACAAGCAGGTCGCTTGTCGCGTCGAGACGCACGCTGACCGATCGGGGCTCTCCGGTCAGAAGCGCCATTTCGCCGAAAATTTCTCCTTGGCCGAGAACAGCGACAGTGGATTCTCTGCCGTTGGCGTTGTCAAGGAGCGCCACTTGGCCGCTTGCGATTAGGTAGAGCTTGTTGCCCGTGTCGCCTTTGTGGTAAATGACGGTTCCCTTGGGATGCGTTTCTTTTCTGAATCGCGCGGCTATTTTTTTGAGTTCAGGAACGGGGAAATCTCGAAAGACGCGGGTTTCGGCCAACAACTCGATAACATCCGATGAAGAATCCGCCATAGGTTCCCTTCATGTTGTAACATGGCTTTCTTAAAAATACCAGCCTCGGCTTCTAAACCCTCGGTGAAATTGATGTTGTCCGGCGCTCGACCCTGAGTTGTCTGCGCTTGATTGTGTGATAAAATTGATTAGATCGGGCCGAGGCGCCCGTGTCGGCGCTCGAAGGCAAAAGCTCGTCAGATCGAGAGGTCTGGCGAGGTCCCCTCGCGATACCGCCAGGAGCCTCCCCGTAAAGGCTAGTAGCGAACAGCTAATAGCGAGTAAAAAGAAGGAGTCAAAAGAGAAATGGGAAAACGCTTATTCGTTGGAAACTTGTCGCAAGACACAAAGGACGAGGATCTTCAAAGGGTCTTTGCAGATTGCGGCAAAGTGCTCTCCGCGCAGGTGCTAAAGAGCAAATTCGATCCCTCCCAGTCGCGAGGGTTTGGGTTTGTCGAGATGGAGAGCGAGGCAGATGCGAAGAACGCCGTCACCAAGCTCAACGGTACGGACTTAAACGGTAAAAAGATTGCCGTTGAGGAGGCTAAGCCGTTGAACCGCGACAGTCGTCCGAGCGGCGGTGGTGGTGGTGGTGGATGGGGAGGAGGCAATAGGGGCCCGCGGCGCGATTTCGGCCAGCGCTTTTAAGCAACCGCCTCGAGAGTTCTATTGGCGCCCAGCCGCCGCAAGGCAGCTGGGCGCTATTGCTTTATGAAGAAGACGAAAAAAGCGATAAACGCGAAAAGCGTTTTTCGTTTTATTTTTCAGACCTCTTTAGCTTCTATCGCCCTAGCGGGCTCTTTCGCCTTTCCTTTATTCTCTCAGGAGCCTTTGCGGGTATTGACCTTTAATGCCGCGGGGATTCCTTGGATTCATCCGGCCCATGACAAGAATGGGAGGTTTCGCCGGATTGCCGAGCGTCTGCGTGAATCTTCCTACGACGTTGTGGCCCTTCAGGAAGTCTGGCTTATGAGCGATGTTAATTTTTTGTGGAAACATTCCGGTTTTCCTTATGCCGCTTTCCGGACCGCGTCTTTTTTGAACAGGAACGGGTTGGTGATTTTGAGCCGTCACCCCGTTGAAAAAATGAAATTTTATCCTTTTTCAGCCAACGAGCCTTTTTTCAATGTTTTGGACGGCGATTTTTGGGGAAGAAAGGGGGTTTTGGCCGCTCGCATTCGGATCCCGGGCCGGCCCATTGATTTATTCACCACTCATTTTATAGCGACCACCGGCAACGCCGATCATGGGCGCGTGAGGCATGTCCAGATTTTTGACCTGAGCTTTGCGATCAAGGACTTTTCGGACGGGCGTCCTTACTTGGTGAGCGGGGATTTGAATTTTCCCCCATGGTTTTCGGCATATAAAATTTTAACGGACGCGTTGAATGTCAGGGATGTCTGCCGCAATTCACCCGGAGATTGCGCGGACTCCGACGAGGATGGCCGATTGGACTATATTTTTCTTTCCTCCCATTTTGCCAAAGACGCCGTTGTCCGCGTGGCCAATGATCTGCGTTGGAACCGAACCGAACCCCGTTTTTGGTATTCGGACCATCAGGGGGTGGCGGCGGATATTCGTCCGGGCGTTTCGGTTGCCGCCATTGATAGCGCGGATTCAAAGGAGGCCCAAAAAAGGTCCCGCGCGCTGGCTCTGATACGGACCAGCATTTTTCAGAATTTGGTGGATTTGGCCTCATGGTCGGTTTGGTGCAATCGGGTTCCGCTGTACAATCTTTATTACACTTTTTTTATGGCGGACCGCATGGTCACGTTTGTTATGGCGGACAGGGAGTTGGCGCAGATGATTTATCATAATCAGCGCGAGCGCTGGTCGCGTTGGAAGAAAAAGCCATTTTTTGCGCGAATCCATATTCCCCGTCGGTTGCGGTCCGCCGCTCCATCGCCGGCTCCTGTTAAGAGCACAAGCGACGTAAAATTCTAAACTTTGCGTATGCTCAGACAAAGCCTTCGCGCCCCAAGGGGTAAAATTCTTTCCTGTAAAGGCTGGACGCAGGAAGCCGCTTTAAGAATGTTGTTGAACAACCTCGATCCGGAGGTGGCGGAGAATCCTCAGGAATTGGTCGTTTATGGCGGACGAGGAAAGGCGGCGCGCAATTGGGAATGTTTCGAGCGCATCGTGGCGATTTTACGAGAGCTTGAAAACGATGAAACGCTTTTGGTTCAGTCCGGCAAGCCCGTTGGAATTTTTCGCACCTTCCCTCATGCCCCGCGCGTGCTGATCGCCAATTCTAATTTGGTGGGGCATTGGGCCAATTGGACGGAGTTCGACCGCTTAGAGCGCCTGGGGCTGATGATGTACGGCCAGATGACGGCCGGATCATGGATTTACATAGGCACGCAGGGGATTCTTCAGGGAACCTACGAAACCTTCGCCTCATGCGCGCGCATACATTTTGGCGGCACGCTTCAAAGCCGCTGGGTTTTGAGCGCGGGATTGGGAGGCATGGGAGGGGCCCAGCCTTTGGCCGTCACCATGAATGGCGGCTGTATTTTGGCCGTTGAGGTTGATCAATCTAAAATTCTCCGGCGGCTGGAAACAGGGTATCTTGACCTGATGGAAACGGATTTGGACAAAGCCTTGGCCGCGGTTTCAAAGGCCGTGCGCCGGGGCGAGGCTTTGTCTGTCGGGCTCCTGGGGAATGCGGCCCAGATTCATGCGGAGTTAGCGCGTCGTGATGTTTGCCCTGATATTGTGACGGACCAAACCTCGGCCCATGATCCGGTGAACGGTTATATTCCGGCGGGCCTTTCGCTTGAGGAAGCGTCCGCGTTGCGCCAAGCCGATCCTCAAGAATATAGGGAGCGCTCCCTTGCTTCCATTGCCATTCATGTGCGGGCCATGCTGGATTTTCAAAAGAAGGGCGCCAAGGTTTTTGATTATGGCAATAACATCCGGACCATCGCTCATCAGGCCGGCGTTCAAGATGCTTATGATTTTCCAGGTTTTGTGCCGGCTTATATCCGGCCGCTGTTTTGTGAGGGCAGGGGTCCTTTCCGATGGGTCGTTCTTTCCGGAGATCCCGGCGAAATCCGCAAGACCGACCGCCTGGTGGAAGAGATGTTCGGCGATCGCGAGGATCTTGTGCGCTGGATTCGTCTTGCCGCGGAGAAGGTGAGGTTTCAGGGATTGCCGGCGAGGATATGTTGGCTTGGCTATGGCGAGCGAGCCGCGTTTGGCCTGGCTCTTAACGAATTAGTTAAAAAGGGGGAGTTGTCCGCGCCGGTGGTCATTGGGCGTGACCATTTAGACAGCGGCTCGGTGGCCAGCCCCTTCCGGGAAACCGAGAGCATGCTCGACGGCTCCGACGCGATTGCCGATTGGCCGGTCTTAAACGCCTTGCTCAATACAGCCAGCGGCGCGAGTTGGGTCAGTTTTCATCATGGGGGAGGGGTTGGAATGGGCTATTCCCTTCATGCCGGCCAGGTGTTGGTGGCGGACGGCACGCAGGATATGGCGGCTAGGATAGAAAGGGTTTTGACGAATGATCCGGGATTGGGGGTGGTCCGCCATGCGGATGCCGGCTACGATAAAGCCAGGGATTTTGCCAAGGTAAAAGGCATAAAAATTCCGTAAAAATCGTTTATATTGTTTATTTTTAACACGACTCATGCAAAATGATAAAAAGCCGCTCATGGTGAGCCTGTCGAACCATGAGCCAAGACGCAAAAAACCCTGTATTCATCCTTCGACAAGCTCAGGATGAGCGGAATGCAATGAATTTGCATGAGTCGTATTTTTAATAAAAATTAGAATTATCAATGGTTATCAACAGGTTATCCACATGTTGTTAAGTCATTTATGAATTCGGAGTCTTTTCTAATTGCCAATATTGGGCAGTTAATCACCTTTTCGTCCAAGGGTCTTCCAGGAGGTCCCAGGAAAGCCCGGGCTTTGGGGCAAATTGGCCTGATGACAGGTGGGGATGTTGCAATTCTAATCCGGGAAGGCCGGATCGTTGAAGTCGGCCCTTGGCGCAAGGTCCGTTCACGGGCCGGGCGACGGGCTGTTGAGTTGAACGCCCATGGCAAGGCTGTTCTTCCGGGTTTTGTGGACAGCCATACCCATGCCCTTTTCCTGCGTCCCCGCTTGGCGGATTTTGAAGCGCGCATAGCAGGGGCCGGTTACGAGGAAATCGCCAAAAAAGGCGGCGGGATATTAAAAACCGTTTCTTATGTGCGAGGCGCCAGCCGTGAGGAGCTTCGTGATAGCCTGGAGGTCTGGTGCCGGCGGGCCTTGGCCTTGGGAACCACGACTATGGAGGTCAAGTCCGGCTATGGGCTCGACCTGCCGTCCGAACAGAAAATGCTTGAGGTGATCGGCTCGGCCAGGACGCCTCTTGAGATTATTCCGACTTTTCTTGGGGCTCATGCCTTGGCCCCCGAGTATCGCGCCGAACCCGAGCGTTATGTCGAGGAAATTATTAAGGTGATGCTGCCTCGCTTGCGGCGTTTGGCTCGTTTTTGCGATGTTTTTTGCGACCGTGGTTATTTTAGCCTGGTTGAGACCAGAAAAATTTTGACTGCGGCCAAAAAATTGGGCTATGGGCTCAAAATTCACGCGGAACAGTTAAGCTGTACTGGCGCGTCAGGACTCGGAGCCAGGCTCGGGGCCGCGAGCGTGGATCACCTCGATCACGCGGGGTCCGCTGATTTGGAGCGGTTGGCCCGCTCCTCGACCGTGGCGACTCTCCTGCCAGGTTGCAGTTTTTTCTCCGGCCGCGGAGTCTGGCCCCCGGCGCGCGATATGATTGGGCGCGGGGTGGCCGTGGCCTTGGCCACGGATTTTAATCCTGGTTCATCTCCCAGCTTGGCCATGGGTTTTGTTCTATCATTGGCTGTGACTCAGATGAAGATGACGGCCCAGGAGGCGCTTGGCGCGGCTACCATTAACGGCGCATACGCCGTGGGCCGGGGGGATGACTTAGGGGCGATCGAGCCGGGACGCCAGGCGGATATTATTGTCACCGAGGCTTCGGATTGGCGGGAGATTCCTTATTATTTTGCCATGGACATGGTGCGCGCGGTTATTAAAAAAGGCGCGCTCGTGACAAGTAAAAATTAAAATGCAGGCGCTTCTTCTGTTTGATCTTGACGGCACGTTGCTGTTGGCCGGCGGGGCCGGCAGGAGGGCTATTGGCAGGCTTTTTGAGGAACGCTATGGTTTGGCCGGGGCTATGGAAGGGATTGATCCCGCCGGATTGACGGACCCGCAGATTTTTCGAGAAGTGATGGCGAAGAAATTGGCTCGTGCCCCGAAAAATGGGGAGTTCGCGCGTTTGATGAGCGTTTATCCGCGCTACTTAAGGCCGGAGGTCGAGAAAAGCAGGGGCTTTCGCGTGATGCGCGGCATTCGCGAGTTATTGGCGCGGCTGGCCGCGATTCGCGGCGTTTACCTGGCGCTCGGCACGGGCAATGTGGAGCTTGGTGCCCGGATCAAGCTTCGCCGCGCCAGGCTTAACCGATTTTTTCCCGTGGGCGGTTTCGCGACGGACGCGGTTGAGCGTGGCCCGCTCATCAGGATTGCGGCCGCCAAGGCCGCGCGTTACTATGGGCGGCGTTTTCGAAAGAGCGAGGTGTTTGTCATTGGAGATACGGCGCGGGACGTGGCGGCCGGGCGGGTGTGCGGATTTCAAACCGTGGCCGTGGATCTGAGCCTGGGCAAGACCAAAGAAATTTTAGCGGCTAAGCCGGATTTTTATTTTACAGGGTATTCCCAGCGCCATGAGTGGATTGAAAAGTTGGGGTTGCGATGAAGCTTGTCCAGTGCGTTCCTAATTTTAGCGAGGGCCGGGACAAGGTCAAGATCGAGGCCATTGTGGCGGCTATCCGGCGTTCGGGGGGCGTCATTGTCGTTGACGTGGAGTCGGACGCGGATCATCACCGCTCGGTCATTACGTTTATGGGGGATCCGGAGTCCGTGTTGGAGGGGGCATTTTTAGGAGCTCAAAAAGCGGCCGAACTTATTGATATGACTCAACATAAAGGCGAGCATCCCAGGATGGGCGCTACTGACGTGATTCCTTTTACGCCGCTCGCAGGGGTCACGATGGACGAATGCGTGGCTTTGGCCAAGCGTTTGGGGGAGCGTTTGTCCCGTGAGTTAAAGATTCCTGCGTATCTTTACGGTTTTGCCGCTTCGCGGCCGGAGCGGGAGAATTTGGCTAATGTGAGAAAGGGGGAATTTGAGGGACTGCGCGAGGCCATGGGCAAGGATTCGGCCAGGGACCCGGATTTTGGCGAATCAAGGATTCATCCCACCGCAGGTGTCACGGCCGTGGGAGCCAGGGAGCATATCGTTAATTTTAACGTGAATCTCAAGAGCGACCGAATGGATTTAGCTAAAGAAATTGCCCGCCAGATCAGGACCTCTTCGGGCGGCCTGCCTTATCTTCGGGCCAAGGAAATTCAGTTGGCCCAGGCCGGAAAGGTTCAAATTTCAACGGTGCTGACGAATTTTCGGGTGACCGGACTTAAAATCGTTTATGAGGCCATTCGCAGGCGCGCGGCCCAATCAGGCGTTGAGATTTCGGAAACGGAGCTGATCGGCATGGTTCCGGCCACGGCGTTGGTAGATTGCGCGACCCAGGATCTCGGGGCGGTCGGATTTAATCCGGCCGCGCAAATGCTGGAAGCGAAGTTGATGGAGTTTGTAAGGCAACAATCGGAACCCGACTGGGCCGCAGGCCTTGAAACATTTTGCGAGGCGCTTGCCGCGCCTAAACCCGTTCCAGGCGGAGGCTCCGCATCGGCCGCATCTGCCGCTATGGGCATAGCCCTTATTGTTAAAGCTTGCGCCATTGAGGCCAAAAAGAACGCAAGGGAGAAGAGCAACGGCCACGAGGCCGGCTTAAATGAAATTTTGCAAGAGGGCAGTTCTTTAAGGGCTCAGTTTTTGGAACTTGCCGGCCGCGATGCCGCGGCCTACGAGGGTGTCATTGGGGCTTATCGGCTTTCCAAAACCGATCCCGACAGGCCCGTCAAGATTCAGGAGGCTTTGAAAATCGCCTGCGAGGCGCCGCTTAAGGTTTTACGTCTGGCGGTTCAGTCGGCAATCCGGTTGGCGAGCGTTCGTCAAATGATTGCTTCGAGCGTGCTTAGTGACTTTAAGGTCGGGTTTCATTGTCTGGGGGTTGCAGGGCTTGGCGCTAAAGAAAATATTATGGTCAATCTTGAGTTAATCCAAGATGAAGCCTACCGTGTCAGGATTTTAGCCCAATCCGACGCGCTTGAAGCCAGCTTAAAGACGGCGATTCAGGGAGTTTGAGCTTTATGGCTGATTTTTTTGCCGTTGATGACGGCGGCGCGCCTTCCTGACGCGTTCCATGATGGCCTTGCGCCGCGCTAGCGGCACGGAGCGCCATTTGGCCCTAAGGCTGGCGTGACGTTTCCTGAGAATCTGCAATCGTTTTTTTACCGCAAGAAACCTTTTGAGGGCGCGGGGCCGGGGAGGGGGGCCAGAACGGACCAGATCAATTTCTTCTTCGGGGCCGAGTAAGATTGACGGCTTGCCTTCAAGGCTGCTGAATTCGGCCTCGACCTGTCCTTCAAAAACACCGACTCCGCCGTCGGATTCGCCATCCGGCTCCGTGTCCGCTGAGAATTCCGTGCCACGCACCGCGAGCACCGAGGTCGGCAATAGGATGTGCATGGCCCGATTCGATCCCTTGAGCTTTTCCTCTATTTTGGAAAAGAAACTTCCTGTAAAAAGCTTGAGTTTGGTCCAGGACAGATTGGTCATGGCAAGCTCAAATTCCGTTTTAGCTCCCAAGTGGAAGCTGTTGACGCCGTCAATCTGAATGACCGCTTCCGAAGGCGCGGGACCGGTCTTGACGCCCTCGCCTTCCTCAAGCGGGAGTTCGAGCATATCCGTCGTCACCAGATCCCATTCCCCGCCCTGAGGCTTGACCCAGACAGAGCCTTTGATTTCGACTAAATGCGCTTCGCGCTTATTTTCGGCCAGGGCCGGATAGGCCAAAAGAACGCAGGCGCACAGCGTGAAGGCGCGAATCATTTTTTATCAGCCTGCGTTGCGGCGTTCATCAGTTTTCTATCTTCTTCTTTTTTTCTTTCTTTTGCAAGCGCTTGTAATGATTATGATCCTCAAGAGTTCTAAAAAAAATATGGCCGCCCGTGCCTGATGCCATGAAATACATGAATTCCGTTTCGGCCGGTTTGATAACCGCGGCCAGGGAGTCCATGCCGGGGCTGGCAATCGGCGCGGGGGGGAGCCCCCATCGGCGGTATGTGTTAAAAGCCGATTTAATGTCGAGGTCCTTGTAAAGAACGCGGCTTTTCCAGGCGCCCAGGGCGTATTGCACCGTGGGATCGGCCTCAAGCCGCCACCCTTTCTTGAGGCGGTTAATGTAAATTCCCGCGATTAACGGCTTTTCTTGAGTCAGGGTTGTCTCGCGCTCGACGATGGACGCGAGAGTGATGATCTCCCTTTTGGTGAATTTCATCGGCGCCGGTTTTCCTTCGAAGTGTTCGCGCCAGACGCGCTCAAATTGTTCCGTCATCTGGTCAATAATTTCCTGGGGCGGCGAGTTTGGTTCAAAAAAATAGGTGGTGGGATAGAGCCGTCCTTCGAGATTTTGAATTTTTGCCAGATAGAGGAAATCTCGGCCGTTGACGATCGAGGCTTCATTAAGACGCTGGGCGATTTGCTCGATTCTCCAGCCCTCCGGAATAGCGACCTTGACGGTGAAGCGCTCCCCGCGTGTTAACTTGCGGATTAAAACAGGCCAAGCCTCCGGCCGTCGAAAAATGTAACTGCCCCGCTGGAATTTTTTATCCCAGCCTGCGATTTGCGCGAGGGCCAGGAAGAGTCTAGGGTAGCGCAAGACTTGGCGCTGGGTGAGAATCTCCGTGACGGCCCGCGCGGTTTTGGCCTCCTTGGGGATTTTGACGATTTCCTGGGAGCGGCTCAGCGGGAGCAGCGGAAGTTTCCAGGCGAACAGGACGGTCGAAATCGCGCACAGCAAAGCAAAAAGCGTTTTTTTACCCACGGAGCGCGAACCTTCCAAAGGCGAAAAAAATCCTCATGAGTCCTTGACAATCCCGAGGTCTTTGAGTCGCAGGAGTGAACTGTCCACATGACTGCCAGGCCAAAAAATTTTGCGGCATCTCGGGCAGGAAAAATATTTGCTTTGATGACCCCAAACCTTGGTGGGCACTCGTTTGGGATCGAGTTTGTCTTTTTCAAGTTTTTCCAAAGGCGCGTTGCATTCGGTGCAGAGCGTAAAAAGGTCCCCGGGGTTCACTCTCGCCATTTTAAGTTCGGCCCAAAGATGGGCCAATTGATCGGGCCAGTATTCTTGGGGAATGAGAATGAGGCGGAAGGCATGAGCCCGGGCCAGCTTTGCCTCGCGGGTTAGCAGGATGCGCCGCTCCAGAAAGGAGCGTTCCAGCATCCGGCGGCGCTGGCTGTCCCGGACCGAGGCGGCGTCGAAGCCGAGGATTCTCAGCCACGTGGCCAGGCGTCCCAGCATGCTGTCCACCAAAAATTTTGGCCCCACGACATCATTATCTCCTATTTGGCAGAATCTTTTTGATGTTGCTGGGAGCCCATTTTTCCATCCGGCCAAGCCTTCTGCGCGCTTTGGAGAACGCGCGCGCGTTGAATCTCGTGGCCGTTCAGATTTTTGCCTATCGCCGTCATGAATTTTATTTTGATTCGAGTTTGAGCGAGGAGAAACGACGGCGATTGGAGGAGGAGATGGCCGCTTGGCGTGAGACGGTGAAACAAGACGGAGTTGAGGGTATTGCCGTTCATTCCCGGGCCGTGGCCCTTTTGGCCATTCGAGACAAGGCCCGGCGTGGGCAAATTATCGTCAAATTTCGGCAGGAGCTCGAGCTGGCTCGAATGCTCAAAGCCCGATGGTATGTTTTTCATCTCGGCCCTTACGAGGAGGACGGCAGTCTCGATGAGGGGTTGGCTTTGGCCGGCGCGGCGCTTGAGGAAATTTTAGAAAGCGCGAGGCCCGGCGCTCCGGCTATAGCGCTTGAAAATGTGCCGGGGGGCGCCCGGCGGATGGGGGCTGATCTTCGAGAGCTAGCCGCAATTAACCGGCGGCTCGAGCGATTTGGCGCTCAATTCGGTTTTTGCCTTGATTTCGCCCATCTTTGGGGCGCGGGATACGATTTGACGAGCAGGGAGAAAGCCCAAAAATTTTTTGAGGAATTCTCCGGCCGTCTGGGCGCAAAAAAACTTTTGCTTTTGCATTTGAACAATTCGAACCTGCCGCTCGCCGGCCGCAAGGACGAGCACGCTCATCTCGATCAAGGCCATATCCCGGCCGAGGTTTACGCCGAGGCGCTTAATCGCTGGGGGGCCGCAGCAGGATTCCTGGAGACCCCAAAGGATTTCCCCGACGCGGACCGGAGAAATATCGCTTTTCTTAAGAAGTTGACGGGTTGATTGATTGTTGATAGATGTCAGGCCGCCCTTTATCCCTTTATGGGGCCAGGAACATGCCCAGGATGACGAGCATGATGCAGGCGTATTGGAGCGGGGTGATTTTTTCCTTCAGGGCGTAAGAGGCGAAAAGGATGGTGACCACCGGATAGGCGCTCGAAATAGGCGTTACGAGCGAAATGGGGCCCGAACTCGTGGCGATGATGACACCCAAATCCCCTCCGGCCATCATGGCCATGGGCAGGAAGCTTTTACCCCAATTAGCAAGGGAGTGATGGCCGCCTTTATCGCGCAGGAGTCCGTAGAGCCCCAGCGTTAACGCGCCGCCGATGGTGTTAAAGAGCGACATATTGACCTCGCTTGAACCGGCTATGCCGTAGGCGTGTTTGGCTGTGGTTTGAGCCAAGCCCCAGACGAGGAGCGCGCCCACAGCCAGGGGAATCCAGCGTTTTCCTTTAACGGGGCTGGCGGCATCCGGGGGTGAATAGGAGAGGCCCACGCAACCCAATATGACCAAAGCGACCCCTCCGTATTGCATAGTCCGGAGCGCCTCGCCTAGAATTAAGTACCCAAAGAGAACCGTGGGCGCAGAATAGGCGGCGGAGAGCGTTCCAACGATGGTGATGGGTCCGGCGACGATGGACTCAAAGTACATAATCCACCCCGCGCCGTCTAATATATAAGCTAGCATGCCCAATAGCATGAATTCGCGGTTTTCGGGAGAGAATGGGGCGGGGTGATCCTGAGTCAAGAAATAACCCAGATTAACGATAGCCTTGGCGACGACATAATAGAGGCAAAATCGCGCGGGTGGGACGTCCCCGATGTTTTTTTTGATCAAGCCCTGTCCGATGCCGTAGAGGAACAGGGCAATAAGCGCCGGCGTTAGCCAGACAAGGGTAGCCATCTATTTATTTAGAGCTGTCGTTTTGGCGCTGTTCAAGGATTTGGCGAACGACCCGATCCGCGGACAAAAAGGCCCCGTCCGAGTGGGACGTTTCGGTGTAATCCCCGGCCAGATAAACACGGTTTTCCGGCCTGCGGATTTCGTCAGAGAGTTCATCAAAACTAGAGCGGCCCGGCGGCCAAGCGGGTATGGCCCTTGGGTGAAATGGATAAAAATGAATTTCCTGGATTTCCTTGGAAAAACCCGGCCAAAGGCGCTCGAATCCGGCTTTGACGTTTTGGCGAACCTCATCGGCCGGCATGAGGTTATACCCTTCGGCTGTGTTGCCGAAGATGAGTAAAGATACGATGAAAGTGTCGCTACCTTGCCCGGTGTCGCCCTGATAAACCACTCCCAGATCGTTATCAGTCAAAATAGGAAGCGAGGAGTGGCCGGCGGACGTCCAATAGCGCTCTGTGTTTTTGGGGACTAAGGCGTGAACCTTGAAATAGGACCCGTAGCTCATGGAATCAACGGCTTTTTGTTTTTCGGCGGAGAGCGGGGGCTCGAACTGGACCTGGAATATGCGAAAGAGAGGAATCGTGGAGACCACGTGCGAGGCCCTGATGATTTCGATATTGCCGGTTTGAGAATCGAGAAAATAGACCTTGACGCCCGCGCCTTCGCTCACCACGCGCGTCACGCGCTTGTTTAGGGAGATGTTTTCGCGGCCCGCGGCGTCGGCCAGAGCCTCGACAAAAAGCTGGTTGCCGCCGATGACGCGATAATTGAGGCGGCCATCGTGGATGAAGAGCCTGTATTCCAGGATGCCGTCTAAAGCATTCGTTTTGTCCCATGAAGCGCCAATTTCGCATTCAACGCTGACGCGAATCCAGTCGGAGGTTTTTTTCGGCATCTTAAACCCAAGGACATAATCGGCAAAGGATTGATCTTTGAGTTTGAGCGTTTCAGGGCCGGCTTTGTGCCCCAGGAGTTCATTGAGGAGGGGTGAGACTTTTTTTTCAAAGTCCATGAGCGCCTTGAATTCATCCTTGGAGAGGATGCTCTTCTTAAATTCAAGAGTTGATTCGTCTCCCAATGGATTGAGCCGCTTCTCAAGAATGATGCTTGAGGCGGCGATGCCTTCTTCCAGGGGCAACCCAAGGTCCTTGAGAATGGCGAGCCCGGGATTACCTTGCCAGTATTCTTCCATGCCGGAATCCGCGACCAGATCAGGCTTGCCTTCTCTTTTGTAGCGCACAGAACTCGTTCTGCCGCCGATGCGGGGCGCGAGCTCGAGGACATGAAATTTAATCCCCGCTTTCTTGAGCCCAAAAGCCGTAGCCAGCCCGCTCAAACCTGCGCCAACGATGACGACGTCCGCTTGTTCGGGAATTTGGGCATGCGCGAGCCGGAGGGTCAGCATTGCGATTAGGAGGGTCGTAAAAAAATGAAATTTCATGGGTAATACCGCCTTAATGTTGGATAATAAACCAGTTTATATTTTTAGGAATTTTACAAGTTAATAAGGAGCGATGGTGTCAGAACCCGAGGAAGGGGTAGCTGTTTCGTGATGGGCCGGACCTTTGTTGTTGTGGGCGGCGCGGGCGCCATGGGGCGTATTACCGTGCGCGACCTGGTCGAATTCGCTCCTCCTTCGGACCGCATTATTGTCGCTGATTATGACTATGCCAAGGCCAGGGCGTTGGCCAAGTCCTTAAGTAGGCGGCGCGTTGAAGCGATGTTTGCGGACGTAACCCGTCCGGGTCTTTGCGCGCGATCATTCAAAGGGGCGTTTGTCCTCATCAACAACGTTCAATATCAGCATAACTTGAACGTCATGGAGATTGCCCTTCTCACGGGCGCGCATTACGTTGATTTGGGCGGACTCTTTCACATGACGCGCAGGCAATTAAGGCTTCACGGACGTTTCAAGAGCGCCGGACGATTGGCGATCCTGGGCATGGGAGCGGCGCCCGGCATTACCAATCTTTTGGCGTGGAAGGCAAGCGAATCGCTCGATAGGGTCAGCCGCGTTGATATCATTGTGTCCGCCGTTGACGCGACCCGTTATGACAGGACGCAGGCTTTGCCGGTATCGTATTCCCTCAAAACTATCTTGGAGGAATTTTCAAAGCCGCCCGCTGTTTTTCGCCGGGGCCGTTTTGAATTTTTGGAACCCATGACGGTGGACGGTCCCTATCGGTTTCCCGCGCCCGTGGGCACGCAGACGCCGATGCACACGCTTCATTCGGAAATGGCGACGCTTCCCCTTACGCTTAAATCCAAAGGCATCCGCGAGGCGTCGTTTCGCATCGCGTTTGACTCTCAATTCGTCGAGCGGGTGCGATTCCTCAGAGACCTTGGATTCGCTTCGGAAGTCCCCGTGCGCATTAAAGACGTCGCAGTCGCCCCCATTGATGTCGCCAATTGCCTGGCGATGAGCCAGGCGGTCCCTAAGGCCGTCGGTCCCTTAAAGCAACATGAGATTCTTCGCGCCGTGGTCCGGGGATCGCGCGGGGGGCGCGGGCTCAGGGTCGTTGCGGATTGCCACACGAAAGGAATGCCTCGGTGGGGCATCGGGACTGATGTCGACACGGGATGCCCGCCCTCCATCGCGGCCTTAATGCTTGCTTCCGGAGAGATACGCCGGTCGGGAGTTCTGCCTCCGGAAACCGCGGTTGACGCGGATTTATTCTTTAAACACCTGCGAAAGCGCGCGATGCGCGTTTCGGTCAAGACTGAAATCGAGTAGCTCTACTGTGGCTTTTTTAAAAAGTTGACGGGTTGATCAATTGTTGATAGAGGTAAGGCCACCATGGCTTAGAGCGAGAGGCGCCAAGTTTGAGCAGGCTCAAATAAGATTCCCCAAGAAGCTCGCGCCATCGGGTCAGCCGCCGGCATTGACCGCGCCATTTGGGGTCATCGAGGGTCAGATCAATCAACTCAAAGGCGCGCTCGCAACAAAGCTCCACCGCTTTTTGATCCTGCCAGCCGGCTAGCTCGCTAGCTCGCTCAAGCTCCGAGCCGACCATCAGGAGCTGTCGTTCGCCGGTGAAGCGGGACCATCTCTCGATCGTTAGATTTTTATGCCATTTTTTCATGAGTAGCCAAAAGGAGTTTTTCGACAATGGATTGGACTTTGCGCCGGATATCTGGATTTTGAATTAACATCCCGGCATTGTCCGCGCCGGGACGGATGTTGATGAGAGCGGTGTATTGCAGGCGACGAAAGGGTTCCTTCCAGGGAAAAAAATTGGCCCCCCAAAGATTGTCCTGTTTTGAGCCGTCTTCCAGTAGCAACGCTTCCGCGTCAGCGTGCAATTCACCGCCTGCCGCTAGAATTTCTCGGTCCACGTCCGCAACAATTTTGATCATATCGGCAAAAACGCTCTCCGCCAATTCCTTAATTTTTTGGGGATCTACTTTTTCGCGTAAAATTTTGATTGATTCCATGCCGCCATCATAGCTTACTTGGCCAGGGGCTTGGTTGCTTTTTTCCATTGCTATCCTTGGACTAAAGTCCCTAATTCGACAGGGACTTTATACCCATGAAAGTTAGCCCCAAAGGCCCACGACAAATTTTCCGCCATGCCTTAGAATAGTCCTTGCGTAGCGTTAATACTCAGTATATCCGAAGATTCCAAAAAATCATGAGATACGCAGCGGTGGGCCTGATCGCCTCAGGCGCGGCCTATCTGGCGCAGAGGGTGTTGAGTTGATCATCAGAATTTTCATTTTTACGATAAAAAAAATTATTAGAAGAGCGATTGGGCTTGGGTTGTCCGTTGTGTTGATGGCCGGTCCTTTCTGTCCGATAAGAGCTGAAGACCCCGCGGTGGTTACGGCTCGAAAGATTTGGGATGCTCAACATCCGGGGCCGAGTCTGTCTTTGCCGCGTTTGCGCTTGCCGATTTTGCGGCCCTTGCCGGATTTTAAACCTTTATCGCCCTTGCCGTTGGTTTCGGTTCGGCCTAATCCTGGGAATTTTGTTTTTAAGTCTTTGGCGCGGCCGCGCGCGCCGGCCGTGGCTTCCGTCGTGACTATCGGCGCGGTAGGCGTTGTGGGCTTGGCGCGTTTGGCCAGGGGAACACGATGGGCCAAGACGGCTCCGGCGGCCGCCTTGGGCCTGGCCGCTGTAAGCTTATTGGCGGCGTGCGGCCCGGTGGATTCCAACGAGCCGTGCGTTTCCTTCAATTTGACCAATCAAACCAGGCATGAGAATTTAGTGGTTTGGGCGGATGGGCAAAACATGGGCATGGCGGAGCCGGGCCAGAACAAAGAGATTAAAATTACGGAGGGGCCCAGCCGCATCGAGGTGCGCGAGAGTTTAAGCGGGGACGCATTGCGCTCGGAGGACGTGGACGCGGTTTGTGGTCAAAATTTAGCTTGGGCCGTGGAGGATCCTTTAGAAGCGGAGATGGATATTTTTAACAAGACCGGCGGGTATGTGGAGGTTTTGGTTAACGGCGCTTCGTTTGGGCTTTTGCCGCCGGGGAATTTCGGACTGCCTGTGCGCGAGGGTAGCCGCCGCTTGGTGATTAAAGATTACGAAGACGGCGAAATTTTTTACGATGCAACGGAGAATTTCCGGCGCGGCTCCGTGTCTAAATACACGGCGACGGATCCGCCCTGCTCCGATTTGGAGGTTTATAACGGAACGCTTGAAGACGTTTCCGTGCTGATTAGCGGGCGTTCTTACGGCTCACTGGCCCCCGGGGCCGTGGTCGGTTACCCGATTAACGATGACTATCATTTAATTCAGGTTATCGGCGCCGGGGGAAAAGTCTATTTTGATTTTCGGCAGTATTATGGTTGCGGTCAAATCTACTACCTTGACGTTTATTAGAATAGTTTTGCTTTTGAGAAGTCCTTAGCGCGGGTGGACTTTAATGGGGCCGTAGCTCAGTTGGGAGAGCGCCTGCATGGCATGCAGGAGGTCAGGGGTTCGACCCCCCTCGGCTCCACCAGATTTTGGTTTTTTTTATGCTTTCAGTTTTTTCGGCGCCAGAATTTTTAGGGCTTTGGGCAGAAGGCTGATGTTGAGTTCTGTCGCGTCGCAAAAGGGTTCGCCGTCCACGTGATAGGGCATGGGGTGGGGTAGCCGCAATATCAGGGAGGTCGCGGTCAGAGTCGCGACTTCCGGATGTTGGTCTAGGGTGCCGTTAAAGAGTCTTGGCACGCAGGCCAGGAATTTCCAAAAAGGAAGCCGCGGGATCACCGTGATATGAAAAATGCCGTCGTCCAGCCTGGCTTTTGGCGCGATCTGCGCGCCATCGCCGTACTGTTTGCCGTTGGCGATGGCAATCAATAGAGGGTTCAACCGGCGTTCGCGCCCGTCAATTTCCATAAGGACCGCAGGCGACTTGTAATAAAAAAGTTCCCGCAGGGTTAAGTAGTAATACGGAAGCTTGCCCCGCATGTGATGCCGGTCAAACGCGATTCCCACCTGAGCGTCTAAGCCCAGGCCGGCCATATTAATGAAATGGCGCTCATTAAGCCGGCCCGCGTCAATTTCCAGGATTTTGGATTCCAATAGCATGCGACAAGCGGTCTCGGGCTCCAGGGGAATGCCGAGTTCCGACGCCAGCCCGTTGCCGGAGCCCTTGGGGATAATGCCCATGATCGCGCCGCTACCGATTAGGGCTGAGCCGACTTCGTTGACCGTGCCATCGCCGCCGACCGCCACCACCGCGAATCCTTCACCTGCGGCCCGCCGCGCTAGGTCCTTGGCATGGCCGCGCGCCTGGGTCGTTAAAATTTGAAAAGAAATGCTCTTGCGTCCAAGGATATCGCGAATCGTTTGCTCATGCCTGACGGCGGAGCCGGACCGGCCAGAGATGGGATTGATAATAAAACAGTATTTCATTTAACTGGCGGCTCTATCTGATTGAGCCGTTACGGTCCCTTAGTCGTCGAGGGAATGGTCAACCTCTTCATCCTTTTCGTCGGGATGAAGGTCCTTGTGGGTGATCTTGCGGGGTTTGGCCTCGCCGCGTTTGTACATTGTTTCGGCTGGGGCCATCTGAGGCTCGGTGGTTTCGGTATACTGCCGGGCCTGCTCTAAGGCGTCCCTGGTTTTGCGTAGCGACTCTTCCACTTGAACGGCTTTAATCTCTTTGGCCCAGTTGAGGCCCGACAATTGACTTTTTGCCCGGCCCAGGCATTCGTAGTGGGATTCATGGCCCCAGAAAATGCTTTGGCGAAGGCGGGTTTCCTGTTTTTGTCCGACCTTGGCCAGGAGGCCCACGAGCGTCGTATACAGGCCGGACGACTCGTTGATGAGAATTTTGCCTACCGAAGAAACAAAATTTTGACTTTCGGTAATTCCGGTTTCAGCGGCCCTGGGCAGGGGAAAGGACAGGGGAAGCGCCATATCTCCGCTGACGTTGAGCTCGGAAATGTCGGAGTTGAACTGGCCGCGGATTTTATTGGCCTTGGCCGCGCAGCGGCGTCGGATAACGTCCGCGGCGACTTGAAAGCTTCTTGCGTCCTCGATGCGGGCAATGAGCGCCGAGGAAGGATGGTAGATGTCGTGGGCGCTGTCGGCTGTTTTAGGGACGGTCTCGCACCACGAGGAAGACGGCGGGTCCGCTTTGAGATTGAATTTTTCTGAAACGGTTTTGAGCTCGACGTCCCGTTGTTCGGCCAGTTCTTTTAATTGCCCTTCGTACTGGGCGCGGATTTTAGAAACATATTCTTTGACCTTTTGACGGCTACTTTGTCTGATTTGGTCGGCCTCCGAGGCCGTGGGCGTATAAACGGCTTCATCGCTCGCTGGCGCCCTCACCTCGACCCCCGGATTTTTTTTGGCCGCGGCCTCGATCGATGAATTCCCTGCGGCAAAAATAACGGCCATTGCCGCCATCGTCGCTATTGCTGAGCTAGTTTTCTTCATTCCCGCTTTAATCTACAAAGGAAAAAACGCAACTTCAAGGGGCCGTTTTGCGCCGGGTGACGCGCAAGGGCAAGATGTAAAATCTTAGCGATGACAGGGGCAAGGAAGAGATTTTTTTTATCACTTACCCGCTCGAGAGCCCGAGCGCTTAAGCGCTATTTTTGATGCGCATCATTGCCGGTTCGGCGAAGGGGAGGAGGCTGAAATCGCCGCCGCGCGATTCCTTATTGCGGCCCATTCTCTCTCGCATCCGTCAGTCGCTTTTTGACACTATCCGGCCCAAGGTGATGGCCAGTCATTTTCTCGACCTTTATGCCGGCACCGGGACGGTGGGTTTGGAGGCGATCTCCCGTGGGGCGGGTTTTGTCGTTTTTGTCGAGAAGGGCCGGGAAGGACTGCGCTTGATCGAGGGCAATATCAAGATTATGCGCGCCGAAGACAAAACCATGGTCGCTCCGGGTGATGTGCTGGGCGGCGCCTTGAGTTTGCTTCGGGCCCGGCTGGATCCGGATTTTCTTTTTGATTTGGTTTTTCTGTCGCCTCCTTATCTGGCCGAGGATCGGCGGGGCGCGATTCTTGTGATGTCCGTGCCGACGCTCGAGAGGCTTGTCGGGGCCAGGCTTCTCGCGTCGGGCGCCTGGGTCGTTATTCAACATCATCAAAAAGAGCCGATGGCGCTTTATCCGCTCGGATTTCATCTGATCAAAAAGGTCAAATTCGGCGAATCGTTCTTGACATACCTACGATGGGAAGGCCGAGAAGGGGAAGGCCAGAGAGGCCAATGAGGCCAGAGAGGCCAATGAGGCCAGAGAGGCCAATGA
>CAYHKQ010000028.1:23154-27204 GCA_964357255.1 uncultured Elusimicrobia bacterium
TGAGGCCAGAGAGGCCAATGAGGCCAGGGAGGCCAATGAGGCCAGAGAGGCCAATTAATAAAGAATTTCCTTGTAGCCTTTTTGGCCTCTTTGGCCTCTTTAGCCTTTTTGTCTTCTCCCTTCATGCAGGGCCTCTCGTGGACATTGGCGATATTGTCCCTAAAATTCAAGTGGACATCCGCTATGCGACCAGGGACAATTTTCTGGGCGAGATTCTCTATTCCGTCAATCGTTGCCTACTTCATGAGGAGGCGGCGCAAGCCTTAGCGCGCGTGCAACGGAGTCTGGAAAAAGATGGATTGGGGCTTAAGGTTTGGGATTGCTATCGTCCGCTTGCCATTCAGGAGCGCTTGTGGGCCAAGGCGCCGGATGATCGCTATGTGGCGGACCCTAAAAAGGGGTCGCGCCATAATCGTGGAGCCGCCGTGGACTTAACGCTCACGGACAATCAAGGCCGCGAACAGGAAATGCCGACCCCTTACGACGATTTTACCGAGAAGGCTCATCGTAATTTTGCCGGGGTCACGGCCGGGGCCAAGGAGAATCGCGAGCGTCTCGATGCGGCCATGAAGGTCGGAGGATTCATCGGCCTCGACACCGAGTGGTGGCATTTTGATTATGATGGATGGGGCCGGTATCAGTTGATGGATATTCCGTTGGAACCTATTGTCGCTTTGGCCCAGAGCAGGCAACTTGTCATTGTCGTCACGCCGGATTGGTCGAGTAATCAAGGCCGCCTTTATCTAGTGGAGAGGCGGCTAAAAGGTTTCGGTAAGATTGCGAACTGGCCCGTGGTCGTGGGGCGCGCGGGTTTAGCCTGGGGCCTGGGTCTTCATCCTGAAATTCACGCCGAGCCGCAGAAGCGGGAGGGGGACGGCAAATCCCCGGCCGGAGTTTTTTCTCTCGGCAAAGTATATGGCTATGCCCAGGATGGTCTTGGAGGCCTTAAATTCCCTTATCAAGTTTCGAGTCCAACCTTGCGTTGCGTGGATGATTCAAAATCAGCCTTTTATAACAAGATTGTTGAGGAGACTCCGAATAAAGATTGGACATCAGCCGAGATGATGCGCCGGGATGACGATCTCTATCGTTGGATTACGCTCATTAATCATAATCAGGAGGGCGCCGCGGGCAGGGGGAGCTGTATTTTTTTTCACCTATGGAAAGATGAAAAATCAGGCACAGCAGGGTGCACGGCCATGGCCCAAAAGAATATGGAGAAACTTTTGCGATGGCTTGACCCGGCCAAGCATCCGGCGCTAGTTGAGATGCCGTCGGGTGTTTATGACGATGTGGTCAAAATTTGGAATTTGCCTCTTTTGCCTTAGCATGACGGACGGCGCTTTCGCGGGCCGGATTGCAGGCCGCAAGATGGTCGTCATTGTTTCCGTGGCGGATTTGCGCGAAACGCCCAATTCTCGTCAAAAAAATCGCGATAAGGATTCCGGGCAAAATTCTCAGGTCCTTTTTGGCGAGAAGGTCCTGGCTTACGAGGAAAAAGACGGCTGGGTCCGCGTGGAGGCGCTCGATCAAGAAAAGCGTCGGGGCGATAGCTGGGTGGGTTATCCCGGCTGGATTGAGGCTCGCGCTCTAAAGGAGCTACGGGAGTTTCCTCGTTACGACGCCGTGGTTAGCACAGGCTACGCCACGGTTTACGCGTCCGCTTCGGTCAATTCGACAGAGCTGGCCAAGCTCTCACTCGGAACGAGGTTGGCGCTGATGCCTGCCAAGGGCGCGAGCGCAGGTTGGCACGGAATTGATTTGCTCGATGGCCGCGCCGGCTGGGTTGGGCGGTCCGAAATTCAACTTATGGCCGAGGCGCCGGTCAAGGGGGATGAACTGCGCCACCGCATCATAGAGACGGCGCGTAGCTTCATGGGTTCGCCTTATTTTTGGGGCGGTCGCAGTTTTTGCGACCTTGCCCGAGAGGACGTCATCACAGGCGTGGACTGCTCAGGGCTTGCCCTTCTCGCTTACCGGGTGCACGGCAGGGACATTCCCCGCGACGCGCATGATCAATTTTTAAAAAGCAAGAAGATCGAGCCCGGCAAGCTTCGGGCGGCCGACCTGATTTTTTTGGCCGTCCCCAAGCGGCCGGATAGGATTATTCACGTGATGCTTTATGCGGGCCAGGGCCGCCTGGTGGAGGCGGCCGGCCAAGAAGAAGGCGTGCGCGAAACCACCGTGGCCGAGCGTTTAGGCAAGAACCTGACCGAACTTAATTGGGGCCAAAACGCGGGCGAGTGGATCGTCTATTTCGGCAGCCTGCTTCCTTAAGACCCGTCAACAAATAACCCGTGCAGATTGCGCCCAGATTTTGGTCAGAGAGGTTTCTCTCTCACGGCGGAGATATACGGCATTTCGATATACTCCACGGGTGGAAGAGGGGCGGCCAATTGGCTTTTTTTGAGATTTCCTACACTAAGGCGCGGACTTATCTCAACTGTCCTTGGCTGTACAAGCTTAAGTTTTTGGATGACTGGAAAGCGCCGCCGGGCCCGGACGCGAGTTTAGGGATCAGCCTTCATAAGGCTTTGGAGCGATACCATCGCGGCCAAGAGCGGGGGATTGAGGCGCTTTGGGCCGCGCTTGATGAGGCCTGGGATCGCGCCGGCTACGGTGATTCAGGCCAGGAACTTGAGTTTTATGACCGGGCCCGCGCGGCGTTGGAGCGCTACCGGAGCGAGATTGATCTGAAATGGACGGGCCGGGTGTTTGAGGTTGAAAAAAATTTTGTCCTGGACCTGAGCGAGATCGGACTCAAACTCATTGGCTCTATGGACCGGGTGGACCGGATGGCGGACGGCTCCTATGTCTTGATCGAGTATAAAACTCATGTTCAGCCTTGGAGCGCGGAGCGCATGGCCGCGGACCTTCAGATGACGATTTATTCCCACGCGGCGCGAGAGATTTTTGGCGCGCCGCAGATGGGTCTTTTTTTCTTTTTTGTGAGCCAGGGCGTTTGGACTCAAGTGACGCGGGGCCCGGAGGATTGGCAGGGGGCCCTGCGCGCGCTGGGGGAAATTGTCCGCAAGGTCCGCCAAAGCGAGTTTACGGCCGATACGCGTTACTGCCCTTTTTGCGAAATGAGAAAATCTTGCGGTTATTCCGTTGTGCGATGAATTTGATATCTGATTGGAGGAAAATTTCGCTCGGCGTAGAACTGGCCAAACAGCGGCGCCTCGAAGGCCGGTACCGCTGGGCTTATCGTTTAAGTCTGCGCCTTGCGGCTGGGGCGCGGCAAAAAGGATTTGCCGATTTGGAGTTTGGAGCCTTGGCTGAAGTTATTGATTCGGGCAAAGTCATTGGTCTGGCAAAGAGTCGCCTGCGTGAGTTGGCCGGACGATTAACGCGCTTGGCCGACGGCTCCGCAGACGATGCGGTGATGGCCGAGGCTCGGGTCCGGCGGGGGGCATTGCTTCGGGCTCTCGATGAGCCGGGTGGGGCCGTTAAAGCTCTTCGGGCGCTTTTGAGCGCGTTGCCGCTAAGGCGCGACCCGCAACTTCATGCTTATGCCCTCTGGAATCTCGGATTCGCCTACCGGAGTCTCACGCGAATTAAGGATGCGCTTGGGTATTTCCATCAGGCGCTTGGGATGTTTGCCAAGCTCTCGGATCGCTCCGGGGTTGCGTTTAGTCTGTGCGGCTTAGCCGGGGCCACGCGGCTCGGCGGTAATTCGGAAAAATCATTGGCTTTGTATCGCCGGGCGCGGACTCTTTTTAACAAGGAGCGTGATCCCTATGGAATCGCCTACGCCAGTTGCGGCGTGGCGAATGCCTTGCGAAAAATGAATCGTTTTGAAGAGGCCGTGCCTCTCTATCGCAAGGCCGGAGAGCTTTATCGCGGCATGGGCGACCAGGTTAATGAGACGTATGTGCTTTGGGGAAAATTTGTGTGCCTGCGCGCGCTTGGGCGTTTTCAAGAGGCGGGGGGGGGGGAAACACCCCCCCCCCCAAAATAAACGCGCCCCCCCCCCCCCCCCCCCCACGGGGGGGGGGTGTTTTGCGGCCGCGCCAACCCAACCGGGGGGGATAGAAGAAAAAAAAACGC
>CAYHKQ010000029.1:0-26555 GCA_964357255.1 uncultured Elusimicrobia bacterium
GCGGAGCGGCCTGCGGCGGGTTAGAAAATTTACTTCGCTAGGCTAAGCGGTTACGAATGGGGGCGTAGGACCAGGCCGCGCCGGTACGCGGCGTCAAAAGCTCCCCAAGTTCTTTGATTACGATGAAGGCTGGAGAATGCTTGCGGCGGCTAAAAAGCGTTCGCCTCATGATTATCTGGTCGTTTTGGCCCTCCTTTACGCCGGTCTTCGGCCAGCGGAAGCGGAAAACCTGGTATGGGAGGATTTAGACCTGGAACATGGACTGCTTCATATCCAGGCAAAATCAGGCTGGACGCCCAAAACTCACGAAATGCGCACTGTGGAAATTAAACCTATCTTGCTTAATGCCCTTAAAGCCGCGCCCCGGCATCATCCGCATTATGTTCTGGCCCCGCCAAATGGAACCAAACTCAATATGGGAAATTTTACGCGCCGCGAACTCAAACCCATGGCCGGGGAGGCCGGGATAGACCCGAAAAAGGTAACGGCTTACACGTTCCGCCACAGCTTTGGAACCTGGCATGTCCGCAGCGGGACCGACCTCTACACCCTCATGCGACTAATGGGCCACAGCAGCCTCAAAACCACTTTGATCTATCTCCACTTAATGCCGCGTCAAACAAAAGAGGCCATCAACAACTTGCCCGATCCGCCAGCGCCCACCTTAACAACCCTCGCCAATGCGCCGGCAATAAACGGCATTGGCTCGCAAAGCAATTTTGGAAATTTAACCACGCCTCTAGGGCAACCGCGATGAGGCAGCCCAGCTGTTACGTCCAATCTTCCAAGGGTATTTGGAACTCACTACTACAGAGCAAGTTCTTTAATCTTTCGCTTGGAGGAGGACTTAAGGGGCGCGGGTTCGAGGTATAAATCAATGGCCTCGCGGATATTTTTCATGGCTTCTTTTTCGGTGTCGCCGCAACTCACGCAGCCGGGAAGCTCCGGGCAATATACGGAATACGATTTCACCTTGGGATCAAACTCGACGACCACTCGAATGTTCATGATTTCTAATCCAAGTATGCCATCCGAACCCAGGCAATTCCATGGGAGCCTTCGTCGCTTGGAGGGGGCGTCTCATTTATATGGCTCGCGGTACGCCATGACCGGATTCAATAGAGAAATTCCCGTTCAATCCGAATGCCGGGGCGCAATATGATTCAAGAATTGCCGGTCGGAGCCGGATGCCGTCAGGAGAGCTTTTTGAGTTCTTTCAAACAGGTTGCGGCATCCCAAACGACAAAAGGAAATCTGCCTTTGTGGGTATGGAAATGTTTTCGATTTTCCGAGACAAGGGCTTGGGCTCCGACAAATTCGGTGTATGCCGCGATGGCAGCGTCTCCTTTCTTTAAAAAGGCAAGATATTTTTCTCCAAGATCGAAGGGAACCACCCATTTTTCGTCAACGGAGGTGAAGGCGTTGATAAAGGCGAAAAATTCCTTGGTCTGCTCCGGCGATAGTTTGCTGTTGACTTCCTCGACGATCGTGCGAACGATCCGGATGTCGTGGACGGGAAGGTTCTCGATCAGGAATTCAAGCAATTCTTCCGACGCCGTGTTTTTGACAAAACCAAAGGCAAAGACGTACTCGTTGGAATCAAGAACTAAAAGCAGAGGGTTACTCCCAGAGTTTTTCCCGGACCTTGCGGATGTCCTCAATCACCTGTGCTTGGGTGGCATCGGACTTTGGCCATCCGCGCTGGCGGCCAAGCTCGCGGATGCGGGCCAAATGCTTTTTGGCTTGCTGGCGGATCGCGGTCCAGTTCTTATCTCGTACCGCTACTTTGGACATGATTTTTTCTCCCACTTAAGTATACCAGCTATTTCCCTTGATCCGCCATTCACTATTTTTTCGGCATGGGGGATGATTGGGGAATATGATGGGCAAAATTTGGTCAAAAGCAGTTTGGAGGGTGTTCAAAAAACGGTTCCGTTTTTTTGGAATACCGATAGCCGTTCTCCGAGGGAAAACGGGCTAAAAATCTAAATAATGGAGGCACTGAAATGAAACGCAAACCGAGGCTGATGAAGACGCTTATGAGACGCTCACTCTACCACTGAGTTACGCCGCCGTTTCTCGGAGCAGTGCCTCCGGCACCCCAGGCGCCAGGAGCTCTGCGAGTGCCCGACGGAAAACCGCCAAATCAGACCCTTCTCAAAAACCTAATTTTGGCCCCTTTTTTAACCAACTCTTTAGGCCGTTCGCAGAGCTCGCGGCACTTGAGGCGCCTGAGGCACTGTTCCGAGATTCTAACAGTTCTATTTTTGATTTGCTTTTCCCCGGCAACTTTCCGGGCTATAGCTTGACAGGTCTTCATCCCTGCGGCCTGTAACAGCGCCCGGAAACTTGCGAAAACTCTTTTTATCTGTTATGAGTGTAGGCTATGAAATGGTGTGGCGCGCTTTTTCTACTTCTTACTTTTTCTTATGACATCACGATAGACGGCTTTGACAGAGAGTGCCGGGATGCCAACGCCTCGGTGTGCCATGCCTGCATTTGCCAGGCTCATGCCGCAAATGCCCAATCTCCAAATTCACAGATTGTCGTGCCGCGCCAATCGCAACGCATCGTCCTAAACGACCCCAACCTTTTTAAACGAATTTTCGACAAGTCCTACTTTCACCCTCCCAAGCCCCTTTCCTAACGAGCGTTCCGCATTCATTTTATAGCCTTTCTTCATTTCAATTTGGGGAAAACGCAGAGTCGTGAATATCGCGCATTTGAGGAGGAACATGAAAAGTTTTGTCACCGTTTTAATTTTGCATGTGCTGGTCTACAGAGCCCCGCTGTTGGGCGCAGATCCCAAAGCGTCACAGCAGGCACATCGCGATCCAGCTTCAACGACCGCCGCGCCTGGGGCCCAACGCGCCTCTGGCGCTCCAAGGGTCCCTGACCCCAGGGAAGGGGCGCAACCGGGCCCCCGGGGCTCTGCTCAGGAGGCATCGGCCAAGGAAATCCTCGAGGAAAAATACACCCTGGCTTCCCTTGTCGAGATGGCATTAAAAAACAGCGAGCTTGTTTCTGCGGGCAAATCCGGCGCCGAAGAAGCGCGGTATCTTGCCATTGCGGCCAAAGCCTGGCCAAATCCGCAGGGCAGTTTCTCTTGGGGAAAAAAAACCGCGGCCGGTTTAGAGGGACCGCTTATTGAATCCGTTCTTTCTCAGCCATTTTTGTTTCCCGGGAAACTTAGCTTGCGCGGCGCTATATCGGACCTTGATGCCGAGATGGCAGGTTTGAAGGCCAGACAGATTGAAATTCTCTTGATTGCCGAGGTTGTGCGCCTGGCTTACGAATACGCGGTCAATCGCCAAAAGCAGAATTTTGCCGAGGAAAGGCGCCGTCGTCTTGATCTTGTCAAATCCTACCTTGAGGGCCACGCCTTTGTCTCACCCCAAAAAAAGGCGGAACGCCGTGTGGTTGAAAGCCGCTTGAGAAGCTTGGTTGCCGAGAATCTCGAAATTGAGGCGGCGCTTAAAGCATCTCTTGAAAGGCTCAAACTTTATGTTGCCTGGCGCGAAACCCCGCATTTTCATATCGAGGTGCCCTGGTTTAAGGGGGAACGTCCCCTAGATAGCGAGGTATGGCAAACCAATGCCCAGGAGCAAAATCCAGAATTTGCCGGCCAAAAATTATTGGTTGCCCGGGTTCAAAAGGAAAAAAAACTAGCCAGAAAGGAAGCCTGGCCTGATTTTGAAGCCTCGGCTTTCTGGGGCCGGGAGACCGCCGATGAAACTGAGCGCAAGGCGGGCCTTGGGCTGTCGCTTCCCTTGCCCTTGTTTAATCGCAACAGGGGAAACATTCTGAGCCTTGAAAAAAAGCTTGATGCCCAGGAAAAACTGCTACGTTTTCAAAATAAGGAACTCCTGTCTCGCGTGCGTTCACTGGTCGCTCAGATCGAAGCCTCCCGCCAGATTATCCGTCAATACCCTCTTTCTTTGATTGCTGATCTGGAAAGAGACCTCAAAGAGGGCGATGACGGGTTCCGCAAGGGCCAGATGGATCTGCTCCTTTTTCTTGAATTGGACAACGAGATCGCCGAAACCTTTCATCGGGCCTGGGAAGTTCAGAAGTTGATGGCGGATCAGTTGGCGGAGCTTTTCGTTTTATCCGGCCAGAATAATATGGTTGCCGGAATTGAAGGATTTTAGAGGAGAATGACCATGCTTGGATCAATCGCGGAGAAGTCGTTGCGCCACCGTTTGATGACGCTTGTTTTTTTCGCAATGCTCGCCGTCGGGGGATTCTATTATATCCCCCTGATTCCCATTGACGCTGTTCCGGATATCACATCCGTTCAAGTGGTCGTCAATACTAAAACAGGGGCGCTCGATCCCGAACAGATAGAAAAAACCGTCACCTATCCCATTGAAACCGAAATGAGCGGAATCGCCGGAGTGGACGAAGTTCGCTCTTTGTCCAAATATGGACTTTCCCAGGTGGTAGTTATTTTTAAGGATGGAACCAATATTTACTGGGCCCGCCAGCAGGTCTCAGAGCGCCTCGGGGCCGTTCGTGAGAGCTTGCCGCAAGGGGCCGGCCCGGAGCTTGCGCCCATAACCACCGGCTTGGGCGAGGTGCTGATGTACGTTGTTTTGCCAAAACCGGGATCAAAACTCGCATCCGCCGAAGAAAAAGAAAGGTTGCTTTATCTGCGGACCATCCAGGATTTTGTGATCCGCCCTTATCTCAGAGCCCATGTTCCCAATGTTGCCGAGGTGGACTCCAATGGCGGCTTCAAGAAAGAAATTCACATCGAGGTAGACCCGCGCCGTCTTGAGGAACGGGGTTTGAGCATTGAAGATCTGGTCCAAAAATTGGAAACCCTTGGAGAGAGTTTTGGCGGCGGATATATCCAGCACGAGGGCAAGCAAATCATCGTGCGAGCCTATGGCTCTCTTGAGGATTTAGATCAGATCCGCCGCATCACGGTCAAACTAGATGTCCGGGGCAAGCCCATTCGTTTGGGCGAGGTGACCCAAATACGTCAGGATCACGCGCAACGCCTGGGAGCCGCCACCTATGACGGCAACGAGGCTGTTTTGGGCACCGTGCTCATGCTTTCCGGAGCCAACTCCCGGCAGGTGGCGCTGAGAGCCGAAAAAACTCTTAAGGAGATGGAACTGCCGCCGGATGTCGCGATTAAAATTCTTTATTCCCGGCGCTTTCTTGTGGAGGCCGTAATCAAAACCGTGGCTAAGAACCTTGCCGAGGGCGCGGCGTTGGTGGTTATTGTGCTCCTTCTTCTTTTGGGTAGCCTAAGGGCCGCCTTGATTGTTTCCTTGGCCATTCCCCTTTCGATGCTAGTCGCCGCAATGGGCATGAAATATCTTGGCATCTCGGCCAACTTGATGAGCCTGGGGGCGATTGACTTTGGACTTTTAGTGGATGCCTCGGTTGTCATTATCGAGAATGTTTTCCGGCGCCTTAGGGAAAAGCAGGGCAACCTTTCCTTGGCGGAAAAATCTCACCTGGTTATCGAGTCCTGCCGCGAGGTCGTAATTCCGGTAACCCTAGGCCTTCTTCTTATCATGGCCGCCTATGTGCCCATACTGGCCCTTGAAGGGATTGAGGGAAAAATATTTAGGCCCATGGCCCAGACGGTCCTGATGGCCTTGGGCGCCTCGCTCCTTGTGGCGCTGTTTCTCATGCCTGTCTTGGCCTATCTTTTTCTGCGCGAAGGACAGGGGGGAGCAGGGGAAACAAGGCTTTTCGCTTTCATCCAGAAATATTATGAGCCCCTTCTTCGATGGTCGTTTCACCATCCGACGACGGTTCTTGGGCCGGTGATTGTCATCGCTTTTTTAACTCTCTTCGCCTACAAGCGGCTGGGCGCGGATTTTATGCCGGCCTTAAATGAGGGCGACATGGTGATCAATCTTACGCGAGAGGCTTCAATAGGCCCAGATGAGTCCGTGCGCATCCAAAAGGAATCGGACAAGGTGATCGCGAGCTTTGGCGAAGTGAAGCATGTTTTCTCACGCCTGGGCACCGCAGAATCCGCGACAGACCCGATGGGCATTCATCTCTCAGATACGTTTCTCATCCTTGAAAAAGTCGGCAATAAATGGCCGGTGTCCTCCGGCGGAAAAAGAAAAACCAAGGAAGAACTCTTTGAGGCGATCCGCAAGACACTCGAAGAGAAAACGCCTGGCCAGGAGATCATGCAGAGCCAGCCCATTGAGATGCGGCTTAACGAAATTATGGAAGGAAGCCGGGCCGACGTGTCTGTTCGCATCTATGGAAAGGATTTGGAAGTCCTCATGGATTTATTGGATAAATCCAAGGCTTTGCTTCAAGAAATTCCCGGCGCATCGGAAGTGGAACTCGATGCCTTGACTGCCCTTCGCCGTAGCCCCGTGATCAACGTTCGCCTGGATTACGAGAAGATCGCCCGATTGGGGGTGGACATTCAATGGGTCAACAAGCTTCTTGAAACGGCGATGGGAGGCCGAGAGGTTGGCAGCTTTTACGAGCAACAGTGGCGTTTCCCCATCGTTGTTAGGTTAACCGAGAATTTGCGCGACAACCCCAAAGAATTGGCCAATCTGCCCGTCGGGCTTCCAGAAAAAGGCACGGCGCCTCTTTCGGCCCTTGCTACGTTGGAAAATAAAGATCAGGTCACCACCATCGCCCACGAGGGGGGCCAACGTTACGCCGCCGTTTCCGTTAATCTGGCGGCGTCAGATACCGAGGGTTTCGTAAGAGAGGCTAAAAGGGTGTTATCTAAAGAGCTTTCCTTGCCGCAGGGATACCGGTTGTCCTGGGGCGGTCAGTTTAAGAATCTGGAAAGAGCGCAGGCCAAACTGAAGGTCATTGTGCCCTTGACGCTTCTAGCCATCTTTCTGGCGCTTCTCTGGAATTTTGAAAGGAACTGGCGACAAGCGCTGATTGTTTATCTCGGCATTCCCTTCGCTGTGACAGGCGGAGTTTTCTCGCTATATTTGCGTGACATTCCCTTGAGCGTCTCCGCCGCCGTAGGATTTATCGCTTTAAGCGGCATCGCGATCCTAAACGCCATGGTTCTGGTCACATTTTTTAACCAGCTTAGGAAACAAGGTTTTTCATTGAGGGAATCTGTCTTAAAAGGATCTCTCATCCGCCTGCGTCCAGTGCTCATGACCGCTTTAGTGGCGAGCCTTGGATTTCTTCCTATGGCGCTCAATACAGGGATCGGGGCCGAGGTTCAGCGGCCCCTGGCCACGGTTGTCATCGGCGGGCTCATGACATCCACGATCCTGACCTTGCTTATCCTGCCCGTGCTTTATGGACGTTTCGGATCCAAACATTAGGAGGAGCCGCCAGCGTAGCATGCCTACTTTTGAGTTGCTTTTAAAGAGGACTGCTTAGCCCAAAAAATTTATAAATCCACATGCATCACCGAGCGACGCTACGCATGAGCTCATAACGCATCCAGCCGGTCACGCTTTCGGCCGCAATGGCCACAATGGCCGGCGCCCAAACGCCGAACCAGGGGATCAGGGCGATATTGGCCAAAAGGCCGAACGCCATGCCGGAGGCTGAACTCAATAAAAGGATTTTTTCACCGCCCGTGGCCAATAAAAAACTTGTGCTCACCATGTTGGCCCCTCGCGGAATCAGGACCCAGGAAGCAACGGCGATCAGGGAGCCCACTCCTGGATAATTGGGCCCAAAAACAAAAGAGGCGCCGAAAATTCCAAAAATTGTGACAGCCAGGGCCAAGGCAAACCCCGCGCCCAAGGCCATTTTCATGCCCTGGCGGTAAAGACTTCCGCGCTCCTGGGGATGGCGGACAAAATAGGCCAGAGAGCTGTCCGCGATAGCGGCAAATAAAAAGAGTGGCGCCTCGCAGGTGCGAAAAGACAAGGAATAAAAAGCCAGGGAAGAATAGCCTAAGAGCAATTGGACAATAACGCTATCAAGGCGCGCGCCTAAAACCCCAAGCAACTGGGCAACCCAAATTACGGTCCCGCTTTCCTGGGTCAACCAGCGCCGCAAACAGCCAAGCCAAGACGCAGGCCAAAGCGCGGCGCGCAGGGAGCCTAAAAATTCAGGCCGGCGCATCATCACAAAAACCCACAGGCAAACTCCCTCGGCCAAGCGCTCTAGAACAAACGCCGCCATAAAACCTGTCAACCCCCAGCGCTTAAGCCCCCAATAAGCGCAAATCGCCAGCATCCCCTGCGAGACAAATCCGGAAATCACGATCCCCCTGGGATAAAGAAGGGTGTTGACGAAACTGTAAGCCAGTCTGGACTGAAGGAAAAAGACATGCCAGAGGGCAAAAAGCAAATTATAGGGCCAGCGAAAAACAACCAGTCCCGTGGCCGCGCCTGCGAAGCTCAAGACAAGCCGGCCCACGACGATTTGCGGCCAAAACCCCTGTCCGGGCCGTTCGAAGGGGCCAGGGGCCCCTCCCTGGCCTTGCCCCGGCCAAGAACGGCTCGCCTTAATCTCCAGTCCCGCCCCAAAAACGTGATTCCAAATATCCAACAAAGAATAAAGGTAAGAAAAATACCCAAACGCAACCGGCGCGAGAATCCTCGCCCCCAGCGCCTGGACAAAAAACTTCGCCAACCGAAAAATAAAAAAATTTAACGCGAGATAGGCATTGTGAATATAAAAAGGCAAGGCCGAAACGCTTAAACCCGGCAAGGGTCTTTGTCGAAGCATTGTCCGCAATGCGGGCAACGCCATCGGCTTTTAAAACGGACTAAACCATGCCCACAAAAACAAGCCCGGCCGGCCAAACGAGCAGGTTGGCCAATCATTAAAGCATGAGGCGGCGCGTCCTTGCTTAGCAAAGCGCCGGCGCCTATTAAGGCATAAGAACCAACGCTCAGTCCGCACAAAAGAGTGGCATTGGCCCCAATCGTCGCTCCCCGGCGAATTACCGTCTTATCCAATCGCCAGTCTTTTTTATGGCTACGAGGATTTAAGTCATTGGTGAACACGGCGTTCGGGCCCACAAAAACATCATCTTCCAATGTCACGCCATCCCAGACAGACACGCCATTCTTAATGGTAACCCTGTCGCCGACCCGCGCTCCTTTTTCGACAAAACAATGATCCCCAATATTGCAGTCCCTACCGATGGCGGCGCCGGCCTGAACATGGGCAAAGGCCCACACTCGGGCGCCCCGGCCGATTGTAGCCCCCCGCTCCACCAACGCCTTGGGGTGGACAAAATACCGGCTCATGAGACAACCGCTGAACGCGGCCCGCGCGCGGGCAAAGCCACGCGTTGCAACCTTCCCTTGTGGGACAAGGACTGATCCAGCGCCTTGAGCACATAAAGCATTTCCGAACCGAGACCGGCGCCGCTGAGCGGCGGCCTTCCCTCTCGAAGACAATCAATAAAATGACGGCACTGAACCTTCACGGGCTCCTCCTGGGCCACCTTGGGAACGATCACCCCCGCATCGCGGGTCATGATTTTAAACTCTTCAAAACTGGAGTAGGCCTTCTCAAAACGATTTTTCATGACGCCCTTGTCGAACAACTTAACAGGACTGACGGAATCCAAGTCGTCAAAAAGCGCCATTTTTTTGGAGCCCACCACCGTCACCTGCCGGACCTTCCTTGGATCGAGCCAGCTCACATGGAAATGACCCATCACTCCCGCGCCATAGTGAAGCGAGGCAAATGCCACATCAGCCACGTTGTCTTGAAGGTAGGTTCCCCCCGTAGCGCTCACCTGCCCAGGCCACTTGCCCAGCAAATAATAAAAAATAGATAAATCGTGAGGCGCTAAATCCCAAAGAGCATTGACATCGCGGCGCACCGGTCCCAAATTTGTGCGAGCCGCATGCAGATAATACACATCCCCCAATTCCCCGCTGTCCACCAATTCCTTGAGCTTGCGAACCGCCGCATTATAAAGGAACGTATACGCCACCATCAGCGTCTTGCCCTTGCGGGTCGCCAGTTTGGCCAATTGGCGGCCCTGGACAGGATCAAGGGCCAGCGGTTTTTCCACCAAAACATGCTTGTCCGCCTCCAAAGCGGCGCTGACCAAAGAAAAATGGGCGCCGGCCGGAGTGGCCACGATCACGGCGTCCAAATCCTTGGTTTCAAGAACTTGCTCGCTCGCCGTCGTTGTTTTAAGGAAAGGATAATTTTTCCGGATTCTCGCCAATGCCGCAGAGTCCTGATCACAAATCAACTCAACGCTGACCCCGTCCATGCCGACCAAATTGCGCACATAATTCGGCCCCCAGTAACCCAACCCGATAATCCCAATTTTAATCACATTCAAGCTCCTTAATCGCCAAATTATAACCAATGCCTAACTCGTATAATGAAGTATCTTATGTTGTCTTCGGTCGCCATCGTTGTCTTAAACTACAATAATCCCCAGGCCACAATCGAGTGCCTCGATTCTCTTTGCCATCTCGATTATCCTGTTTTTCAACCAATTGTCGTTGACAACGGCTCTGCCGATCGGTCTTGCGACACCATTAAGGATTGGTGCCAAAATAAATCCATCCGGCTTGTCGAACTCAACAAACAAGAGGCTGAGTCGCGCAAAGCCGAACCGTCGGCTCCGGTCTCAAAGAATACTCTTATTCTTATCCAGTCCGGCGCCAACCTGGGTTACGCCGGCGGCAACAATATCGGCATCCGTTATGCCCTGGAACGGCAATTCCCGTATCTTTGGATTCTGAACAACGATACCAAGGTCGAACCCGGCGCGCTCATAGCCCTGGTCGCCCAAGCCGAATCCGACCCTAGAATCGGTTTAACGGGCGCCACGCTGGTCTACGAAAACCGCCCCGACCAAATCCAATCCGCCGGCGGCGGATGGATTACTCTGTGGCCGCCCTCGAGCCGTCACTGCCTCCTGCCACAAGAAGCGGCCAAGCCCAACGGCTTGAGTTACGTCAACGGCGCCTGCATCCTCGCTAAAGCCGCGGCCATCCAATCCATCGGCCTGCTCGATGAACAATTTTTTCTCTATTGGGAAGACGCTGACTGGTCCCGCCGCGCCCGGCTGGCCGGTTGGAAAATAGCCGCCGCGCCCCAAGCGCGCGTCCGGCACAAGGAAGGCCTTAGCGCCGGCCCATCTACGCCATTTTCTCAATACCATCACGCCCGAAGCGGCGTTTTGTATCTCAAAAAACACTACCCCCTACTCGCGCCCTGGCTGATTTTCCTTTTAGCCGGCTCCAAAATCATCAACCGCCTCCGACGTCGGCAATTCTCAATCCTGCGCCCGGTAATCCACGGCCTCATGCTCAAACCCTTCAAACCAAGTTCCGGCGCAATTCAGGAAGAAAAAATGCCGGCTGAACAAAACAGCCCGGCCCAACGGATTGTAATTTAAACAATGCTTCTGACCCGCAAAAAACTCCTTTTGATCGTGCTCGGCGACGCCGCCTGCCTGAACCTTTCATTTTTCTGGGTCACCCTCCTGCGCCGATGGGGCGAGGTTTCAACGCCATACATAATCCGGCACGGCATTTTATTCGCCATTTTAACGATTCTATGGATTTGGATTTTTCACCTGTGCGGACTCTACGAACCCCGCAACATTCAATCTAAGCGCGAAGGCGTCTTAGCCACAGCCATCCTGGCGGCTTTCTTTATAAGTTCGCTCGGCATCTATTTCATCCACGGCATTTTTGAAATTCCGGCCCCCAAGGTTATTCTCCTGCTCTCGGGCGCCATGGCCTGGGCCATGATCGAATACTGGCGATCGCTATTAGGCCAACGAATCCTTGAGTCGCCCGAAACAATCGCGTCAGCGCAATCCCTGCAAAAAATTCTAGTCCTTGACCGCAAGCTCCTCGATGACGCCACCGCCAATGGCTATCACGAAATCCTAAAAACCGCGGCCTTAAAAGGCCTGCCGGTTTTCACAAATTCATCCTATCAGGCGCTCAAATCCGGCAAAATTCCTCTTGAAGAAATCTCGTCCGCCTGGCTGATTGAGAACATTCTGACCCCCGCCCAATCAAGACTGTTCTACCAAGTTCTCAAACGTTGCGGCGATATCCTCCTTTCATTGATGATTGCGGCGCCGGCCATTCCGGCCCTATCCCTCGCCGCTTGCTGGATAAAATTATTCCTTGGTAGCCCCGTGCTCTATCGCCAACAGCGCGTAGGCAAGGGCGGCCAGTCCTTCTGGATATGGAAACTCCGCACCATGAAAGAATCCCCCGCCACGCCGATGGAGCAACAAATCACCCTCCCTAACGACCCCCGAATCCCCCGCTCCATCCATTGGATCCGCAAAACCCAATTAGCCGCGCTGCCTCAAATTTTCAATATCCTAAAATCCGAGATGTCCCTGGTGGGTCCCCGACCGGAACAATTGCCCATTGCCCAGCGCTTAGACCAGTCCCTCCCCTACTTCTGGGCCCGTCACACCGCCCCCCCCGGCCTCACCGGCTGGGCCCAAATCAATATGGGCTACGCCGAAACCCCGGCGGACGCAAAAGCCCGCTTCGAATACGACCTCTACTACCTAGCCCATCAAACCCCATGGCTGGACCTCTCCATTTTAATCCGCACCCTGCGCAACGTCCTCGCGGCCGATGGCCGATGATTGCGCTAATGTATAATTGATATTATGGATTTCAATCAAATCCTAAAAAACGAAGTCCCTCCAAACCGCCGTGAGCAGGAAGAAAACTATATTGATCTTTACTCTCTGCTATTGCCCTTGTTCCGTTCCATCGCGGCATTCTGGAAAAACCGCATACCTTTTCTTGTAGTCGGAGGAACGGTTGGAGTGGCCGCCGGATTTGGAATGGCTCATATTCTCAGGCCCAACGCCTACCAAGCAATAGCGCTGTTTGAAATGATGGCTTCTCCCATTAAAAACATAATGGAACCGTTGTCAAACCAAGCGGAGCAAACGCTCGGCAGTCGAACGCTCGAAAACAATGACCCCTTGGCCGAAAAAAATAAGAGCAAAGAACAGCAACAACAAAAAGAACTCAAAACCAGGGAAGAAAGGCTGGCCACCATCACTACCTACAAAACAATTCTCATGAGCCCCCAGATCAAACAAATGACACGACAAAAATTAGCAAGAATGGGCTTTAAGGAAATGGGTGGCCTGGCGGATATTCGCCACATTGAGCCAACCAATCTATTAGAAATTCAAGCAACACATCCCGACCCCGAAATTGCCTACCAGACGGCTAACGCTTGGGCTATAACGGTCATTGACTATTTGACCAATCTCAATGCCGAGCAGTTTCAGGTCGGGAAATCCTATTTTTGGACCCAATACCAAAAAAGTAAAAATGAAATCAGCAGAATCGAAACGAAACTCATCGCGTTAAAAAAAGAGGCTCAGTTTGAGTTGCGCGAAACCGAGTTGGCCGCTAAAAAAGAAATGCTTTTGCGTAATATAAAAGAACTTGAAGCGCTCAAGGCCAACATTCAATCAGACGAGGCTTCTTTGCCGACTCTTATACAACTCACAAAAAATGAGGAACAAGGGAGCGCGGCCTTGCGCGCCTTCCAGATTGGCAAAGGAAAAAGCAATATTGAAACCAAATTGCTAAAAAAATTAGCCAAAAATCCTGAAAGGATTGATCAGATAATTAAAAATTTAAGCACTCTCCAGACTGTCCCCTCCCTTATCAGCCCCCGCTATGTCCAGCTTGAAAAGCAAACCAAAGAAACGGCTGCCAGGCTAGCCACTCAAAAACCAACGCAGTTCTTGATTGAAAAATCAATCGGCAGGCTCGAAAAAGAAGCAACGACGCTCCAGACCAGCTTAAACGAACAGAAAATTATCCAGACCTCCCTGGAAAAAGATCTCGAAATCGTCCGCCGCCAAAATGAGCTGATTTTCAGCAAGGTCAGCGAAGCGGAGCTCGCCAGCGCCATGCGCTTTGCCGACTTAAAATTAGTCAGCTATTCCTCCGTGCCGGACTCAAAATTACCGCCCCCTATCAAAAAATTTGCAAAGGCAGGCGCATTGCTAGGCGCGCTACTGGGTTACCTTGCAAGCCGCCTGATGAGCAAACCCATTTCTCGCATTAACGCCAACGGCCAAAATAAGCCAAATTTTACCCGGCATCAAAAAAGCGAGGAAGGGGCCGCCCTTTCTTCGGTATAGAACGACCTTTTCTTCTCAATGATAACCGGCTTACGGGAAACGAAAAACGCAAACATAATGCCTTCGCAGGAAATTGAAGATCACCCATGGTCCTCGATTTCGTCCGGCAAAAAACCGCCTTACGACTTTTTGGAAACAGAATTCATTGACCTCAATAACGTCCTCAATGCGCTCATAAAGTATTTGCCGGCGGCCCTGATCGGCATGGCCGCCGGAGGCCTCCTGGGTCTGCTCATTAGCGCGTTCTTACCCAAGACCTATCAAAGCGCCACCCTTGCCGAGTTTATGCCGTCAAAAATAAACAAAATTCTAAATCCGCTCGACAACGCCCCCGTCGCTTCGCTTCCCAAAGAAACTTATCAGCAATACTTTGCCATTGCCCAAAGCCAGGCTGTAATGGAAATAACGGCAAAAAAACTCAAGGCCAAAGGCGTTTCCCAGGAAAAGCTCGACTTTGCCATAAAAATTCTTCCTTCCACCAACATTTTGTCCTTTGAAGCGCAGGGCAAGAACGCCGATGTCGTGCCGATAGCCTCTTGGACTTGGGAGGAATCAACTATTGAATTCTTGACTAATTACGCTTTCCAAAATCTAGAAGAAGGGCACTCTCTTTTGTCGAGCCAATACAAAAACAATAAAAAGTCCCTGGAAGATACCCAGAATAAAATTGAACGCATAAGGCCCGCGTTGGAATCTAAAAAAACCGAGTTAAGGATCAAGAACGAGCAATTGCTCAATTATGCGGCTGGACTTGAAAAAAATAAGATCCAAATCACCAACGCGCAGATTCAGTTGCCGGCCCTAAAAGCGGAAATCGTCAAGCACGAAAAAATTTCAACCTTAGAACATACAACCGCAGAAAATGACCCGGTTGCCGCCTCCATCTATTCAACGAACGCCAATGACCCACAAACAAAACAGCGCGAAATCAAAATGTTCACCTACGGAGCCAATCCACTTTATGTTGATCTCGAAAAAAAGATAGCCGAATACGAAATCGCCCTTGAAACTCTCAAACCCCATAATGACCAACTCAATCTATGGCACACACAAACTGCCGAAGAAGTCGCCAAGTTACAACAATTTATCAGCGAACAAAGCGTTCTCTTGGAGTCTCTTGAACGAGACCTACAGGTCGCCAAGAAGTCTTATGAACTGATTTATGGCAAACTCGGTGAAAGCAATTTTGTCAGCGTATTCGCTTTTAGCCACATTCAACACTTAAGCCCCCCCTCTCCCGCCACAGTCATTGCGCGGTGGCATCGCCTTGTGGGGATAGGAGCTCTTCTCGGGATTCTCGCGGGCCTGATCTACCTATATGTCAGAACCTCGGCTGAACTAAAAGCTGAAGCGGTGGCTCCATTGCGCTGTTCTCTTTGACCTTCTTGCGAATTTTTCTGATTTTCTAACGGAGGGGGGTCAAAAATTGTTGGCCCTCAAGGGGTCTTGCGACTGCATATTTAAGTTCGCAGATCGAATAGCGTAAGCGACAAGGAGAATAAAAACCAGGGATGGAAAAGCATCTCTGAGAAATTCCTCAAAGAGTTCAAATAATAAGAAGGTGATTGCCGGCACAGCATAACCTTTCAAGCCAAGTGCAAAAACCCTCTTTCCTATGCAATAGGCAAGCATAATAAACGCAGCAAATCCGATTAAGCCAACTTCGCAAAACACCCTAATAAACAGGTTATGCGGATGCATTTGGGCGCCGCCCAGGTAACTGTATTGCTCGTAATGCGCCAAATACGCACCGTACGCGCCCGGACCCACCCCAAGCAACCTGTGATCATTCCACATGACAAAGGCAGCCTTCCAGATCGATAAGCGGCGGGATGAAAACTCTTCGAGATTTGCCGCAGAAGCGAGCGTATCTCGCAAGCGTTCTGGGAAGTACTTAATTTTATCCGCAGCCGGAACAGCAAAATGCATTGCTAAAAAAAGCGCCAACGCAAGCCCGGCAAACGTGACGGCTGACAAAAAGCGCCTTCCTCGGACCAACAGGGAGAATGCTATTGCAAGCAGTGCGCAGACGAAACCGGCAACCGCCAGACGTGATCCGGAGAACATGATACCGGAAACAAACAAACAGCATGCCGGCACGGCTATATAAACACCTATCTCATTCCTTTTGAACCAACCACATAAAAGGGAAATCAACATGAAACAACCAAATATGATGGGATTTTGAAGGCTGGAACTGGATAGTCCTAAAAAAGATCCACCGCCCGGAATAAACGTGCTCTCCAACAAGTCTCTCAAGCCCGGCGAAAAGCGTTCCGCGAATCCGAGCGCCCCCAGGACAATTCCAGTGTAAAACAAGTAAATGGGCATGCGATCCAATACGCCCTGATAAGGCAAACAAATACAAATAAGAAAAAGATAAATAAATGCGCCATAAAAGACGCATCTTTCAATGCCGACGCCGGGATAAGCGCTCAACAAGGCAGAAAGCGCCATGGTAGCCATAAAAACGGCGCTCCAGCGCAATATTGGCCTGTAATGCGACCACAGATCAGGGATAAGGCCCTTCAAAAACCACGAAACTGACATCGCGCAAACGGCCAACAGGGCGGCCCGGGCGGTTGTCATGTTAAACGAAAGCGGGAAAACATTCAGTCTGCCTATTTTGACGTCAAAAGCGCAGATCAACAGAAACGCAACCAAGACAATCTCGAACACAAGTTCGTTCCGATTAAGTTTCATATCTGGGTTCGTTGCGCAGAGTTGATTCTAACGTATCTAAGCCAAAACAGCGTCAGATAACTCTGAGCTTATGACGGGCTGGTCTTTTTTGTGTTTTTCAACTGCTAATTCGGACAACATGTCCACGATGCCTTTTTTATCTCTGTTTTTCAAAGCATCCTCAAGGTCTTTGAGCCGCAAACGAATGCTCTGCGGATCTATGCGGCGGATGGGTTTCACCGACAGAACACCGTCGTGCCTGGTGCGGTCAATGCTCTCCGTATCCGGGTCGTAGAGTTCCTCGAACAGTTTCTCCCCACTCCTTGCGCCGGTAAAAACTATCCTTATTTCTTCATCCGGAACATAGCCCATAAACCGTATCAGGCTCCTCGCCATGTCAACAACACGAATCTGGTCTCCCATTTCAAGCACTAGTATTTCCCCGGGTCCGCCGACCGAGGCAGCCTTTAAAACCAAATGCACTGCCTCGGGAATAAGCATAAAGAACCTTTTCATGTCTGGATGAGTCACTGTAACGGGGCCGCCCTTTTTGATCTGTTCCGTAAATATCGGCACCACGCTGCCATTGCTGCCCAAGACATTTCCGAACCGAACTATTAGAAAATCCGTCCTGCAACCATCGTTGACCGCGCTCACGTACATTTCTGCAACTCTTTTGGTCATTCCCATAATGCTGCTTGCCCTTACGGCTTTGTCCGTAGAAATCAAAATAAACCGCTCGGCTCCGAAGCGAATTGCCATTTCTGCAACATTCTTTGTGCCGAAAATATTATTTTTGACGGCTTCCAACGGGCTATTTTCCATCAATGGCACGTGCTTGTGCGCCGCGGCGTGGAAAACAATCTGCGGTAAATACGTTCTAAAGGCATCTTCCATGCTTCCGGCGTCAGTTATATCGCCAACAACAACATCGACCGCCAGGTTCGGAAATCTCTGGGCCACCTCCAGGCTTATAGAGTGAAGGCTGTTCTCATACCGATCCAGCATTACTAATCTGCTAGGATTTTCAGCCGCAATTTGCCGGCACAGTTCGGATCCTATGGACCCTCCGGCGCCGGTAACCAGCACAGCCTTCCCGTTCACTCGATTTGCATATGCATTCCCGTTTTCACTTACCGCAGAACGCCTCAAAAGCAAATCCTCCATCTTTATATGTCTTGCCTGGTTTACCAGCACCTTGCCATCCAAGATCTCGGCCAGCGCGGGCAATATCCTGATCGTAATCCTGTGATGTTCAAGACAGCGGACAATACTGCGAATGTGTCTTGGGGATGCCGACGGAATGGCAATAAGCAATTCATGCGGTCTGTGTTTTTCCAGGATATCCTTAAGGTCTTTGCGGGTTCCCAGTGTGGGCACGCCCCGGATATACGTGCCTTTTTTCCTCAGGTCGTCATCCACAAAGCCAATGGGCCTGTACACTGACGCAGGATTATTCTGAATATCCCTGACAATCATCTCACCCGCATCCCCCGCGCCATAAATCAACAAAAGCCTGTCGCCCTTGCGTCCCCAAACTTGTCTGTATATCTTCTTGGTTAATCTCATGCCACCCAAAATGGTTATCAGGATGAGGGAATCCACAACAAGCACCGTTCTTGGGTATGACAAATCAAGGACAAATTTAACCCAGACAAAAAAGGCCGTTGTGGAGGCTAGCGTGGCGCCCGTAATCAAAACGAGGTCCTGAGTACTCGGGTATCTCCATAGGCCCCAGTACACACGGAACGGTACGAACAGAACGCCCCTGATAACCAGCAGCGCCGGAAGTCCTGCCAGGAAACCGTTGAAATAAGGCTGGGCAATATCGCCGTCAAACCTCAGGTAGAACGCCAAATAATTGGAAATTGGTATGGCGCAGATGTGGGCCATAATAACGATAACCCGCCTCCAAGCCAGCACCCTAGCCTTCGCATACGTCAATACGTCCGCAATGCCTCTTGTAAAATCGGCAATTTTTGAATTCAGACTTTGACGCATGCGGCCTATAGACTTGCGACGCTCATACAAGCGAATGCCAAAACTTATTACTGGGTAGAGGCTTAAAAATCCTGCAATAACAGCCATTTGATGCCCCCTGCTCATCGAGCCGTAATACAAAGCACATCCTCCGCCGGCAAACATCGCGGTATACTCAAGGAAAACGGTTCTTTTGTGTCCCAATCCCGCCAAAACCGCGCGCTGGTAACAGTGTTTTCTATGCGCCTGCGTGATATTTTCCCCTCTCAAGGCCCTAACAAGAAGCGTCCCTGTTGCATCCAATACAAATGGGCTAAAAATAAGCATCGGCTCCCATACGCTCATGACCCCGTCGTGAATTCCCCAAACAGCCAATACCCCTGCCATAAATCCCAACGGCACCCTGCCTATGTCCCCATGAATATTTTTTCCGGCGGAAAGTTGAAACACAGAAATCCTGCGGACGCCGCGGACACCAGAATTGAAATTGCGGAAATCGGAATATGCCCGCGAGCCCAGGCTATGTAGCCTAAAAAACCAAACCCTATTACGGCCATTCCCCCGGCAAATCCATCCATACCGTCCATGAAGTTATACATGTTGGCCATCCATACCAAAAACAGGGTCGTCAGCAGTATTGAAATGCCGCCAAAATTTACCAACGATCCCGGTATAAGGACCGCTTTGTCTACGAACAAACCCGCTCCAGCGGCAATCCCCAAACCGGCGGCAGTGTGACACACAAGACGCGCTCCGATTCCCAAGCCCATCCAGTCGCTCAAAAACGATACCGCGGCCAGGAACAGTGTCATAAGCAAAATCCAGGAAACAACTGATACTTGGTCTCCGGAAAACAGAACACTGCCAATGGAAACGCCGCCTGCTTGCAGCTTGTCGATCAAGAAAAACATGCAAAGCCCGATCGTCAAGCTCAGGAGTATGGCAAAACCTCCGGTACGCGGGACTGGGGTCTCATGCAACGATCTATTATTGGGATAGTCAAGCAGTCGCAGTCTGGAAGAACTAAAAAGGCACCAGGAAAGCCCCGTAGACAGAGCAAATACACCGGCTATAACACAAAGGACGGAATAATTGCCTAGCAAGCTGTTCGATACCATTTGATCATGTCCGCAAGCGCGTTGCTAAAGCCCAATGATGGCTTGTACCCAAGCTCGTTTGCAATCTTCTTGGAGTCGTACCAGGATGAACCTGTTAATTTTTCCACGGCATCGGAATCAATGGGTATGCGCCTGCCGATGAGCAGTTTGACCGCATCGCCGCATAATCCCATAGCCTTGAACAACATAAGCGGCAAATGCCATTTTGTCATACGTTTTCCCAACCCTGCACAAATCATCTCATACAACGCATGAGTAGAATAAGGCTCTGCGTCGGCTACTATAAAACACTGTCCATTTGCAACGCTGCTGCGAGCCGCCAAAACGGCGGCCCTGACCACATTGGTCACATGCACCATGCTTCTACGATTGCCGGTATCGGCAAGACGCGGAAATATTCCACGATCGATAGCGGAAATCATTCGAACAATATTGCCCTTGTTGCCAGGTCCGTAAACCATAGGCAACCGCAAACACACTGAGTGGATACCCGCGCGCCTGCCACAATCGAGAACCAAGCGCTCCGCCTCCAGCTTTGACCAACCGTAAGCTGTTTTAGGTTTTGGCGTTTGAGACTCGTCGATGCCGTTAGCATCTTCGCCCATAGCTTTAACACTGCTGAAATAAACAAACTTCTTAACTCCCGTCGAAACGGCCGCTTCAAGCAACGTCCGTGTCCCTTCGATATTTATACTGCGGTAGCCCTCTTTATCTTGCGGATGTTCGTCAATATTGTGCGCTTTCCCGGCGGAATGGAAAATTGTATCGCAACCAGCTGCCGCAGTCTGCGCCACTTGCTTGTCGCGGATATCTCCGGTCACGACATTAACGCTATCGGGCCAATCTCCGACAGTTTTTCGCACAAGAGCCCTCACGCGAAACCCCTCGCTCCCGAGGTACGACACCAAATGCCGGCCTATGAAGCCCGAGGCTCCGGTAACGAGCACGAGATCTGCTTGTGCGGGACTATGTGGTTCTGGATAATTCATCTGCAAAAACCCCTGTAGCAACACCGGTCGCCGACAATCGCAATCTGCGCACCCCGCCGTAGGCTATGCCATATTGACGGCGGGGCCAGGAATTACACAACAGTTTATCATTTTTCCCTATCTGCCCTCCAGAACCAGCGCACGCATCGACTCGATGATTGTTTCCCTGTTGTAGATACTATTGAGCAAATCGTTAGCGCCTGCCGCAAATGGGCGCAAACCCTCCCTGCCAAAGGCATAAAACTTGAGAAAACCGGATTTTATATCTGATAACTCGTTTGGATTGGCACAAAGACCGACGTTGCTCCGTTCCACAATCTTGCGCACTTCCCCATTCATGACGCAGTAGATCGGCTTGCGGAAAGCCAGATAAGCCTGAAATTTTACCGGGACAGTGATGGCGAAGACCGGGTCGTCATTGAGGGATATGACCATCACGTCGCTGGCATTGAAGAAGGCTGGCATTTCAGTTTGCTTCTTCCTTCCCCAGAAAACGACGTTCTTTATTTGTTCCTGTTCCACTAACGCCTTTAAATGATCCAGGTGAGATCCATCCCCTACGATATTAAGCTGAATATTGTCGTTTTCCGCCGACGCCATGCCAAAACCGCGTATGACGTTATCCAGGTTTTGCATCTTGCCTACGTTGCCGGCAAAGGTGAAATTGAATTTGTCTAAAAGTATTTTACGGTCACCCTCCCCGTTGCCGCAGGGAGTTACAACAGGCCAGTTCGGGAAATGGTATATAGGCCGTTGCGGCGCATAACGGCTGATTTTATCCCTGAAACCATCACAGGAGACGAAAATCCTGTTGCAGTTTTTATAGATAAACGACACGATCCGGTCGAGAATAAAACGAAGCAACCTGGTCCGCTTGAAACCGTACGCATATACGCTATCCGGCCATACGTCCTGGGTCCAGATTGTAACGTCCTTGCGATAAAGTTTACCCGCAATGACCGCCGGGATGGCCTGTGTTAGCGGGCCGGCTTGATATACGAATATGCGGTCATATTTTCTGCCTATCCAAAGAGCCGCCACACTGGCAAATAGAGCGAAGTTCGCGTAGTTAAGAATTTTCAAAAAAAGGCTTTCCCTGTACCCGGTAACTGTGCGGAATCTGATTACCTTGATCGTGCCCCACCGTGACGAACTCAGGATTGTATTTTTATAACCACTTGGTATTTTTCCGATGGGATAGCTGGGAACTTGGGTTAAAACCTCGACATCCATGCCGCCCTGCGCCCAAGCCTGCACCAAATCGTTTATTATGAATTCTTCAGGAAAAAACCTATCGGTTACTACAAGAACTTTCACATGCTCAAAATTGGCAGGATGTTGCGTGCTTGCTTAAGCCGGCGTCCGCCAAACAGTGCGATTAACGTAATCGACATAGCTGACTATGATGCGCAATACCTTCTTTGAAACATTATCGGTGTCATAATCATTGACAAATCTAAACTGGCGGGAATCTTTGGAGTGTTGGCTAACCACGACGTCAACCGCCTCCAAAACTCTCTCGGCTTTTAATCCGCACATAATCAGTGTACCTTCGTCCATGCCCTCTGGCCTTTCATGGGCTTGCCTTATTGTAACGCTTGGCAGATTAAGTATTGACGACTCCTCCGTTATCGTCCCGCTGTCGGAAACAACGCAAAAAGAGTTGATTTGCAATTTCACGTAGTCGTAGAAGCCAAGCGGCTTTAGAAAGCTTATCCTTGAATCAAGCCCTGATACGCCCAATTCCTCAAGGCGTTTGCGGGTTCGCGGATGCGTTGACACGATTACCGGCTTATCATGCTTTTTTGCCAGCGCATTGATGGACTCAAGCATGTCTCGGAAGTTGGTATCGCTGTCCACATTCTCTTCCCTGTGCGTGCTTAGAACGAAATAACCATCCTTTTTAAGGCCCAAGCGCTCGAGTACGTCCGATTTCTCGATGCGGGGCATATAGTAACTCAGAATCTCTTTCATCGGCGAACCCGTTTTAATGACCGTTTCCGGTTTCAATCCTTCGCTGAGCAAATACCTTCTGGCGTGTTCGGTCAGCGTCATGTTGATATCGCTAAGGTGGTCCACTATCTTTCTGTTTATCTCCTCGGGCACACGCTGGTCGAAAGACCGGTTGCCGGCCTCCATGTGAAAAATCGGAATTTTTCGCCTCTTGGCGGGAATAACCGCCAAACAGCTGTTGGTATCGCCGTAAAGCACGACAGCGTCCGGCTTTTCCTTTTCCATGACGGCATCCGACTTGGCAATAACATTGCCGATTGTTTCAGCCAATGTCGTACCGGCGGAATTAAGAAAATAATCCGGCTTCCTTATCTCCATCTCCTTGAAAAATATTTCATTGAGCTCGTAATCGTAGTTCTGCCCGGTATGAACCAGCACGTGCGGCAGATGTTTTTCTATCTCGTATATCACACGGCTGAGTTTTATAATTTCCGGTCTCGTACCGACTATCGTCATGACCTTTATTGGCATATGCACTCCTGAATCGTTTTTCCCGTAGGATTATTTAAGCAATTCGCCGTCTTCCTGAAATTCCTTTCCCGTAAACATGAGGCCGTGCTTGTTTAAAAGCGCCAAAATCGCGTTGTAATCTAAAACATCGTTCGCAGAGCTATATTCCTCGCTCAACGGCCGGGACTTTGGCTCTTCCGTGTCTCTAAGTTCTGGCAACATCGGGGCAATTACGTAAAAATTGCCGCGCTTAAAACAATGGTGAACCTCTTCCTCAGAAACAAGTATTTCGGCAAGTTTCTCTCCGGGACGTATGCCGGTTATCTTGATCTTTGTTTTTTTGTCGCCAATTAGCGCGTTGGCAATATCGGTCACCAGCGCCGCCGGGGCCACGGGAATGTAAATTTCTCCCCTTTTTGCGTGTTCGACTGCCGCAAAGACGGTGTCAACCGCCTGATTGAGGCTCAACAAAAACCTGGTCATCTCCTTAACGGTTATCGTTACCGGGCCGCCATTTCTTATCTGCTCGTGAAAAAGCGGTATTACGGAGCCGCGCGACGCGAGCACATTACCGTAGCGCACGCAAATGAATCTAGTGGCGGGATTTGTGACGTTTGCGCAAGTGAATATGCGCTCCTGCAGAGCTTTGGTCATTCCCATAACATTGACCGGTTTGCACGCCTTGTCGGTGCTTATGCCGACAACGGTTTGCACCGGATAACTATTCTCCATAATGGCCCTGACTATATTCGAGGGTCCCAAGCAATTGGTCATAATCGCCTGAACGGGAAAATACTCGCAAGTAGGCACCTGCTTTAAAGCGGCCGCGTTTACTACTATGTCGGCGTTCTTAACGGCGGCACACACATCAGCGTAACTGCGCACGTCTCCTATTTGAAACTCCAAAACATTCATAAAATTGCGGTAAATCACCTCATCGGTAGCCACGGTCTTTTTCATGTATGAAAGGCGCATGTCGTGCTGTTTTGCCTCGTCACGTGAAAGAACAATAATCTTTTTTGGAATCCCCTTCTCCCCGCTCAGGACACGTCTGATAAAAACCTTTCCGAAGGAACCGGTGCCTCCGGTTACCAGCAATACCTTGCCGTCAAAAATCATCTCATTGCCTCCATTCGTTGTATGGCGTCGGATCTGCCGCCATTTCGCGCATCATTTGCTTCCAGGCAGAACAAGCGAATCCGGTGGCTTTTCTAAACTTCTCGTCCCGCAAATCCCTCCTGCACTCAAAACCATCATCCGGAACAATCTCGACATCAACTTTGTACGCCTCTTTCATGAGCAATAGCAGATCGTACTTTGACAGGGTTTCACTGGATACATGATAAAGGCCGCTGAGGTTTTGGTGATTCTTTATTAAATCTGCGGTCAACTCCGCCAGCCGGTTGGTAGTCAGCCCGGTAAAAAGCGCCTTTTTATATCCCTTGATACGTTTGCCCTTTTGCGATAGGAACCATTCAAGCAATTCGGTGCCGCCAAATATCTCCCTGCCAACAAACGAAGACCTTATTATTAGTGCACACGAATCGTACACTTCACCCAAAAACTTCGTTCGTCCATATAGATCGGTGGCATTTGCCTGCGAATCCTCGCTGTAACCGCCGTCCTTGCCGTCAAAAACGCACACGGTGCTGAAGTGTATAAGGCGGGAATTGTTTTTTGAGCACCATGCCGCCAGCTTGTGCGGCAAAAGAGCGTTCATTGTGATATTTGAAATTTTATCCCCGGCTTCCTTGTGGCGCAAGGTTACTCCGGCACAATTGATTATCATAGAAGGTTTTATTTCATCAAGCACTTTGGTTACACCGCCAAAATCTCTTAAGTCCAGAGATTCAACAGCTCTGTCATCTCTGAAAAGACCGCACTTTTCATAATAAGACTTAGGCTTCCTTATGGAAACATATACATTGCAAAATCTGCGGGAAAGCCCCTGCCAAAGCTTGTGCCCCAAGGCGCCCCCTCCTCCAAGCACAAAGATACAACCCACTTTGTTTTCAGTCATATTTTTACAGGTTTTTGATACTCAAAAACTCTAAAAAACTCAACTCACGGCACCGATAATTTGTCTTATGACACTTCCGCCTCAGAGCCTATGAAACAAAACACTTCATTGCTGGGCATTTATAAGCAGAAGAGCCTTCCCTGCTCCTATTTGGGATCAGAATCTCGTACACAATCCCCATACAAAGATTTCAAGACTTCTAGGACGGAAACGCAATTTGATTTTATCAAATTCCTATCCTACGGCCTCGTGAACAACGCGTTGAAATAAGTCTTCGTAGGCGTCCATTAAGGCAGCCACGGAGTACTTGGCTTCAAAAGCAACGCGTCCGGACCGCCCCATACGCTCCAACTGATCCTTGGGCATGAAATACAGATTTCGAATTGTCTCGGCAAGGGCGCGCGGGTCTTCAGGGTAACAAGCCAAACCGGCCTTGGCATTCACGACAACATCCGCCGCGTCCCCAGCCACAGAGCAAAGAACAGGACGTCCCATAGCCAAATAAGTCATGATTTTAGAGGGAATAGTAATCTCAAAAAGAGGGTCTCTTTTGAGATGGACCAGCAAAACATCGGCTAAAGATAAATAATACGGCATCTCTTTTTCTGGCTTACGACCTAAAAAACGGACATTATCCAATTGGCGTCTGGCCGTTTCCCGTCGTAAACGATTTTCATCCACACCGTCTCCCACGAAGACAAGTTGGACGTGCCGCAAATCTCTCAATAAACAAGCTGCTTCTAGAACATTGTCCATTGCTTGAGCCAAACCGATATTTCCTCCGTAAATCACATTGAACTTTCCCTCCAGACCGCATTTTTTAGCCAAAGCGGAATCTGCGGGAATGGGGCGATAAATCTCTTCGTTGGCCCAATTGGGAATAACGTGGATTTTATCTGCCGTAACCCCTTTGCCTATAAGATTCTTTTTAAAACCCGGACTGATTACAGTGATGGCAGATGCGGCGCGGTAAGCACGATCAGCCAAAGCGCCCATACTGCGATAAATAAAGCCATCCTCGGGAACCATGCCTGTAACCGATAATGTTTCAGGCCACATGTCATGAATGCCAAATATAAATGGAATACCACAAAATTTCTTTATTGCAAAAGCCGGTATGCACGTTGTCAATGGAGCGCTATAAACCCACATAACATCTGCCGGTCCGCACAAAGGAGCCCCCAAAACTTCGCCGCTAACCAATTTTGACCCACCCCTGCTAACTTAAACTGACCCGCCTA
>CAYHKQ010000030.1:0-23410 GCA_964357255.1 uncultured Elusimicrobia bacterium
TATCTAAATTCTCGAATTTCTACCGGATATTAATAAAAATCAGGAAAGAATATAAGCGGCGGCCGCTCCTTGGAGACGGCATTAACAGGTCTAACGAATGTCATTTGCGCCCGCTTCCTGGTCTAGGAGCCTGTCCAACATAAGGATTTCTCTTTTTAACAATCATGAACTCGAAAAGTTCAGTTGAATAAAATTTGCCCTCTGAATTTGAAACATTTCCGAAGTCCTGGAGCCGGGACAATAAGATATCGGAGTAATTTGAGATAAACTAAGGGTAAAATAAAATTTCATGACCGCAAGAATTATTAATCTAAAACAACACACTTTTCGATCCTCCAAGCTTCAAAGCGTGGTGAACGAGGCCATTCAATTTTTTCTCCAGACGCCCACTTTCAAATTACCTCCGCCGAATCAGTTTATCGGCTCCGGCGTTTATGGAATTTATTATGTTGGCAAACACGAGAAATATAGGCGGGTCGCGCAGAAAAATGATGAAAATTTCGTTTTGCCCATTTATGTCGGGAAGGCGGTGCCGCCGGGCTGGAGAACCGCTCGATCCAAGCATTCCAACACGCCAGACTTGCACCATCGCCTGCATGAGCATGCGAGAAGTATCAAACAGGCCGCAAGTCTTCGGCTTAGCGATTTCTGTTGCCGGTTTATGATTTTGTCCGGCATCGAGGGAGACTTGGCGGTGCCGGTAGAAGCAGAATTAATCAGAAGATTTAAGCCTTTGTGGAATACGATTGTGGACGGTTTTGGCAACCACGACCCCGGATCGGGCCGGTACGAGCAGGCAAAATCCGAGTGGGACATATTGCATCCGGGGAGATTGTGGACCAAAAGGTTAAAAGGGAAATCGCCGCGCTTGGATAATATTCTTCGGAAGATTTCGGAATACGAAAAAAGCCTACCGCTTTCTTAGCTCTACCACCGCTTCATACAATTGGTGCGAAGCTTGGGCTTTGCCGACGCGCACATCAGATTTAATGATGCTATTGCCAATGCGCGTTGCCCGCGGGATTTCGATGCCAACCAGTTCGAGCCCAGCGGATTCGGCGATTTTTCCGAAATATTGATCGGTTGGAATAAGAACTCCCTGCAAAATGCTGTTACCGATGACAACCAGTGCTGTGCCACCGGGTTTTAAGACATATTGGATGCTTTTGGTGAAAGAGTAACAGTCGTTAAAATATGAAGCCGCGTAATTAGCCCATCCACGGCCCCCATAAACGCCTCTATTGGTATTTAGTTCCCTGATCTGCCCCAGGCGATCCGCCATATCTGTTCCTGGCAGCTTAAACCTTAAAGGCACTTCCTCTAAATCCCGGACAGTCTGCCAGTATTTGCCGAAATTGTTTTGTTCCAGCGACCGCATATTATTCGGTTCTTTAACAAATTCCAGCCAATATAACTGCGGTCGCGTGTTTCTGTTGTAATGGTAATTGTTGAGGTAGGGTGGTGAAGTAATAATCAGATGTGCCGATCCAGCAGGCATGTATTTTTGACATGAAAAGAATGAGTCATTAAAAATTTCGACTCGCTTGGGCCTATGTGCCAACCGCTCCTTAAGCCAAATGACGTCATCGGCTATGTGTTTGAGTTTTTCCAAAAGCGCCTGATCCACAGGGAAGTCGTGAATTTCTTTTTTTCCGGCACTCACCCGTCTGCCCAGGCTTGGTTCATAGGAATAATTAGAATAAGAAACCATAGTAGACCCAAAGGCCAGTCTGAAAATGTCTTTAAGCCGATCTTTTTTTATGGACCGAATGAAATCCTGAGCAATTAAAACTTTTCGCAGAACACTAGGACTATAAAAATTCGATCTCGTTTTGAATCCTTCGGGGGGCAGGCTGGTAGGGGTATAACCGTTAAGCATTTTGGCAGCGCAGAATTTTCTGAATCCGAATATCTCTTCTTGCAGCTCGTCGGGCGCTATCTGGTAAGCCAAAGCTTTCACGCGGCAGGCAAGCGCTGCGTATGGATTGATCTCAAAGCCAATGGCGTTATGACCACTAAGGATGGCATCTACTAATGTTGTTCCAACGCCGGCAAATGGGTCTAATATCGTGCCGGCATGCGGCAAATATTTATCGATAGCGCCTTTAACGAAATCGCTCGAAAATCCAGCTATCCATGGCACCCACCGATGGATTGGCCGGCTTTTATTTACGGCAAACGCCGGATCGCAAAAGGCAGAAGTTTTCCCGTTTGTCGGGGTTTGGGCGGTTGCAACAGACAATTCAGATAGCTTTGCTTGTTTATTGTTGGTAGCGGTTGTTGCATATTCAGCCAGTGACTCCCGAATAAATAATGTCGTTTCTCTGGGGGATTGCCAAATAACATTGCGCCAAGCTCGAGGTATTCTGTTTGCTAAAAGCATCAACTCGTCTTCATCGTGGGCAAGTATTCTTGCCAGCTTTTGGACGACTTGCTCGGAGGGCTGGACCAGCCCCGATTCTATCCTCGATAGGTAAGAGTGGTTAATTTTTATTTGTTTGGCCAGATTTTTAACTCCCAAGCCCGTGGACTTTCGTAATTGACGTAAGCGTTGACCAAATTTCATGATCGTATAGTAATATTTGGTGACAATATTGTCAACCTTTGACAATATGCTTTGCCGCTCATCAGTTTTGAGCAGCTTCTGCTCAGCTAATTTGAGCGCCTCTTTTTCTTCGCCCTTTTTGTTTTAACCAGAAATTTAATCATCACCTTGCGGCAATATCCACAAGGATAAAGAGCGCCTCTTGCCAGGAATTTCCTTTGTATTTCAAAGAAGCGCTTTGGGCAGGCTGCAACGCGGGATTGATGGAGGGTAATAAAAAAGCGCAACCTCTGGCTAAGAAAAAACCGACCCTTTCAGGCCAAGCCAGGAGGATTACGCTTTGGATGTATCCTGCCAAAGAGAGACGACCAAGAAAACATTACAGCGCAGGCCCTGGTCCGATTTGTTGCACGGACTGGCAAGCCAGGGCTTTCCTGGCACACTCATTCCCGCGCAGGCGGGAATCCAGAACATTTTTTGCGCTTCCAGGCGAATCGAAGGGGCTGGATTCCCGCTTTCGCGGGAATGACGAAATCAACTGGGGAATCCGTGCTAACGCTCAAGCAGGGCGGCCGCCTCAGCTCGAAGTTCGCGCACGCCAAATCCCTTGTCGGCGCTGACCCAGGCCAAATCCTCGGATTGAAGGCCCATGGCATGAGCAATATCTCGCCGCTGGACGACGACGCGCGAGGCCTTGACTTGGTCCGCTTTTGTGGCGACGACGCGCCAGGGAAGTCCCTTGGCCTGTAGCCATGCGAGCAATTGTAGGTCCAACTGCGTCGGGCCGACCTTGGCATCGACGAGGGCAAATATCATGCGCAACGTCGGCCGTCCAGTCAAATAGTTCTCGATCATCGCGCCCCAGCCCGCGCGTTGCGCTGGCCGGCCCGAGGCGTAGCCGTAGCCGGGCAGGTCGACGAGCCATCGGTCATGGCCCGCCAAGAAAACATTAATCGTGCGCGTGCGCCCCGGCGTTCCGGAAACGCGCGCGAGGTCTTTTTGGCAGAGCGCGTTGAGCAATGCGCTCTTGCCCACGTTGGAGCGCCCGACGAACGTCACTTCAGCGGCGCAGGGCCCGAGCCTCTCCGACTCGGTTTCACTTAAAAGGTATTTGACATCTTTGAACAATGGAAGCATAGGAATGGTTAATGTAGTTAGTAAAGTAGTATAGCGCACTAAGCCCAGATTCCGCAGTTGGATCGTCACCCCGGCGAAGGCCGGGGCCCAGGTTCCGAGGAAAACTGGATACCGGCTTGCGTCCCGTCAGGAGACGGGACAGTCCCCTCAATTTTAATAGAGGGTTGGGACGCCGGTATGACGGGACAAAAAAATCCGGTGGCCCCGAGGAAAATGGCGTGTCAACTGCGTAATCCCGGCTAAGTGCGTTGCTCCATTGATAGTTTTCGAGTCTGGAAAAGAATTTCACTTTCTAGATCTCATAAGTTATCCTGGCGCACAAGTGAGTGTCCCCGGAATTCCAATTAAATTAGAAACGCGAAAACCGCTTGTTTTGAGCCGGTAAGAGCCACCGGTAGATTTTTGCCTACGATTTTAAATTCCTTAATTCCAATATCAGCGCTTAATTTTTTAAGACGGATTAAGTCGCTCGGATTGGGTGTCACCTTGACTTCGATCGCGGTTTGTTTGTCCAGGATGAAGTCTATTTCCCCGCCGCTCTTGCGTTCATAGTAGGATACTTCCCCTTGGGGCCGCAGGTTTTGGAAAACGCTTTGCTCGAAAATTCTGCCAGAGTCCAAGCGGGCCAGATGGCCGATGATCCCAGTGTCGCAGAAATAAATTTTGGGCATCTTTCGAATTTCGGAATCGCGGTTTTTGGTGAAGGGGCGCACGAGTGAAATGAAATAGGTGCCTTCCAAAAATCCGATGTAATCGGTAAGCGTGGGCCTGGAAATGCCTATTTCAGAGGCGAGTTTCTGAATGTCGAGTTTTGATCCCACTCGCTCCATTAAAAGAAGCATGAGATCGCGGATTACCGTATTTTTGCGAAAGTCGCCCAGACGCAGAACTTCGAGTTGATAATAGGAGGTGAAAACGTCGTCCAGGGCTAGTTTTTTTTCTTCAATGTTTTCCTTTAAAACCACTCCCGGAAATCCGCCGAACATCGCATAATCCTCATAGAGCGTTGAAAGCTGGCGGATCATGGCCTGGGTTAGCCCGGCCGGGTTATTGGGGATGGCCAGAGTTCCGCCGCGAAAGCGTAGGAATTCGTCGAAGGTCAAGGGAAACAGCTCAAACAGGAATTTCCGTCCAACCAGGGATTCGGAGAAAAGACTTTTTAGATAGAAACTGGCCGATCCCGTCATGAAAAATTTAATGCCGTAATGGTCAATGAGGTATTTGGCGATTTGGGGAAGTTTGGGGACAAGCTGAATTTCGTCCAGAAAAACGTAAGCCTTTTTTTTGGAATCCAGACCCAAAAATTCAAGGTTGGTTTTGACGCGGTCAAAATCGATTTCCTCAAAGCGTTTTTGATGCAAGGGATTTTCAAGGTCCAGGAATAGCTTATTGCGGGAGGGAATCTGGTCGTGAATGAACCGCAACAGCGAGGTCTTGCCGGTCCGGCGCATGCCGGTCAGAATGATGGCCTCCGGCGACTCAAGATGGGGTGCGATTTTTCTGTACAGGTTTCGTTCGATCACAATAGTAGTTTACATTTAGAATAACTAAATATCAACTACTACTTTCAGACCTCCTGACGCAGTTTCGCTCCAGTCGTCTAATCCGGGCATGTTGAAATATGCCTGTGTCGAAGTTTTAAATTCCAGCACCGCTCTGGGCTTGATGAAGTTTAGCGTCATCATGCCCTCGTCAATTTCCCGGTCCCACTGATCACATGTCAATCCCCTTTCTTCCCCTCGCCCCGTAAAACGGGGAGAGGGTAGGGCGAGGGGTTTCTTCCTTATAGATAGAACGCAGGGCGCCTGCAAAATTTCTATTGCCCTGAAAAATTTTTGAATTTTCCCGCCTGCCACCGCCCCAACTCTGCCTTGGCAATTCTTCGCCCCTGGGTCGCTGTTCATGAATCTTGACAAAAAGGTAAGGATTCGATAAACTAGATATGGAGTTGTGCATGAAAATTGGCGCAATGGAGGAATACGGGTTGCGATGCCTGGTGCAGATGGCTAGGCATTCGGACCGGCAATTGGGCATTGCCGAGATCGCCAAGGCGGAGAGCTTGTCGTTGGCTTATGCCGGCAAGTTGCTTTCTCGGTTGCGCCAAGGGGGACTCGTCACCAGCGTGCGTGGCGTCAAAGGGGGGTACGCTCTTGCCTTGCCGGTCGGCCGAATTTCTTTGGCCAGGGTCATGGAAGCCTTGACTCCAATACCAAGAACTCAAAAAAATATTTGCAGGCAGTTTCCGGGCCGCCGGAGAGAATGTGTTCATTTTGTGGGACATTGCAGCATCCGCACAGTGTGGAGCGCGATTTATAAGAATATGTGGGCCCTGCTGGCTAAAACTACCCTGGAGGATCTTCTCAAAGAGCAGGAGAAACCGGCCTTGGCGCTGGCCGATCCTGCGCCTTGGGGATACCGGAAACAAAGGAGCAAGATTCATGCCGTTGCTTGAAATTCGCGATCTTTGGGTTAAAGTTGAGAATAAGGAAATTTTGCGTGGCTTAAACCTTGTCGTTAACGCCGGAGAAAGCCATGCTTTAATGGGGCCCAATGGCTCGGGCAAAAGCACCTTGGCTTTTGTGCTGGCCGGGCATCCCAAGTACACGGTCACGAAAGGCCAAATTTTTCTTGATGGAATGGATCTCCTGGCCATTAAACCTCATGAGCGGGCCAGGCTCGGAGTATTTTTAGCTTTCCAGTATCCGGTGGCCATTGCCGGAGTCACGGTATCCACTTTGCTACGCAACGCTTTGAAGGCCATGGGCCGCGAGGAGGAGCTTAAAAATTTCCGCCGCGCCGTCAAAGAACGGCTGGCCGATCTTAAGATAGACGAATCTTTTATGTCGCGCTCGGTGAACGAGGGGTTTTCCGGGGGCGAAAAAAAGCGGCTTGAAATGCTCCAGCTCGCCGTTTTGAAGCCTCGTTTAGCGATTTTAGACGAAACGGATTCCGGGCTCGACATCGACGCGTTAAAAACCGTTGCCGCCGACATTGACCGCTACGTTAAGAATTCCTCCGTTGGCGTGATTCTGATTACCCATTATCAGCGCCTGCTTAATTTTATCCGGCCTTACCGGATTCATATTTTGGTTGAGGGTCGCCTGGCGGCTTCGGGTGGATGGGAAATTGTGGAACGCCTGGAGAAAGAGGGGTACGAGCCTTTTGCGGCCTCCGGCGCTTCGGTAACGAGGTAAGTTATGGGCAAAAAGGCCCTTGAGTTCGGCGGCGAATACTTGGAAAAGTACGGATTTTCTACGCCGACGGACCATTATTCCTACAAGGCGAAAAAGGGCCTTTCCAAGGAAATCGTCGAGGAGATTTCCTCGATCAAAGGCGAGCCCGATTGGATGAGACAATCGCGCTTGCAAGCCTTGGAGATTTTCTTTAAAAAGCCCCTTCCCGCCTGGACGGACACCGAGGCCCTATCCTCGATGAATTTTGACGATATTTATTACTACCTGAGAGCTTCCGACAAAACGGAGGGAAATTGGGAGGATGTGCCCGCGGATATTAAAAAAACTTTCGACCGGCTGGGAATTCCGGAGGCGGAGAAAAAATTTTTAGCCGGCGTGACGACCCAGTTCGACTCCGAAGCCGTGTATCATTCAATTCAAGAGAGCCTGACCAAAAAAGGCGTTATTTTTCTCGATATGGACAGCGGGCTCAAGCGGTATCCGGATATGGTGCGACGCTATTTCGGCACGGTGATTCCATCCGCGGATAACAAGTTTGCCGCGTTGAATACCGCGGTCTGGAGCGGCGGCTCCTTTGTTTATGTGCCCAAGGGAGTCAAGGTGGACCTGCCGCTTCAGGCGTATTTTAGGATCAACGCCAGAAACGCCGGACAATTCGAGCGCACCTTGATTATCGCCGAGGAAGGCTCGGATGTGCATTATATTGAAGGTTGTACGGCCCCTTCTTTTTCGTCCAACTCGCTTCATTCGGCTGTCGTTGAACTGATTGCCCTGCCGGGCTCCACAATCCGTTATACCACGATTCAGAATTGGTCCAAGAATGTTTTTAATCTTGTCACCAAGCGCGCGGTGGCTCATGAGGCGGCCACGGTCCGATGGATTGACGCTAATCTCGGTAGCCGCTTGACGGTAAAATTTCCCTGCGTGTATCTCACGGGGCCCAAGGCTCACGGCGAGATTCTGTCCGTGGCTTACGCCGGGGCCGGCCAGCACCAGGATACGGGCGGCAAAATTTTTCATGCGGCTCCGGAAACCACCTCGACGATTACCTCAAAATCGGTTTCTAAAGACGGGGGCCGTTCGACTTATCGGGGCTTGGTCAAGGTGTTCCATGGCTCGACGAATGTTAAATCCGCTGTCCGATGTGACGCCCTGTTGCTCGACCCTGAAAGTCGTTCAGACACTTATCCGACGATGGAGGTGAATGAAAAAAGCGCTTCCATGGCCCATGAGGCCACCGTGGCCAAGATCGGCGATGAGCAATTGTTTTATCTGATGAGCCGCGGTATGGCCCAGAAAGAAGCCATGGCCATGATCGTCAACGGTTTTATGGAGCCTTTCATAAAAATAATTCCGCTCGAATACGCGGTCGAGATGAACCGCTTAATCGAGATGGAGATGGAAGGAGCGGTTGGGTGAGATGATCACTCTGGGCGATTCTCCGTTGTTTTCGGACTGCCGCGCGCGGGCCGGCCAAGCGTGGGAGCGCCTTGTTTGGCCAAATCCCAAGAGCGAGGCTTGGCGCCGCAGTGACCTGGACTTTTTAAAATTACCCCAGGAGCCTGTGCGGCAATGGGCCGATTGGAATTTGGTTTCCCGGGCCGAGGGGGCGCTGATGCCGCTTGGGGAAGGCTTGGGGCGCTGGGGGCCGGCCGTGGCTCGCTATTTTATGGAAGGCGTCAGGCCGGAGGATGGAAAATTTCAGGCCCAGCATTATCGTTTTTTAGGCGACGGCGTTTGCGTTTATTTGCCCCCCGGGCGTTTAATCGAGGAGCCCTTGAGGATGGCTCGCCGTCTTGCCCACGCTGGGGCGTACTATCCCCACACGCTCATAGTGTTGGATGAGGGCGCCGCCGCGACAGTGATTGCGCAGGAGTCTTCGGCGGAGGATTCGATTTTCGTTAATGCCGCCACGGAGATTTTTTTGGGAGCCGGCGCGCGCTTGAGTTTGGCGGTGATTCAGGAACAGGGCGCGGCAACAAGAGATTTTTCTTTTATATCCGCCTCGTTGCAGAAGGATTCATTTCTTGAGGTTTATTTTATCGAGGCAGGGGCGATGGCCCGCCGTTTGGAGTTTGTCAGCAGGGGCCTTGGAACCGGGGCCGAAAGCCGGATTACCGGCGCTTGCGCGGTGGAGGGATCAAGGAATCTTGACGTCCATGCGGCCCATTATCACGAGGCGCCGTTAACGCGCAGTGATATGCTCTGGAAGGTGACGCTCTCAGGACGGTCCAAGGCCAGTTTTCTCGGGGTTATTAAGATCGCAAAAGGAGCGGACGGATCTGAGGCGCTTCAAACGCTCAATAATCTGCTCCTGTCGGACCGCGCTCAGGCTAATCCCGATCCGCGTCTCGAGATTTTGGCCAATGATGTCTTGGCGAAGCATTCAGCCACGGTTGGCCATTTATCACAGGAGGATTTGTTTTATCTTTTAAGTCGGGGCTTAAATCCGCAAGAAGCCGAGCGATTGATGAGCCGCGGGTTTCTAAGGCATACGCTTGAACGCCTTGCGCCGCCGTTGCGCGAGGAACTGGATCGGTGGTTTGACGGTTAAAAGAATTCAATTGGCCAGACTTGCCGATATTCCCAGCGGGAGCATCCGGGGTTTCGTTGTGGATGGCGAGGGTCATGTGGCCGTGGCCAGGGTCGGCGAGCGATTATATGGGTTTGAGGACCGATGCACGCACGACGACGGCGACCTCGCCGGCGGTCGTTTATTGGAAGGGAGCCAAGTGGAATGTCCGCGCCACGGAGCGCGTTTTGATTTAACCAGCGGTCGCGCCGCGCGCATGCCGGCCGTCGTTGGGATCAAGACCTACGCCGTCGGGATTGACGAGGGTTGGGTTTGGATTGAAATACCGGAGGTTGTTCATGAGCAAGCTTGATGGAACATTATCGAGAGTCGAAGAAATTCGCAAAGATTTCCCCTTGATCTGCGGGAGCCCGTTTGCTTATTTGGATAATGCGGCAACCACGCAGAAGCCCCAGGTCGTTATTGACGCCTTGACCGAAGTTTACCGGCGTTATAATGCCAATGTGCATCGCGGCGTTTACGAGATTTCAGAACGCGCCACCGAGGCTTACGAGGGCGCGCGTTCCAAAACCGCCAATTTTATCGGAGCCCAGGATAGCGCTTCAATTATTTTTACAAAAAACGCCACCGAGGCGATCAATTTGGTGGCCTATGCCTGGGGTGAGCGTTTTGTCGGGGCCGACGACGAGATTGTGCTGACTGAAATGGAGCATCATTCCAATATTGTTCCCTGGCAACTTTTGGCGCGCCGGCGCGGGGCCAAGGTTAAATTTGTTCCTTTTGAACCGGCCACGGGTAAACCGCTTTGGGGGGAACTTAAGAATTTGTTGAACAATCGCACAAAGCTCGTGGCGTTCAGCCATGTTTCTAATTCGCTGGGCACCATCAATCCCGTGCCTGAGATTATCCGCGACATCCGCCGGCTTTCCACGGCTCGGGTGCTGGTGGACGGCGCGCAAGGCGTTCCTCATCTGCCGGTTCACGTGGGTGAGTGGGATTGCGATTTTTTGGCGTTTTCCGCTCATAAAATGCTCGGGCCCACCGGCATCGGCGTGCTCTGGGCCAAGAAGGAGGTCTTAGAAAGCATGGATCCTTTTTTGGGCGGCGGCGACATGATTAAGGAAGTGTCCTTAGACGGCGCCAAATGGAATGATTTGCCCTGGAAATTTGAGGCGGGCACGCCCAATTACGCGGACGCGATCGCCTTTGGCGCGGCGTTGGATTATTTAAACCGCGTAGGCTCGGACTACATCTGGCGCCATGAGCAGGAATTGACCGCCGCTACCTTAGAGTGGTTGGGAAAAATGCCCGGCGTTGCTCTGTACGGGACCAAAACCGCGCCGGAGCGATGCGGGGTTGTTTCGTTTAACCTCAAAGGAGTTCATCCGCATGACGCAGGGACCCTGTTGGCGCGCGAAGGGATTGCCGTTCGGGTCGGGCATCATTGCAATATGCCGCTAATGAAACGCTTGGGCATTATGGGCACCACGCGGGCAAGTTTTTATATTTACAACACCCTGCGCGAGGTCGAGGCTCTCGTGGAGGCGATTCCTAAGGTGCAAAGGATATTCGCGTGAGCGACGATCTCTATCGAGAAGTTATCCTGGACCATTTTAAGAATCCCCGGCATAAAGGAACGCTGGAGCTTTGCGACATAGAGGCCGCGGGAGCCAATCCATTTTGCGGCGATGAGATTAAGGTGACGGTCAAGATCGAGGGGGGCGCGATTAGCGGCCTGCGCATAGCGCCGCAGGGTTGCGCGATTTCTCAAGCCTCGGCTTCCATGATGGCCGATGCCTTGGAGGGCAAATCGTTGGACCTGGTTGATTCTCGGATCGCTCATTTTCGAGCGATGATGCTTGGGTCTGACGGTGGCACGGGGGCCTGGCTCGATGAGATGGAGGATTTAAAAAGTTTGGAAGGCGTCAAGAAATACCCGGTTCGCGTTAAATGCGCGCTTTTAGCATGGAATACGCTCACGGAGGGCTTAAAAGAATTTCGACAAAAAGGAGCCGCCGGGAAAGTTGCCTCCGAGCATATCGAAAAAAGTGGACAAGACGACTGAAGCGGCCGGTTTTCCGTCTCCCTTTGAGGCTGGAGCGAACCGCGGGCCGTTCGTTAAAGATATTGCGCGAGCCTTAGAGCCGGTCATGGACCCTGAAATCCATGTAAGCATCGTTGAGCTGGGATTAATTTATGGCATTGAGATCGAGGGTGGCAAGGTCAGGGTTCTGATGACACTCACAACCCCGATGTGTCCCTACGGCCCCATGCTCCAGGATATGACCCGCCAGGCGGCACAATCCGTTGCCGGCGTTGAAGAAGCCGTAGTTCAACTTGTCTGGGACCCGGTTTGGGACCCCAAGGAGATGTGTGGCGAAGACGCCAAAGTCGCCCTCGGTCTTCTTTGGTAGAAACGCGTCATCGGAATTTATATTTTTTGCCCAACTCACGTTGCAAATCTTTTTTCTTAATGGCCTCTCTTCGATCCGGTCCGGTTTTTCCCTTGCCCAGGGCAAGGGTGATTTTGACGCGTCCGCGCTCATTGACAGACGCCTCGAGCGGAACGATGGTCCAGCCTTTGGCCGCGGCCTTGCCCATCAAGCGGGTCATTTCCTTTTTATGAAGAAGAAGTTTTCTCATGCGAGTGGGATTCGCCGAACCGCTCAAGGAGTCGTAAGGATAGGGCGCAATGTGGCAGTTGATCAACCACGCTTCGTTGTTCTTGAATAGGGCGTAGCTTTCAGCCAGGCTCAGGTTTCCGCCTTTGGCCGACTTGGTTTCGCTACCGGTGAGCATCACCCCGGCCTCCATGGTTTCTAAAATTTCAAAACGGTGAAATGCTTTCCGATTGGTGCCAAGAATTTTCAGTTTTGTCGAAGCCATAGCATTAAGGTCTGTTACCGGTTTTGGGCGAGGGGGGACTTGAACCCCCACGGGTTGCCCCATACGGTCCTAAGCCGTACGCGTCTGCCATTCCGCCACCCGCCCAATTCAATGTTTCTCAAAACTTATGAGAGGAAAATGTAACCCAGGTCCTCCCTCCTCGTCATTCCGGCGTAGGCCGGAATCCAGACCCTCTTAATCTGGATACCGGCTTTCGCCGGTATGACAAACGCAGAGGGACCTGAGTAGTTACAAGAAAAGTATATCAATAGAATGGCGATATTGGTTTTTTTACTCGCTTTTGTCGTTTTGTTTATTAAGTCCCAAAAAATTGACGCCGCTGCCGATGAGAAGATTGTGGCGGTAGGTCCAGTCGTAAATTCGGCCTGATTTTTGAGGGCGTAGTTCGCGGATTTCTTCAAAACCGGCCTCAATAAACCAGGAACGCACTTCTTCCGGCGTGTGATGCCATTGATACGTTGGGGAATACCAATCAAACGCGTCCACAAAGCGCCGGTTGAAGTCCGGATGAGTGCAACCCAGATTAATGATTCGGCCCAGCGCCGCGTTTAATCCGGGAATCCCGGCCACGCGGGCCAATGCCTTGGAGAATTTAATCAGGGATTCGCGCGGCAGCTTGGTCGTTCTGGCTCTTAAGGCCGAGTTAAGCCATTCTTGGAGCGCCGTGTTTTTGCGGTAGAACCATGCGCCCAGGGATCCTCCGGGCTTGACTCTTTCGGCGACGCGTAGAAAAGCGTTTTTGGTGCCGCCGGTGTGATGCAGAACGCCTATGGAATAAGCCGCGTCGAAGGAGCAATTTTTGAAAGGGAGTTTCATAATATCAGCCTGGATTATGCTGACGTCCTGGTTTTCGCAAATTTTTTTTGCCTTTTCCACGGCCAGGCTCATGTCTACGGCAACCACGCGGGCGCCCCATCTGGCCGCCACCGTGGCGTATCGGCCGGAGCCGCAACCCGCGTCAAGGACAAGCCGCCCCCGGAGCGCCTCGGGCGTCCATCCGGTTTTAACGCGGAAGATTTCTTCCTCCTCGCGAAAATCCCGATCCGTTTCGGTCCGCCACTCAAAGAGATCCTTCCATTCGTAGCCGAAGCTTTCCACATAAGACTCATTTTCCACAAACCGGGCAATGCCGCGGATAATGGGGAATTTACAACGGCAACGGCCGCACTCTAGAGATCCCGAAATAATCCGGCCGTCCCGAGTTTCTTGGATACCGGCCGCCAATGGACCCTGACAGGCCGGGCAAGCAAGTTGCGGTAAAATATTTTTATCCATCAGGGGTGTTGATTTATACCAGAAACGGACGGATTTTTGTTATCTAAAAATCTGGAAAGTTGACCCAATGTTCTCGCCTCGAGCAGGGGGGAGCCGTCGCGGACGATCCAGAGACGGCCTGCGCCCAGGGCCAGCCCGGAGAGGGGATGGCGGCTTTGGGGCTCTTCAAAACGCCAGGATTTTTCCGGGATGAGTTCGCGGTCGAGGCGATAGCGGGTGATTTCCTGAGTTTGAGAGTCCGCGATCCAAAGCTTGGCCCCATCGCTCGCTATGGCCACGGGCCTGCCACCCTTGGTTTTGTAGGAGGCCGCAACGGACATGTCGGGCCGGTGCAAATAAATTTTGCCGGCCACGCTGTCACAGCTCCAGAGATTTTTTTCGTCCCAATGAAGGCAGGAGGGGTTGGGGCCCGGGCTTGGAGTTTCCTGGGCCACGGCGAAATCAGGCTCCACGCGATGGCGGCGGATGAGCCGGGACCATGAGTCCGCGCTGTAGGCGAAACGGCCGGCCAAGGCCAATCCCGTTAGATGTTGGCCCTTGAGATCGTGCGTTCGGGCCAACTCAAACCCCTTGGCGTTAAGGCGTAAGCGGTAAATTATTTGTTTATACCAATCCGCCACCCAAAGCTCGCCGCCGGCCCAGACCGCGGCTGAAGCGTGCGCTGAAGGGAGAGTATAAAATAGGACTTGGGAGCGAAAGGTTTTTAGGACCAGCAGGGGGGCCGCCGCAAGAACGGCGGCGACTCCGATGAGCGCTATTTTGGCCGCGCTCCAAAAGGGAGGCTTCGCCAAGGTCCGGGACGCGCTCGCCGCAAACCGCCAGGGTGATTCCAGTTTGGTTGCCAGGCGTTCCCCAGAGCGGCCGCCGGCTTTCAATGCCGCTAAACTAAGGGCCTTAGCGATCGCGGCTATAAGGTCTTTGTGATGAAAGGGCTTGGCAAAGTATTGGGTGGCCCCGGCGCGTCGGAGATCCTCGGCCATGCCTGGCCCGGGATATCCGGTGATGACAAAAATGGGGAGCCTGGAATCTTTAGCGCGCAGACGCAAAAGAATTTCTTTGCCGTCCATGCCTCCGGGCAAGCGCAGATCTAAGAGGACGAGTTCCGAGGGGTTTTCATTGAATTTGGCGAGGGCCTCCTGGCCGTCGCCGGCCTCTTCCACTTTGTGGCCAAGCTCTTCTAAGAGTTGGCGCAGGGCGAATCTCATGTCCGCCTCGTCGTCTACGATTAAAATTTTGGCCATATTCAAAAAGAGCGGTTAAGTTTCATTGGGCCAGCCTGATTTTCACGGTGGTTCCGCGGCCATAGGAGCTTTCAAAACGCAATTCTCCATAATGCGCCTGGATAATTCTTTTGGCCACGGCCAGCCCAAGGCCCAGGGCCGAGAGCTTGGTGGTGAAAAAAGGATGACCCAGCATTTTGAGATGTTCGGGTTTGACGCCGCGGCCCGTGTCGCTGATTCGGATTTCGACCAGGGACAGATCGGGCCGGACGCAAGCCCCCAACGTCAACTGGCCGCCCGACGGCATGGCCTCAATGGCGTTAATTAGGATTTCCAGGAACGCTCGGCCGAACTGAGCGCCGTCCATGGAGAGTTCCTGCGGTTCGGTTAGAGGAATAAATTCTATGTGAATATGAGCCTGCGCGGCGCGCTCCTCGATCAACGCCATTGCCTGGCTCAGCAAGCCGTTCACCGGCGCGCGTTGGCGATGAAGCTCTACCGGACGGCAAAAATCAGTCACCTCGTCGAGATGCGTTAAGACAAGATGGACACTAGCCGCAATGGCGTCTTTGGCCTTTTGTGTTCTTAAGGCCCATGGTTTTGGAGATAGGGATTGCGCCAGAGCCTGGATGATGCCTAATTGGTTTCGCACTTGATGGGAGATATTCAAGCCCAGTTCCTCAATAAATTTTTCGTGCGACGAGCGCTGGCGCTCAAGCTCCTGGCGCAAAGACATTTTAAATCGGGCCCGATATTCTTCCTCCATAGCTTCCGTCCGAGCCAGCGCGGCCGCGCGCTCTTGGCGCATTTTATCCAGACGTTGTTTCAATAAAGCCATTTCTGATTTTAAAGCCCAGACGGCATCAGTCCTATTGAGATCCGAGGGAACAGCGTTCATTGTTCGTTTTCCTCCTTTATGCCTTTTTCTATAGGCGGTATGATCAAAATTTGATCCGTCACGATGTCTCCGCCCCGGCCCAGGCGGTCTTCGTTGGCCCGGTAAATTTCAGGCCATAAATCAGGATTGCCGTAATATTCTTTGGCAATGGATTTTAAGGTATCGCCGGGCCGCGAGCGGTGGATTCGAGGATGACGCCGGTCTTGTTTGACGCGATGGCCTTCCTCGATGGCTTTTTCTACGGTTTGAGCGCGAATTTGGCCTGACCTAGCTTCTTGCCGGGTTCGTTCGAGCGTGGTTCTGATGCCTTCGAGCTCCTGGCGCAGACCGGCCAATTGATCCTGGCTGAGTTGTTCCGCGTTTAGAGTTTCGCTGGAATAGGTGACGCTCGCGGCGATTCCTGTTTTTGCCTCGAGATTTCTTAGCGCCGCCTCAAGCTCTCGGACCCGGTCCTCGCGCTCTTGAGCCAGGGCTCGGGATTTGCGGAGCTCTTCGCGCAAAAGAAGGGCCTCCTGCGCTTCCAGGGGCTCGGCGTCTTCCCGCAATGGTTTCTTCAACCGCTCGCCGAAAGGCACGCTAAAAGAAAGGCGATGGGTGCCCTGAGTGGACTCGATGCCTGAGAGCGCTAGGCGCGCGCTGTAATCGAGCGAAAACGATTGCGTGCGAAGCCCAAAGCCAAGAGTGCCTTGGCGCAGTTCATGATTGCCGGCAATAACGCCGGCTCGCACGCCGAGACGTCCGTCGAAAAACCAGCGTTCAGCGCCTGTGTGCAGGCTTTGCAGGCCTTGCTCCTGATTGATCTGGAGCGCCAGATTGCCTTCTAAGTGATGCCAGGCCAGCCCCATTTCCGTAGTTGAAGGCACGGGATCGTTGCTATTGAGCGCCATGTCCGGCTTGTTGAAATTACGAATGCCGTAACTCAGGGAAAATCGCCGGCGCAGGCGGTAGAGAAAGCCAAAATCCAGGCTGAAATTGCTCGAAGATGTGCCGTAGGCGCTAAAAAAAGGATTGGCCGCGGCCGTGGGATCGGAACCGATTCTGAACGTATGGCGCAGAGACTTGATTGCAAGTCCGCCATAGAGATGGGCCAGCCATGAGGGCGCCAACTCTTTGCCGTAAGCCAGGATGGCTGTGTCTTCGCTGTAATACTGGGTCAGGCTGAAGTTAACCCAACCGATTCCCAGTGTTCCGCAGTGTTGGCGCTCGACATAAATGGGTTGCATAAATCCGAGCATGCTTGTGGCAAGATTGGAGCCGTCCGAGAGTCCCATGTAGAGCTTGCCGTAGCCGCTGATGAGTTCTTGATGCTGGGCCCATCCTAAGCCCGCGGGATTGGCGAATATCGCGTTCGCATCATCCGCGATCGCGGCGAACGCCCCGCCCATGGCCGAGGGCCGCGCGCCGGGAAGATGCTCTTGAAATGCGGCAAAAGCAGAGCGGTTGAGCAGATAAGCGGTTGAGCAGATAAGCGCACAAAAGAACTTTCTTAAAACACTTAACCGCCAAACCGCCAAACCGCCAAACCGCTTTCTTTTCATCGGGCGACCACCACGGTTCCGTTAAAAACCTTGCCTTCGATTTTGATTTGGTAGAGATAGACCCCGCTGGGCACAATCACGCCTTCGTAATCGCGGCCGTTCCAGTAGTAGGAAGAGCCGTCGGCGCCGCGAGTGAATTCGGCCATGGCCGCGCCTTCGAGATTGAAAATTCTGGCGTCATTGAGCTGGCTGTCCCTGGGATTGGAAAAGCGGACGGTGAACTGGTTGTAAGGGTATTGGCCCTCCGGCGTGATAAATTTTCTGGGTTCAATGCTCAAGATGGTAAATTCCGTGGTCCCGAGGCTTTGGCGCAGGGCGTAGGGGCCGGTCCGTCGGTCCCAGGAGGTCAGGTTTTTTTCCGTTTCATTGAGCCTGCCGTCGAGGCGGATCCATTCCGCGCCGTTGTTGTGGAAAACGGCTGTGTTGGCGATTTCGCTTGGGAGCACCGTGGCCAAAGCGGAAAAAGTGGAGGAACTCGCGCCCAGCACCGGAATTTTAAAGCGCATTTCAATAGGTTGGGCGAATTGAAACCCCGTTAATGTTTTGCCGCTCAGGGTGATTGCCGTGAGTTTGTAACTGGTGAGCACGCGAGCGCCTTCTTCCTCAGGCTTGCGTTCAATGACGACGGTGATGGCTTCATTGGCGCCAGAGCCGTTTTTAGTGAGCAATCTCGAAGGCAGGACAATGCTCAATCCCCCGTCGCCGGCGTCAATCTGTGATTTAAAATCCAGTGTGCTGACCAGCGAACTCGAAAATTCGCCGAGGTTTTGATTGGTGTCAATCGCCCGGACCTTATAAAAATAAATCGTATAGCGGAAGGAGTCGGAATCAGTCCAGGATGTTGTCGAGGGGCTCAATGTGGCAACCAGGCTATAAGGGCCGTCCACGCTGGTGGAGCGGTAAATCAAGTACGCCATCAGATCCTTATTGACCGCGCCGTCCGCGTCGTAGGCCACGGCAGCCCATTTGAGCGTGAAACGGTCGGCCCAGACCCCATCTAAACCCAGGGGCTGTTGAGGCGGGGTATTTTCAATGGTCGTGGTGGAGCCAAGCACGGTATAGGCGGTTTCAATGCCTCGGCGATTTATTGCCTTGACTCGGACCGTGTGATATCTCGCGGCGATTAAATTGTCCAGGGTAATTTTAGTTTGCGTGGTCCGGGCCGTTGTATAGATGTAGGGGAATCCGGGCCATGTGGAAGCCTCGACAACGTAGAGTGTGCCCGAAGGATTTTGATTGGACCACCACTGAATGGTCATGGCAAAGCGCTGGATGTCCGAAAATGTCGGGTAAAGCCTGGTCGGCTGGTTGCAGAGGGTCGTTGTGGAGCCAAGGTCCGTGAACGCGGTCGAAACATCCTGGGCGTTGACGGCTTTGACTCTGGAGTAGTATGTGGTGTTGAGATAAAGTCCGCTAAATTGCGCTGAGGTGTTGCGGGTTACGCTGGCCTGGGCAATGGAGACGAAGGCGGGGTCTAAGGAGACCTGCGCCCTATATTGTGTTCCTGGAGGATTGGAGCTTTGAGTCCAGTTGGAGGCGATGGTGGTGGTGGATACTGAGTCAAAGGCCAGGGCCTCGACAGGATTCGCCTTGGTGACGGCCAGGCCGAGGAAGGTATAATCGGTGTCGGCTCTGGCGTGACTTCTGGCCTTGACCCTGGCATAGTAAGAGGTGTTGGCAGTCAAATCGCTGAACGCGGCGCTACTGAGGACGGTTGCGGACGACCCGGCCAGGAGACCGAATTCCGAATCGCTTGAAATTTCCGCGATGAATACGGTTTTGGGTGGATTGTCGCTCGCGCCCCAGTGCATTACCAAATCGTTGATTCCAACGACGGAGAAAGTGAAAATTTTTCTTAGCGGGTCGCTCGCCAAGGTGGACGTTGAGCCAAGATTTACAAAATCAGTAGATTCCCCTTGAGCGTTAATGGCTTGGACCCGGGTGTAATAGGTGGTATTGACGGCGAGCCCGGCGAAGAGGGCCGTGGTGTTGAGTGTCACGCTGGCTTGGGTGATCGCGTCGAAGGAGGGGTCCGTGGTTAGCTCCGCCTTGTATAAAGTTCCCAGGGGATTGGAGTTCTGGGTCCAGTTAGAGGCGATGGTTGAGATGGATACGGAGCTATAACCCAGGGCTTCGACAGGATTGGCCTTGGTCACGGTGGAGCCCAGGAGCGTGTACGCGGTGTCGGCTCCGGCGTGACTTCTGGCCTTGGTTCTGGCGTAATAAGTGGTGTTGGCGGCCAGGCCGGTGAAGGCCGCGCTACTGATAACGGTGACGCAAGACCCTGCGATAAGACCAAATTCCGGCGCGCCGGAGATTTCCGCGATGAACACGGTTTTTAGGGGATTGGAATTCGCGCTCCAGTGCATCGCTAATTTATTAATTTCTACGGCTGAGAACGTAGAGCTAATTGTGAGCGGGGCGTTCGCCAGGGTGGACGTTGAGCCAAGCTCCGTGAAAATCGTGGCTTCTCCTTGGGCATTGATGGCCTGAACCCGCGCGTAGTAGGTGACATTGAGGGACAGCCCGGCGAAGAGGGCCGTGGTGTTGAGCGTCACGCTGGTCTTAGCGATTGTGTTGAAGGAGGGGTTGAGGGCCAGAAGAGCCTTGTATCTGGTTCCTGGGGGATTGGCGCTTGGGGTCCAATTGCCGGCGATGGCGGCGGTGGACACAAAACTGAAGGCCAGGGCCAAAACAGGATTGGCTTTTGTCACGGTGGAGCCCAGGAGCGTGTACGCGGTGTCGGCTCCGGCGTGGCTTCTGGCCTTGGCCCTGGCGTAATAGGTGGTGTTGGGCGTCAAATTCTCGAACATAGCGGCGCTCAAGACGGTGGAGGACGACCCTGCGATGGGTTCAAATCCTGATACGCTGGAGATTTCCGTGACGAACATGGTTCCTAAGGGGTTGTCGCTCGGGTTCCATTGCATGGCCATGCTGTTGATTTTTACCTCCGAGAACACGGGATTTATGGTTAATGGTTTATTCGTCAACGTGGAGGTTGAGCCTAGTTCCGTGAAAGCTGTGCGCTCTCCTTGAATATTGATAGCTTGAGTCCGTATGTAGTAGGTGGTGTTGACGGACAGGCCGGCGAAGAAGGCCGTAGCCTTGAGCGTCACGCTGGTTTGGATGACGCTAGTGAAAGATGGATGAGCGGCTAATTCCGCTTGAAATTTGGTTCCAGGAGGATTGGAGCCTTGGGTCCAATTGCCGGCGATGGCGGTGGTGGACACGGAGCTAAAGGGCATGGCCTCGACGGGACTGGCCATGGTGACAGTGGAGCCCAAATAGACGTAGAGGGTGTCGAATCCCGAATGATTACGCGCTTTGACCTGGACATAATAAGTAGTGTTGGGCGCTAGATTCGTGAACGTCGCCACGCTTACCTCCGTTGCCGATGAGGCGGCCAGAGGGGAAAATCCGGGATAGCTTGAGATTTCCGCGATGAAGGCGGTGCCGGGGGGATTGCTGTTGGGGCTCCAGATCGCGGGCAAGCTCGAGATATAAACGCTGGGGAAGGCCGCCAGGGTTGTGCTAATTCTTACAGGAGGGAATGCCAACGTCGGCGTAGAACCCAGGCTTACGAAATCCGATCGCTCTGCGGCGATATTGATGGTTTGAACCCGGGCATAGTAGGTTGTGTTAAAGAATAGACCTGAAAATAGGGCGTTCGTCACCGCGGTGACGCTCGCGCGGTTGATCGAGCCAAAAGCCGCGTCATCATCCAGTTCGGCTTGAAAAAGTGTGCTCAGGGGATTATCACCCAGAGTCCAATTGGCCTGTAATTGCGTAGTGTCAAGATTGGTGAAGGCCATGGCGCTGATGGGGCCGGCTCTAGTGACCGTGGAGCCCAGGAGAATAAAATGGGTATTGGTTTTTGCTGAATTTACGGCCTTAACTCTTGCGTAGTAGGTCGTATTGGCGATCAAATCAGTAAAGGTTATTATGGGCAGAGTCGTGGTTGCCGAAGAATTGGCCAAAAGATAAAAATCCGCTCCGCTTGAAATTTCCGCGATATAGAACGTGCCTTGAGGGTTGCTGTTCGCGTCCCATTGATAGGTGATGGAACTGACGGCGACCATGGTGTAAGTGGGAATGGCCGAGGCCGGGGGCGCGGCCAATGTGACGCTCGCGCGCCCCACGGCATAGGACGAGTCCAGGCCCGAGTGATTGAGAGCCTTGACTTGGGCGTAATAGGTTGTGTTGGGAGTCAATCCGGTCAGAGCAACGGAGTCGAGGACCGTGACTGAGGAAGCGGCGAGCGGGCTAAATCCGACGAAGCTCGAAATTTCCATGACAAATCGCGTGCCCTGAGGATTATTGTTGACGCTCCATTGAAAAGCGAGCGAGCTAATGGCGAGGTATCCGAAAGCGGAAACGGATGTGACAGGGGCATTGCTTAGGGTCGGCGTGGATCCCAAATCCGTAAAATCCGTGCCCGATCCCGCCCAATTGAGAGATTGGACCCGGGCGTAATGGCTGGTGTTGGCCGCGAGGCTCAAAAAATCCGCGTAGGTATTATTCGTGATCGAGGATCGGTTGATCGAGGTAAAATTGGGATCATCATCAAGTTGCGCAAAATATACGGTTTCAGGGCCATTGCCCATATCGGTCCAATTGGCTCGCAAGGCTCCGGCCGTAACGCCAGAGAAGTTTTGGACGCCCGGTTGCGCGGCGAGCGTGACGGTGGAACCTAAATCAAGATAAGCGGTCTCAAGATTGCCGTGATTGCGGGCTTTGACTTGGGCGTAGTAAGTCGTGTTCGCCGATAAATTATCCAGCAAAATTGAGTTGAGAAGGGTTTGAGAGGAAAGAAGAAGGGGTCCGAAATTGGCCTTGGTGGAAACTTCCAAAAAATAAACCGTTCCGTTGGAATTAAAATCAGCGGACCAGGCGATTGTTATTGAGGATTGAAGCGCGCTTGTGTAATTAAACAGCGCCGGCGGATTGGCCAGAGTGCAGGTTGAGCCAAGATCCTCGAAGCCCGTGCCCTCCCCTTGCGCGTTAGCGGCTTGGACCCGCGCGTAATAGGTGGCGTTGACCAGGAGATCCGTAAATAGCGCCGATGTTGTGAGCGTCACGCTGGTTTGGCTCACGCTCGCGAATGATGAGCTTGTGGCCAATTGAACCAGAAAGGATGTTTCAAGCGGGTTCGAGTTTCTGGTCCAGTTGGAGGCGATGGTTGTGGTGGACACGGAACTGAAGGCCAGGGCTGAGACAGGATTGGCCTTGGTCACGGTGGAACCGAGCTGGGTGTAGGAGGTGTCGGCCCCGGCGTGACTACGGGCCTTGGCCCTTGCGTAGTAGGTCGTGTTGGCCATCAGACCGGTGAAGGCCGCGCTACTGATGAGAGTGGAAGAAGACCCGAATATAAGGCCAAACCCGGTCACGCTCGAGATATCCGCGATGAATACGGTCTGCGATGGATTGGCGTTCGAGTCCCAAAAGAACGCCAGACTGTTGATTCCTACGGCTGAAAAAGTGGGGGCTTGAGTGAGAGGATCATTGGCCAGGGTTGAAGTGGAACCCAGGTTTGTGAATATAGCCGGCTCTCCCTGGGCGCCAATGGCCTGAACTCTGGCGTAATAGGTGGCGTTGACCAGGAGATCCGTAAATAGCGCCGATGTTGTGAGCGTCACGCTGGTTTGGCTCACGCTCGCGAATGATGAGCTTGTGGCCAATTGAACCAGAAAGGATGTTTCAAGCGGGTTCGAGTTTCTGGTCCAGTTGGAGGCGATGGTTGTGGTGGACACGGAACTGAAGGCCAGGGCTGAGACAGGATTGGCCTTGGTCACGGTGGAACCGAGCTGGGTGTAGGAGCTCTCAAGTCCCGCGTGGCTCCTTGCCTTGGCCTGAAAATAATATGTGGTGTTTGGAGTCAGGCTTGTGAAGGTCGAGGCCGTCACAATGGTTGCGGATGAGGCCGCCAGGGGAGAGAAGCCGGGATAGCTGGAAATCTCCGCGATAAAAATAGTGCCGGTGGAATTGTTGTTGGAATGCCAACTGAACGCGATGGAATTGATAGTGACAATGGAAAAGGTTGAAACAAGGCAGGCCGGAGGATTTACCAACGTTGATGTTGAGCCGAGATTCGTGAATGTCGTGCCCTCCCCCTGGGCGCCAATGGCCTGAACTCTGGCGTAATAGGTGGCGTTGACCAGGAGAT
>CAYHKQ010000030.1:23510-26129 GCA_964357255.1 uncultured Elusimicrobia bacterium
GGGTGTAGGAGCTCTCAAGTCCCGCGTGGCTCCTTGCCTTGGCCTGAAAATAATAGGTGGTGTTTGGAGTCAGGCTTGTGAAGGTCGAGGCCGTCACAAGGGTTGCGGATGAAGCCGCCAAGGGAGAGAAGCCGGGATAGCTGGAAATCTCGGCGATAAAAATAGTGCCCAATGGATTATTATTGGCGCTCCAGGAAATCGCGATCGCGCTGGTGCTGAGCGCTGTAAAGGTGGAGGCAGTCGTAGCCGGGGGAGCGGCCAGGGTGACGGTTGAGCCCAGGCTGGTCCAAGAGGTTTCCACATGGTCCCCATTTCTCGCTTTGACGTAGCCGTAATATGTGGCGTTGGTGAGAAGATTGGTAAATCCGGTGGACGTGAAGGCCGCCCATCCCTGGGTCGTGGAATTAACGCCGGTGCTGAGCCAGACATAATAGCTTGTGCCGGGTGAATTGCCATTGGTAAGCCAGGATGTCGCCAGACTGCTGATGGAAACGTTGGAGAAAGAGCCTGTGTCTATCGCGAGCGGAATAAAAGCCGCGGTAAAGCTTGACAAAACCGTGGTTTCTGCGGTTTCTATGCCCTGGGAATTCCTTGCTTTGGCTTTAAAGGATTGGCCGGCGCCGGGCGTTAGATTAATGAATTTGTTTGATGTTCCGGGATCGTATTCTTCGTTGTTGTCAGCCAGATCGGAGTTGGTTCCAAAACTGCCGCTGATGACATAAATTTTGCCGTTCGCGGCCGCGGCCGCGGCTTGGCGCCGGCCTAATCCCATATTCGCGCGTTTGGCCCAAATATTCGAGACCGGATCATAGACCTCGGTCATGGATTTAATGTTAAAGAAGTTGCCGTCCCAGCCGCCAAAGACATAAATTTTTCCGCCCTGGGTCGCGGCCGCAATTTGGCTACGAGGGGCGGGCATCGGCGCTTTCGTGGCCCAGGTATCGGCTTGGGGATCGTATTCTTCATTTAACGATTGAAAGTTGCCGCTACCATCGAGGCCGCCGATCAAATAGATTTTGCCGTCCATGGCTTGCGCCGCGAACGACTCCCGCCTAGCGGCCAAGGGCGCCTTGGCGCTCCAGGTATTTGTTTGAGGGTCGTACATCTCATTTTCTGTGCGCGTGTTCGCGGTATTGACGCCCCCGATCACATAAATTTTGCCGTTGACGACCGCAATGCCCATGCTCGAACGCGATGTCGGCATCGGCGTCCTGGCAGACCAAGCGTTGGTTTGAGGGTCGTACATTTCGTTGGTATTGAGGTAATCGCTGTCCACTCCCCCAATCACATAGATTTTGCCGTTGACTGCGGCCGCGGCGGCCATGAAACGGTTGGTTGGCAATGGGGCTTTTGAGGCCCAAGCGTTAGCTTGAGGGTCATACATTTCGTTTTGACCGCCGATGACTGCCGTATCCTTGCCTCCAAAGACGTAAATTTTTCCGTCAACTGACGCGACTGCCGCTCCCCGGCGTGCCGTGGGCGCTAATGTTTTATCGGCCCAAGAATTTCCTCCAGTGTGCCAGCCGGCGTAAACTGTTCCGGAGGCGATGTTTGTTGCCGAGGCATTACGCTCAAGTCCGGTGAAGCCCGCTCCTGCGGCGTACACGGATACGACGGCGGAGTTCGTGGAGATTTCGTCAAGATAGACCCTGAGCGGCGTTTCAATGGGCGTGACTGTCGAGATCACGCTCGTATAGAGCGCGTCCGGGTCCGAGGAAATTTTGACATGAAAATACTGAGTGGTATTAGGGATGAGGTTAAAATATGTCGTTGCGAGCTGGCCTAGAGCCGTGGCGCCGGTGGACGTGACCGGGGAAAAATTGACCATGGTTGAAACTGCCGCCACATAAAAAACGCCTGATCCTGATTCCTCCCAGGACGTGGCCGCGGTATCCGAGGAAACGAAGGTCCATTGTGGATTGCCCGGAGCCACGCCAAACACGGCGGCCTGGAAGCCAAAAAAAAGTATAAACACGGCGGCTGTTACTTTCTTTGTCATAGCGTCTTCCTATAATTAAATAGAAGCAATTTTCTTTCCAGGGCAAATGAGGAAAAAAACGATTTAAAGAAAGGAATTGACCCCATTTTCTACGACATGTATAATTTTTAAGACATGTCTTAAAAATAGGAAAAAAGAATTTACGTAAAGGTTTAGCCCAAGGGGGCGCCCCGCCGGGTTTTACCACGCCGCCTGCGCCCTTTTTTTTCACCAATACCCAGGAACCGAAGCGAGGACCCTGGGCTAAACCCTTACAACTCAACTCAGGACCCAAATCTCTGGAATCGGCCCAACGGCAAATAGAGACGCTCCTGGAAGGCCAGCACATCTCCGGTATCCTTTTGGAGGATGACTTTCAATTTCCACTCGATAGAGCAGAGGCGGGAGTGCGTAGTTTAAGCTATTTCTTGGGCCTGGATTCCGGCCTTCGCCGGAATGACGCAGAAGGGGTCACGTTTGACACGGCAGTTGCTTTATCGGGAATTCCGGACGGCCTATATGATTTATTTTACAGGTAGGTTAAATTCTTGTTTAATGTACTCATGCCGGTCAAAATTGCCATTAGGTAATAGCTTAGTCCGCCCAAGTTAACCCCTGCCAACTTTTCGCATTGATTTCCA
>CAYHKQ010000031.1:0-25684 GCA_964357255.1 uncultured Elusimicrobia bacterium
AAATAATTTCAATTTGTTTTCCATCGGAGGCGCCGGTCTCCACCTCGCGGGCAATGGGCCGCTTTTTGCCATTGGGCCGAGGCATCATTACCGTGCTTCTTCCATTTTCTTGTTGCACCGCGTCCGAGGGCAAAAGCAACGCGTTTTTTTTAGAAGCCGCTAGAAACGTGATATTGGCGGTCATGCCGCTTCGCATAAAATCAGGAACCCTCTCCGGCAGGACATCCACTTCATAAATCGTGACGTTGCTGACTGTTTTGGCCTCATAAGCCACATGGTCCACATGGCCGGTGATTTTCTCCTTGGGATATGCGTCCAGAGCGACTTGGGCTCGCCGGCCTTTTTTTACTTGGCCGACATCTGTTTCATCCACCTGCGCTTTGACAATTAGGCGGTTGGACATGACCAAGACCGCATCCTGAGCGGACACGGTCTGGCCGGGCTCAACGCTCCTGGCAATCACAAGGCCGTCTAAAGGGGCAATTAAAGGAGTGGGCTTATATAAATCCTCCCAGTGGGCGAGTTCCTCCGGGCCCTTGGCGCGCGCGGCATCCAGGAGCGCCGCCCGTTCCACGGAACTCATCCAGGCTAAAATCTTTCCTTTCTTAACCGCATCTCCCTCGCGCGCGAGGATTTCTTCCGCGCGTCCGGCGATAGGGGGCTTGATTTCCACCCGGTTTTGGGGTTGGACAACACCGGTGGCCAATACCGTAATGTCGAGATTCCCTCGCGTAACCTGCACGGCGCGCAAAAGAGGAGCCTCTTTGGGTTGGAAAAAACGCCAGGCAACCAAACCGCCGGCCGTTACAATCAAAATTGAAATCCAAAATTTTTTTCTTTTAATCATGGTAGGTATCCCCTCCCTTGGGCTTTTTGCCAGGAGGCTTGCGCAATCACCGCGTCCCGCCGGGCGGCGAGCCAAGCCTTTTGATTGGAGATGAGATCGTTTTCAATCAAATCCCAATCTTGAAAAGAAAGAAGCCCGCTTGCGTACTGGCTACGCGCGATTTCTGAGCGGGTTCGGGCGGCCAGCAGAAATTCTTCCTGAACGCCGGTTTTTTCCCAGGCGTCCTGGTAGCCGGCGAATGCGTCTTCTAAATCCAGCGCCGTTTGAAGCGCCACGCTTTTGAAGGACGCCTGTGCCCGGCGCTCTTCGGCTAAAGCGCTCTTCGTGTCAAAGATATTTTTGCCTCCCGTAAAAAATGGAAATGTCAAGGAAAGCCCCGTGGACCATCGTGTGGGAGAATCCGGCGGCCAATCGTTTCCACCGCGCCCAAGGGACCCCGAGGCGGAAAGCTCAGGCATAAAAGCGCCGCGCGCCGAGACCACGCCCATCGCGGCGGCCTCGGCAAGATGGCGGGCCTGCGCATAGGCGGGGGTGAATTTGGCCAGGGCTTTAAAGTCAGCGGTTTCCTGTGGAGCGTTTTCAACGGCAAGCTCTCCTGAAACCTCCAAAGGCTCTGTTTCCTCTCGGCCCAAAACGCGGGAGAGCTCCCGCTGAGCCACTCTTAAGGCCCTTTGGGTCTGAGACATCTCAAATTCCGACTGGCGCCACGCCGCGCGGCTACGCAGGTAGGAGCCTTTGTGCTCGCGTCCGGCTTGATAACGCAACTCCACCAGACGCACATTATCCTGGCGCCTTTTGGCAATGGTTTGGGCAAGTTTCAAATTTTCCTGGGCAAAGAGAAGCCTGACGAAAGCGCTTTTAAGCTCAAAACTAACCTGGGCGCCGGTTCCTTGAAATCTGGCTTGCGCTATCTCTAAATCCAAGGCGCTTTTATCCCAAGCTACTTTGTCGCGCCATCCGGAAAAAAGGCTCTGCCTGGCGGATAAACTCATATTGTACTCATTGGAAAGGGAAGAGAGGGATTCGGAGCGGTTATAACCGGCCGAGGCGGAGAGTTGAGGCAGAAAAGGGCTTAAACCGGCGTTCCTTTTAGCGCGCGCTTTGTCAATTTCTTGTTGCGCAACGACGATATCAGGATTATTGGGAGCCGTCTCCTCAAGGCAGGCTTCCCAAGTAAGCATCTGCGAATACGAAAGAGGCGCGTTCAAAGAGCCGATGAGCGCCACAGCTACCGTCAAGAATATCATGTCGAAGATTTTATTCGCCGCATGGCTCCTCTGGACCCCTTTCGCCCTCATGTTTGTCTTGGCCAGGCCAATGCCGTCTTCTTCGATCCGGTTTGGATTCGCTTTCATCCTTCTTGCCCCAGCGCTTGCCCTCGCGGCGCTGACGCATCATTTCTTTGAATTTCTTGAACTGTTCCGGAGTCAAAATTTGTCGGACAGCCAGAATTCCTTCCAAGTGATGGTCGGCCATTTTGTTGCGGACTTGCTGGAGTTCGGCATGGGCTTTTTTCGTTGCGTCGGCGCTCAATTCCGGCTTCTCTAACTCCACCTGAAATGCTTCCCTTTTTTCTTTTATTTCCTTGCGCAGTTTTTTGGCCTCTTCACGGTGGGTTTTACGGTGTTCTCGGAGCTTTTTCTTTTGATCGTCGCTCAAACCCAGCTTGCTTTCGATTTTCTCCAAATGCTTCTCTCCTATTCCCTCTTTATGCTGAGCGCCACGTTCGGCGGCGACAGAAAGGGCGCTTAACATCAAGGCGCCCATTAACGCCCATCTCACCGCCTGAGCCTTGTTTTTCATCCTACGATCCTCCCTGAGCTTCCTTTAAAGGAAATGCTCTTCAATATCCGTTTCAATTTCATTTTTTTCAACATTTTTTTCATCCAAAGCATTTTCCATTAAAACTTCGGCGTATTGAAGGCCGAGGCCTTCATCAGCGCTCGCCACCAAAAAACGGCTTGGTCTTGAATAAAAATAGAGAGAGGCAAATACCAGAAGAACCGCAGCGCTCCCGGCCCAAGCTAAATTAGGCAGGGAAACCCTGTCCCAAAGACCCTCCAAAGCGTCCCTTAAACCTAAAACTGCAGGCCGTTCTTCTTCGATCCGGCGCATCACACGGCTAACGAATTCTTCGGAAGGAGCGATTTTAGCCGGACGCAAAAGAACGCCGGAGATTTTTTTCCAGCGTTCCAAAGCCAAGCGGCAATCGGAACAAGTCACAAGGTGCGTCTCAACTTCCTGGCGTTCTTTCCCAGCAAGTTCTCCATCGTGGAAGGTAAAAAGCGCTTCTTTGAGTTCTTCGTGATTCATTTTGCCCCTCTTTGTTTAGACGTTTTCCGGGCCTCAAAAGTGTCGCAGCTTTTCCTGAAGCTCACAACGAGCGCGGCGAAGACGGGCTTTGACGGCATCGAGCGTGCATTCCAGGGTTTGAGCGATCTCCTGGTAACTTAATCCCTGAACTTCTCTTAAGCTTAGAATCAGACGATATTCCGGTGAAAGAAGAGACAGGATGCGATGGGCCAGATCGGCATCGTCCCGTGAGAAAGGGGGGTTAGAGCCAACAAGCATTTTCTCAAGGCTTTCGCCATAACGCTCCATGAGATCATTCCAGGATTCGCTATGCTCTCGTGTTTTTTTTCTCAAGAGATCACGGCAGTGGTTGGCCGCGATCCGGTAAAGCCAGGTGGAAAACGAAGAGTCCCCGCGGAAGCGACTTAAAGATTGGTAGGCCTTGATGAAAATTTCCTGTGCCGCGTCTTCGGCTTGCGTTGAATTGGAAATCAAGGAAAGGCAAAGGCCCATGACTTTTGTCTGATATTTGCGCACAAGACGCGCGTAGGCTTCTTTTTGGCCGGCACGGACCTCGTTAATGATCTCAAAATCTTCGATAAGGCCTCCCTTCCACAGACGGTTACGCTATTAAATTTTAGCAACGACTTCAGTAGCTCTACTGTGCCACCTAGGCGTTTTACGTCCGTCGCACCGGCGTCCCAGCCCTCTATTAAAATTGAGGGGACTGTCCCGTTCGGGGAACTTTTGTCAGACCGCCGCAAACCGGTTAAATTCGCAGAGGCCTTGACTTAAGAGTTCGCACAGTGGTAATGTCGCACGATGACATTTTCGATTTCGCTTAGAGTTATGGTAAGTTAAAATCGGAGCATGATCACAAAAGTTTTTTCCGCCTGTCCTTACGGCATCGAGGCGCGGCTCGTGACCGTCGAGGTGGATATGCGGCGAAAGGGGATTCCGGCCTTTGCGCTGGTGGGACTTCCGGACGCGTCAATCCGTGAGGCCAAGGAGCGCGTCATTTCCTCTATTAGGAATTGCGGCATCTCGTTTCCGGCGGCCAAGGTTACGGTGAACCTGGCGCCGGCGCATTTTAAGAAGGAGGGCCCGGAACTGGATTTGCCGATCGCCTGCGGCATCTTGGGCTCGGACGGGCAAATCGCGGCAGAGCGCGCCGCTGATATTTTCCGTGACTACATTTTTATCGGCGAACTCGGTTTGGACGGCACATTGCGGCGCGTGCGCGGGGCGCTGGCTTTAGCCTTGGCCGCTAAAAAGGAAGGGTTCCGTGGTATTGTCACGCCCGAAGGCAATAAAGAGGAAGCGGCTTTGGTGGAAGGCTTAGAGGTTATCCCTTGCCAACGCCTGCAAGACGTGATTAGCTGGGTCAACGGCCACGCGGCTATCGAGCCGTATCGTTTGAGCGCTGATTTTTGGCGATCTTTTTTGGATGGCGCCGGTAGCGAGGGGGGGATTGATTTTGCCGACATTTTGGGCAATACCTTGGCCAAAAAGGCGCTTGAGATCGCGGCCGCCGGCGCGCATCATGTGCTCTTAATCGGCCCACCGGGCGTGGGCAAGACCCTTTTGGCTAAGGCCTATGCCGGTCTTTTTCCGCCCTTGGATCAAAACGAATGTCTTGAGCTTACGAAAATTTATTCCGTGGCCGCTCCCCTTGAAGGACCTTGGCCTCTAGTGGCGCATCGGCCATTTCGCAGTCCGCATCATACGGCGAGCGATGTTTCAATTGTGGGCGGCGGCGCCCAAGCCCTGCCCGGGGAGGTGAGCCTGGCTCATCACGGAATCTTGTTTTTAGATGAGATGGCGGAGTTTGACCGTCGGGTTTTGGAGGTTTTGCGCCAGCCCATGGAGGAAGGCGATGTCTCGGTCAGTCGCGCCGCCGGCAAGTTCCGCTATCCAGCCAGGTTTTCCTTAATCGCGGCCACAAATCCTTGTCCCTGCGGTTGGATGGGATCTCGGGAGCGGGAGTGCCAATGTAGCACGGGCCAGATTTTGAGGTACCGAAGAAAATTTTCCGGCCCGATTTTGGACAGGATTGATATCCATGCCCAGGTTTCGGCCCAGGAGTTTCGTGAGGCCGTGGGCGGGGCCGGGCCTAAGAGCGCGGCCGAGCCAACGGCTGAAATTCGCCGCCGCGTCCTAGCGGCGCGTGAACGTCAGTCCAAGCGTTTTGGCGCGTCCAATGGCCGCAAGACGCGGCTTAATGCCCACATGGGCCTTCAAGACCTAAGAGCCTATTGCAAAATGGGCAAAGAAGAGGAAGACTTTTTAAGGGAAGTCATGAAGCGGCAGGGCTTGTCCCCTCGGGCCTATCATCGTATTTTGAAGGTGGCCAGAACTGCCGCGGATTTGACGGGGCGGGAGGCGATCTCGCTGGAAGACATCAGTCTGGCGGTCAAGATGCGCTCGTTAGACCGCGCGGTGAGTTATTGAAATTTTGGAGGGAATATGAAGAAATATCAATTCATTGAACGGACGTTGGTGTTGTCTGCGGCGTTGATTTGCGCGGCGCCGACGTGGGTTTTATCCGAGGAGCCGCCGAGTCCTCAAGAGCGCTATGTCGTTGTCAAGGGCGACACGCTTTGGGGTATTGCCAAGATGCTTTATAGCGACGGTTTTCAATGGACCCGCCTTCACGATGCCAATAAACAGACCGTGGCCGACCCTGATGTGATTATTCCTCAGCAGACCTTGATTTTGCCGGGTCCTCTTAATATGGCGCTCGCTAGCAGCGTGTCCGTCGCCACGGGGACGATGGATGGGGCCCTTAAGGATGATCCCCAACAGGCGCTTGAACCGTCGAAGGAAGAAGTGCTCAGAGAGGAGCCGGCTTCACAAGAAATCACGCCGGCGACCCAGATCGAAGCGCCGGCCGGGCCGGTTTCCATCCCCCTTGAAGTCGCTCAGGCTTCGCCTGAGCCGGTTGCAGTCGAAGACTCCTCTGAACCTGATGCCTCGGTTGGGCCGGAGCCCGGCGCGCCGGCCGTTTCGTTTGTCGAATTTACCGACTACGAGGGCAAGATTATCTCTAGCCGTGACGTTGAGCGCGATATGCTTTCCCAAGGAGATAAGGTGTACGTGAATTTAGGCTCTAAAGACGGGATCGTCAGCGGCGACGAGTACATGGTTGTGCGAAAAAAGAAGAAAACCTTTGACCCTAAGACCAAAAAAAAATATTGGATTTTTGAGAAGGTGGGAAAGCTTCGGATCACTCCGGAGATTTATCAAAGTCGCGCGGAGGGGGTAATTTTATTTTCTCATGATTCCATTCAAGTCGGCGATGGCCTCGTCCGCGCCCCTCGATAGACGGCCCAATAACAAGGAACTCCAATGAGCATCAGCGGTGAAGATCGCCTAGAGGCTTTCCTGCGCCATCAGCAAGAGGAAAGCGTCAAGCAGGGCGGCGTGCCGAGGTCAACGCAAGCGGATTTTCGCGGTCTTTACGACCAAGCCCTTAAGAAGGGCTGGCGTTTTTACCTTCCCGAGGAACTCGGGAAAATTTTTACCGGATTGGAGGGCGCGGACGAGCCCTGCGGCATCTGGGCTAACGGCGCGTTAGATCTGGCCGCGTGGCGCCAGCCGGTGATTGCCGTCGTCGGCGCCCGGCGGGCCGGCCCTTATGGCATCGCCGTGGCTGAGCAATTATCCAGGGATTTAGTCCGCCTGGGGGTGACTGTGGCGAGCGGTTTGGCTTACGGCGTTGACACGGCGAGCCACAGCGTCGCTCTTGACTCGAATGGCTGGACGATCGCGGTTTTGGGGACAGGTCTTGATGTTTTTTATCCGCCGAGCAATCGCCGATTGCAAGAGGAGTTGATCCCGGCCCAGGGCGCGGTGATTAGCGAGTTTCCCTTGGGCGCCGGCCCGCGCGCGCCAAATTTTCCACGCCGCAACCGATTAATTGCCGCGCTTTCCTTGGCCGTGATTGTGGTGGAAGGAGACATGGATTCCGGCGCCTTGATCACCGCGCGTTGGGCGGCAAAAATTGGCAAGGACGTTTTTGCGGTTCCCGGCAGCATTTTTTCCAAGATGAGCCGAGGACCTAATGCCTTAATTCGCCAGGGGGCGATTGCGCTGACGTCCATTAACGATCTCATTGAAGAACTGCCCGACGTCGCCGCTTTATCCAAGCCTCCGGTCAAGAAGGCGGCGATCAAGGAGCCGCCCGGCGTCCCGCAAGCCTCTCAAACCGGAGAGCAAATTTTACGGCACCTATCCTCGGAGCCGAGAACTCTGGATGCTATTCTTGAAACCACGGGCCTTGACCTTGAACTGGCCAACAAGACGCTTCTTGAACTCGAGCTTTCCGGCCGGGTCAGAGAATCAGCGAACGGCTATGTTTTGATCCGAGAGGAGCGCCGATGAGGAAAGCATTCGAGCGGGCGGTATTATGAAGCAAGCCAAGGCGCTCATTATTGTGGAGTCTCCCACCAAGGAACGCACCATCAGCGCAATGGTGGGAAAAAATTTCATGGTCAAAAGTTGCATGGGGCACATTCGCGATCTGCCCAGGTCCACTCTTGGCGTTGATCCTAAAAAAGATTTTGCCGTCCATTACGTTGTCCTGCAAGGCAAAGCGCCTCTTGTCAATGCGATTAAGGCGATGGCCAAGGAGGCTTCCAAAATTTATCTCGCAACTGACTTTGACCGGGAGGGCGAGGCCATCGCTTGGCATCTTTTAGAGCTTATCCGAGCTAAGCCCGAGGCCGTGGCTCGCATTACCTTCCATGAAATTACACCCCGCGCCATCGGGGAAGCGATAAAAAATCCACGGCAGATTGACATGAATCTTGTCGAAGCCCAGCAAGCCCGGCGCATCATTGACCGGTTGGTGGGTTATTCGATTTCGCCGTTGTTGTGGAGAAAAGTTCAGCGCCGCCTATCCGCCGGCAGGGTGCAGTCCGTGGCTTTAAAATTCATTGTGGAGCGGGAGAAGGAAATCCTGGCCTTCCGGCCCCAGGAATACTGGTCCGTCCAGGCGCGGCTTGCCAAAAAAGACGCCGCAGTCAAGGATCATGTCAAAGATTCCGAACTACTGGCCCTGCTTGTGCGAGAGGGCGAACGAAAAATCGAGCGCCTGGACATTGGCTCTAAAGACGCGGTGGACAAGATTGTGGCCGGCCTGCAGGGCGCCTCTTTTCGCGTGGAGGAGGTCAAGGAAACCCAGGCCATTCGTATGCCGTTGCCGCCCTTAACCACGGCCGATCTTCAGCAAAGCTCGCATCGCGCCTGCGGATTTTCACCGGCTAAAACCATGATGTTGGCTCAATCTTTGTACGAGGGCAAATCGTTGCCCGGCGGAACGATGGGTCTGATTACCTACATGCGTACGGACTCGGTTCATATCGCGCCCGAGGCGCGCGCCGAAGCTTTGAGTTACATCGCAAAGAATTTTGGCGCCGCTTACGCCGGCAAGGATACGCATAAGCGCTTTTTGAAAAAAAAGAAATTCGCTCAGGAGGCCCATGAGGCGATCCGCCCCACCAGCGCGGAACGTACGCCCGAATCCTTGGCTCATGCGCTCAATCCCGATGAGATCAAGGTTTACGACATCATCTGGCGGCGTTTCCTTCAAAGCCAGATGGCCGAGGCCAAGCTTGCCGTAACTTCAATCAATATAGCGGCGGCAAACTGCGGATTTCGGACCTCGGGAACCGTTGTGCTTTTTGACGGGTTTCGCCGGCTCGATTTACGGCAAGACCGCGAGGGTTCCGAAGAGGAGGGCCGGCGGTTGCCGCGGCTCGTCAGGGGCGAGGAGCTTAAATTTTTGGAATTTCTCACCCAACAGCATTCCACCGAACCGCCCCCGCGCTTTAACCCTGCGAGCCTTATCAAGACCATGGAGGCCAATGGCGTGGGCAGGCCTTCGACTTATGCCCCCACCATTGGGACCCTGATCGCCCGCAACTACGTCACATTGGAAAAAAAGGTTTTTATCCCGACGGAAATAGCCGTAAAAGTCTACGAACGCCTGAGCGAGCATTTTTCCAAGATTATGGACGTTGGATTCACCGCTAAGATGGAATCGCTTTTAGACGAGATTGCCGAGGGGAAGGCGCAGAGCAAGAAAGTCCTTCATGATTTCTGGAAAGCGTTTGAGGTGGATTTGAAAAAGGCGGAAAAGGAGATGGTCGCCCAAATAGTCGAGCCCCAGGAGACCCAGGAGAAATGCGAAAAATGCGGCTTGCCCATGCTCTTGAGGGAAAGCCGGTTCGGCAAGTACCTTTCCTGCAAAAATTTTCCAACGTGCACCTTCAAAATCGGGCTTACGGCCTCGGGTCAGAAAAAAGTGGTTAAGGCCACGGAGATTCCGTGTGAGAAATGCGGAACCTTTTTGGTTGAGCGCACGGGCCGCCGGGGGCCGTTTTTAGCTTGCCCCAAGTTTCCCAAGTGTCGTTTTACGAAATCTTTGCCCAAGCCGGAGGCCGCGCCTGGATCTTCGCCTCCCCAGGCGCCGCCGGAGCCGGGGCCGGCCGCGCCTCCTGCATGAGGAAAGCGGTCGAGCGCTCAGTTGGGCGGTGGGCGCTTTAGCGCGCAACCGTTGAGCCGATGAAGCGTCGCTGATGACTGAGATTGATCGTTCGATTCAGGAATACCTTACCTATCTGAGAGTCCGCCGTAATCTGGCCATCAATACGCTCGAATCTTACGGCCAGGATTTGAAGGATTTCACTCGTTACGCCGCCGGCCATGGCGCGGCGCAATTGACGAGTTTGAGCCGGACTATGTTGAGGGGTTATTTGGCCGTTAAGAAGGAGCAGACCGGAATTTCAAGCGCCACCTTGGCCCGGCATATTTCCTCGTTGCGGGGATGGCTCAAATACGTGGCCGACGTTCATCCGAGCGGCTTGCCGGCCGCGTCGAATTTGTTGAGTTTCGGACAGCGATTAAAACGAAGCCGCAGTCTGCCTCGCGCTTTGGCTAAGGATCAGGTGGAAAAACTTTTGGATTTTTCCAGTCGTCGCGCTCAGGAGGCTTCAGGCAGGTCCAGGCTTCCCTCGCTTCGTGATTGGGCGGCCCTGGAAGTTCTTTATTCCTCGGGCCTTCGTATCAGCGAACTTTGCGGGCTTCCCGCCGCCTCCGTGGAATGGGAGCAAGGCATGGTCCGCGTGATGGGCAAGGGGGCCAAAGAAAGAATGGCGCCGATGGGCGAGCGGGCCTTGAAAGCCTTGAAGTTTTATTGGAAAGAGTATCAGCATCGGGTTAAGCGGCCGCAGGGCCATTATTATCTGTTTGCCAATCCTTGCGGCGCGCCTTTGAGCCGCGTGATCATGGAGCGGCGCATCAGCGCTTTGGCTCGCGCCGCGCTTAATCAAAGGGTGACCCCGCATCAACTCAGGCATTCTTTCGCCACGCACCTTCTTCTTAATGGCCTTGATTTGCGTAGCGTCCAAGAGCTCTTGGGTCATAAATCTTTGGAGGCGACCCAGATTTATACAACCCTCACCGCCTCCAGCCTTCAACAAATTTATCTTCGCACCCACCCGCGAGCGTAAAGGCGGTTCGGATTACGGCGCGATTTCGAAGTCGAAGACGATTTTGAGTTTGTCCGGGGCAAAGCCCTCGGGCAAGGGGGGAAAGGGGGCGGCCAGGCTCACGCTTCTTAAGCAGGCCAGATCGTAGTAGGAGTCGCCGGATTTTTCGGTCAATTCAGGGGCGGCAATACTGCCATCTTTGTGGATGATGAAGGCTGTTTGGGCGCGGCGTAGAAGATAGCTGTCTTTCCAGTAGGTTGAGTTCCATTGGGCCGCGATTTTTCGTTGGATCGTTTCGATATAAAAAGGAAAAGGGAAATTGCCGATCCCTGAACCTGCGCCCACGCTGGAGCGGGCGCTTCCTGCGCCAAAATGAGGCGAGGCGATGGAGGCGGCTTTTGGGATTGGCGACTGGGGCTTGGTTTGCTTTTTGTTTTTTTCCGTGGAAGGCGTGCTCAGGTAGTCTTCGTTTTCCGGCAACGTGGCGATATCCTGCGTTCCCAAGGAGGAACCGGACGGCAGGCTACTTAACGACAGGTCAACGACATAGTAGTTTTTTTTCTGTTGAGGCCCGATTAAGAAATGTTGAAGAAAAGCCAGAGCTATAAAGGCGTGAAACAAGGAGGAGTAAAGAAAACCTTCGCGCATTAGGCCCTACGACCCCGACGGCGTGGCCGCAATTCCGAGTTTTCCGACTTTAAGGCGCTTGGCGATATCCATGATTTTAACGATTTTGTCGAGAGCCGTATCTTTGTCCGCTTGAATCAGCAGGGATTTACCTCGGATACGTAACGCGAGCTCTCGTTCTAAATCTATCCAGGGAATTTCGCGGGCCGCAAGAAAAACATGGCCGCTTTTAGTCAGCGTGATCTCGAGCGGCGCCTCCGGCGCTTGGGAGGTGGCCGAGGACTTGGGCACATTGACCTCGATCTGGGAGCGCAAAAGAAACGGGGTAATTACCATAAAGATAATGACGAGAACCAAGGCCACGTCAATGAGGGGAATGAGATTGATGTCGGAGAAAAAACCACGCCCGGAGCGATGATTGCGTGGCGCGGCGAGCATTATTTGTCCGGCAATCCTGTGATGAGATCCGCTACGGCCAGCTCCATCTGGCGCTCGAGGCGTTCTAGGCGGCTGTTGAAATAATTATAGGCCACGATGGCTGGAATCGCCACCATGATGCCGAAGGCCGTGGTAATCAGGGCCTCGGCAATGCCGTTAGCCACAACGGAGGGCCCGCCGCCCAGGCTGACGGAAACGGCCTTAAACGCGCGGATAATTCCGATGACGGTTCCCAGTAGCCCGATGAAAGGGGCGGTGCTGGCGATGGTTCCTAGGATAGGCAGTCGGGCCTCGAGCGGAGTAATCCAGCGTGAAATTTCATGTTGCGCCAAGCGTTCCTTTCCGCGAGAGTCGTTTGCCAAGCAGATTTTTACGTTAACTTGTCTAACGAAGGCCGCCGAGCCCTTGGAGGCTCTATGAAATGCCATCCACCGGTCCCACATTACGGCTAAGGACAAAATGGAGTAGCCGAGTAGAACGCTAAGGACGGGCCAGCCTTGCGCGATCATGCTTAGCAGAGAAAAATGGGAGCCGCCAAGAGTTTGGTTCACCGTACTATTCTACAGGTTTTAAAAAAATTTTTTGAATTCGGCGGGAATAAGTCATAATAATACGACTCATGCAAATTCATTGCATTCCGCTCATCCTGAGCTTGTCGAAGGATGAATACAGGGTTTTTTGCGTCTTGGCTCATGGTTCGACAGGCTCACCATGAGCGGCTTTTTATCATTTTGCATGAGTCGTGATAATAAGAAACAATTAGCCTTCACTTTTTATGCGCGACAAGATTGAACTGTTAGTCGAGGAAACCGGCGCTTTGGCCCGCGAGGCCGAGCTCGCGTTGGGACTTTCCGGTTACGACGTGGAGCAGGCGCTTAAAATTCTTCATGGCCGCATGAGGGATGTCTTTGTCGTCAAAGTAAAATTTTTAAGTCAGTATCCCAATATGTACGGCTTGGCCTTGTTTATCGCCAACGTGACCGGCGCGGCGTCCTGCCCGTCGTTTCGTTTGAGATGCGTTTTTAGCGAAAATCCTTATCTTTATGAAACCGACCTTGGCATTCATTGGTATGAGTTTGAGAAGGCGATTTATCGAGCCCGGCTTTCCGAGTTGTGCCATGTGGGCGTTAGCCAGAGTCTTGAGCAAGAGTGGGAGGATAAAATTGGCGGCGAGTCGAGCCGGTTGATCGCGATCAGGGAGTCCCTGGTGGCCGGCCGCCAGGACGGCGTTGATCTGTGGCTCGAGGAGCTTGTTCGCGCTAGTCGCGCTTGGCGTATTCCGCCTAAGTACGCCTATGAAACTGATGTTTTGAGTCTTAAGGAGTATCGCCAGAGCCCGGCTACGCTTTCGGGCCGCGCCCCGTATTCGCCGTTTTTTTTTAACTCAGCCCCAGCGGCCGATAAGGGGGAAATTTTTTTGAATTTGAGAATTGCGCTGGAAAGCGCCTCCGGGCCGCGCCAGACGCCCGGATCCACGAGTAGCCGGCTTGCCGCGGTTCGCGCGGTGGAGCTTGCGGCCGGCGACGTTACGTCCGTTTACGTGCTCGAGAGCAGGGATACCGGCTTATATTTGGCCGAGGTCTTCGGTGGTTACGCGGACAACGGCCTTTATCCCATAGAGGCGCCAGTAGAATCCGTCTGGCGCGAGGGCGAACTAGCCGGCGTTCGCGTGCGCTTTGGCCATTCAGTGGTCGGCGAGGCGACATTTCCTCCGGATCTTCGCGTTTGGGCTTTGCGCCGCACAGGCCCAAAACCCGGCTTGTTGCGGCGACTGCTGGACTGGTAGAACGATTCGAGCGAGCGCAACCGTTTGCTTTGAGTCAGTATTTGATTCCGAAAAAATTGAGAAGTTTCTGCCACCAGGTTTTTTTAATCACCTTTTCGACTTTTTCCGGCGGTGTATAGCCGGGCGGCGCGATGAAGATGGGCAAGGTGAACGAGGCGGTGGCGCCTTGCCCGGGCGCGCTTTCAATGGAAAAAGCGCCTTTTTGGAGCTCAATTAAGGATTTAACAAGGGTGATTCCAAGTCCCAGGCCCTTTTCTTCAAAGGGAGGCGTGCTGGATTGGGAAAATTCCTCTTGGATACTGCCCACCTCGCTTGAGGGGATCCCTTGGCCCTGATCTTTGACTACAACCAGGATGAATCCCTCTTGGGCTTCTTTCCCCTGTGTCACGGAGACTTCAATGGAGCGCTCTTCTTTGGAATTTTTGATGGCATTGGCCAAAAGATGACGTAAAGCTTCGACGGAGCGTTTTGGATCGCATTGAACGTCCGGCAGGCCCCGTTCTTGTTTAATATCAATGGAAATTTTTTTTGATTTGGCCCATTCGAGGATGCCTTCAGTCGCGTCGTGGACGATCGAGTAAATGGAGCTGTTGACCTTGAAGACCTTGAGTTGCGCGCTTGCAATCTGGGAATATTCGCGGAGTTCCTTGGCTATGTATCGGATGCGGTCTTGGACGGTGATGATATGAGTGAGCAATTGGCGTTGTTCCGGAGCCAGGTGGCCGGCGGTTTCCGCCTCGAACCGTTCGACTCCCTTTTCAAGCAGTTCGAGCGGTTCCGCCATGGTGGCGACGATGGTGGAGAGCATCTTGGTCTTGAGCCGTTCATACTCCTTGATTTTCGCGTTTTCGGCTGGTGTCATCAGGAGTCCCACGATGCGGGTTGATTCATTGTAGAGGAGGGATCCCGAGATCCCGATGGCTTGGGCGAGATCGGGACTGCTACGAATATTGATGGAGGGAGAGGTTGGTTTTGAGGGCATTTGCCCTAATTCGCGCGCGGTGACCAGGTGGTGAGTGGCGGGTTCCGCCTGGTCGAAAATGGGTTTTCCGGCCAGATCTTTTTGCGGGAGGCCTAATAATTCTTCCGTTATAGCGTCCACTGAAAGAATATTTCCATCGCGGTCAAGGGTCGCAAATCCGGAAAGGGTTTTGCTTAAGATTCCCTGAAGGCGTTTTAATTCATTTTCAAGCCGGGCGATTTCGGCCAAGAGCGCTTTGGTCGCTTCATTGACAAGCCGGTTTAACTCTATTTTGCATTCCTCATATCCGGCTTCGAGAAGATCGCCGGCTTCGCCGCTCGAACCTTCTTCCCCGCTCTTATCTAGGAGCCGCCCTAGGATCGCTTTAAGAGATTCCGTTTCCTTGTTGGCGGGGATCTCTTTGGCGGCAGGAGAATCTTTCGCGGCGATCGGGCTTCCCGTGGCCGCCGCCGCGTCCGGAGCGCCGCCTGTTTCCTCGACCACATTATCCTCTTCTTTTTCGACTTTAGTGTAGAACGCTTCGTTCGCCCGGATGTGCCGGATTTGTTTTTCTCCCAAATATTGATCGAGATTAAAATCTTTCAAATCCTTAATGTTCTCCTTGAGAACTTTCAGGAGTCCCATCATTTCCTCTTCCTCGAGTCCGCGCAGGAAGGAGATGCTGTGGAGGTTATAGCGCAGAAAGAACATCCGGATGCTGCCGGATTGATCTTTGATCGAGCCAATCCTGCGTCCGTTGACCAAGAGCGTGTCGTGGTCCAGCGAAAATACGATCTCCTCAAAGATGTCGCTATTGAGCGATTCCGAGAGAATTTGACAGCACTCGGCGATGATTTTTTTGACCGCCGGATGATTGATGCTGTAAAGATTGACCTGGCTCAAGGCGCGCCCGAGGTGCATTAGTACTTCTTTCGCCGCGATTTCAAGAGTCTGCATAGGCGGTGGTTTTTTGGCAATGGTAGAGGCCCTGCATGATATTTTGTTTTTAACACGCAATCCGTTCCGCCACAAGAGGCAAAATCGTTTTACCGGACTTCACGATTATTATTTGCCAACCCCTTAAAAGCTAAAATTCTGCGATGCCCGTTTTAGTGGTTGTTGGTCTTCAATGGGGAGATGAAGGCAAGGGCCGCGTTATTCATACGTTGGCCCGCCGGGCTTATGCCGTGGCCAGGTATCAAGGCGGCAATAACGCGGGACATACCTTGGTGCTGGGCAACAACGAGGTCCTGGCTCTTCACTTGATCCCCTCTGGCATCGTCTATCCTAACGTCCGCTGTTATATCGGCAACGGAGTGGTCGTTGACCCGAAGGCGCTTTACGAGGAGATCGGCCATCTTGCCAAGCGCGGAGTCAGGATCGGCCGGCGCTTGGGGTTAAGCCCTTTGTGCCACGTCATACTTCCTTATCATTTAAGCTTGGAGCGTTATCTTGGAGAAGGCAGTCGCCTGGGAACCACCCAACGCGGCATCGGTCCGAGTTACCGGGATAAAATCGCCCGCTTGGGTTTACGGGTTCTCGATTATTTGAATACGCCTCGATTTCAGGAGCGAGTCATGGCTAATGTCCGCGAATTGCTGGCCCCTTTTGCGCGGCCTTCGGAAATTCGCTCTATTGAGCGCGAGACGTTTGAGACCCAGAAAAAATTAGCCCCTTTTCTCAAGCGCTTGTTGGCGGATGTTTCGATTGAAATAACCGACGCGCTTAGCCGCGGTCGCCGCGTTCTTCTTGAATCCGCGCAGGGTACGTTTTTAGATGTGGATTTCGGCACGTATCCCTATGTGACGAGCTCTAATCCCGTGGCGGGCTATGCTCCCTGCGGCGTAGGCATCGGCCCGAAAATTGACGCGGTGCTGGGCGTGGCCAAGCTTTTTACCACAAGAGTCGGGGAGGGGCCTTTTCCAACGGAGATTCACGGAGCATTGGCAAGCCAAATTCGCGAGACGGGTTTGGAATACGGCGCCACCACAGGGCGTCCGCGCCGGATAGGACATCTCGACCTTACCATGATCCGCAAAGCCTGCCGGTTAAACGGCGTTACTCATTTAGCGCTGACCAAGTTGGACACGCTGGCCGGACTGGCTTCGCTTAAAGTTTGCGTGGGTTATTCCTGGCGCGGGAAAATTTTCAAGGATTTTCCGGATGACCCGGAGATTTTAGCCAAGGCCAATCCCGTGTACAAGGAACTGCCGGGGTTTTCCGGGGACCTCACGTCTGTTAAACGTTGGAGCGATTTGCCCGGCGCCGCCAAGCGGCTGGTGGATGAAACCGCGGCGTTCGCCGGCGTTTCGCCGGCCATTGTTTCTCTGGGACGCAAGGCGGATAATCAAATCGTGCTTGACGCCGGATTCGCCAGGGAATGGTTGACAGGGGGATGAGCCGCGCGTCCCGCGGTTATCTTGTTTTAGAGGACGGTAGCTATTTTTCCGGGACCTTGTTCGGCGGCCTTCGTTCTTATCGGGCTTTATCTCGTTCTGTAACGCTTGAAACGCTGGGCGAAGTGGTTTTTAACACGGCCATGTGCGGTTATGAGGAAGTCCTGAGCGATCCTTCCTATCATGGGCAGATTGTCGTAATGACCACTTCTCATGTCGGCAATTATGGGATTACTTTGCAGGATCAGGAGTCCTCGAAGGTTCATGTGGCCGGCATGGCGGTGATGGAGTTGGCTGAAACGCCGTCGAATTGGCGCGCGCGAAAGAGTCTGGATGAGTATTTGCGGCAACATAAGGTCGCCGGCCTTTTTGGAATTGACACTCGCGCCGTCACCAAACATTTACGCTCGACAGGGACTATGCGGGGGGCGATCGTTGCGGTTGGAGGGCGGACCGGTTTTCATCCGGGCCGGACCATTGAGAAAATCCGCCGCCATCCGGTCATGGAGGGGCTGGCCCTGGCTCAGGACGTGTCGGTTGCCAAACCGCGCCTGTGGCGCAGGGGCCGTCTGGCCGCCTGGCCTAATTTAGGAGAGCGCCGTCCTCGGATTGCCGTGTTGGATTTTGGAATTAAATGGAGCATTCTAAGGAATTTATCTTCCATGGGCTTTGCCCCGGTCGTTGTGCCGTGGCGGTCCCGAGCCGGGGAAATTCTTGCCATCAATCCCAAAGGGATCGTGCTTTCTAACGGCCCCGGCGATCCGGCGGCGCTTATTGATGTGATTGGTGAAATCAGGTCTATCCTTAAAAGTAAGCGGCGAGCGCCGATTTTGGGAATTTGCCTCGGGCATCAGCTCTTGGGTTTGGCCTCTGGAGGCCGGACTTATAAAATGAAATTCGGCCATCATGGCGTTAACCATCCGGTTCAAGATACGGCGAGTCGTCGGGTTTGGATTAGTTCGCATAATCATGGTTTTGCCGTGGATCCGGATACCCTTGCGTCCGACGTGCGCGTCACTTTTACCAGCCTTAATGACGGCGCGGTCGAGGGGATAGAAAGCGAAGAACGCCGGTTTTTCAGCGTTCAATTTCATCCGGAATCAGCCCCCGGCCCTTGGGAGGCGCGGGGAATTTTTCAGCGCTTTCGGGAGATGGCGTTGCCATATGCCCCCTCGTAAAGACATTAAAAAAATCTTGGTTATTGGCTCGGGCCCTATTGTGGTGGGCCAAGCCTGTGAATTTGATTATTCGGGAACTCAGGCAATTAAGGCTTTAAGAAAACTGGGCTATCAGGTTGTTATCGTTAATTCCAATCCCGCCACCATCATGACCGACCCTGATGTGGCCACGCGCACATATATTGAACCGCTCGTTGTTCCTTTTTTGGAACGTATTATTGCCAAGGAGCGGCCTGGGGCGTGCTTAGCGATTTTGGGGGGGCAAACCGCCTTGAATCTCGCCTGTGAGCTTGAGGAACAAAAAGTTTTCAAGCGCTATGGCGTCGAGCTCATCGGGGCAAGCGCCTCGGCTATCAGGAAGGCCGAAGACCGCGATCTTTTTCGTCAAGCCATGACTCAGGCGGGAATAAGAACGGCGAAGAGCGTCTATGTCAATGATTTAGATGGAGGATTGAAGCTGGCTCCGAAGATCGGATTTCCTCTGGTTCTTCGGCCCTCGTTTACCTTGGGGGGCCTTGGTTCCTCCATTGTTTATTCTCAGGATAAATTTTTAACGGAGCTGGACCGGGCCTTGAGCCTTTCCCCGGTTCATCGCGTTCTTATTGAGGAGTATCTCCACCATTGGAAGGAATTCGAGCTTGAGTTGATGCGCGACGTCAAGGGCAATCAATCCGTGGTGGCCGGTATTGAAAATTTTGACCCGCTTGGGGTTCATACGGGAGATTCGATTACGGTCTGCCCTATTCAGACGTTGACCGATGTCGAGTACCAAAAGATGAGGGATCTCGCTTTTCGCGCTTACGATGTGATCGGGATCGCCTGCGGCGGTTCCAATGTTCAGTTCGCCGTCCATCCAAAAACCGGGGAGATGGTCATTATTGAAATCAATCCGCGCGTGTCGCGCTCCTCCGCCCTGGCTTCCAAAGCCACGGGATTCCCTATAGCCAAAATTGCCGCCATGCTCGCCGTTGGCATGACTTTAGATGAAATCACTAATGAGATTACCGGGAAAACCCCGGCTTCCTTTGAGCCGGCTTTGGATTATGTCGTTGTCAAGGCGCCGCGTTTTCATTTTGAGAAGTTTCCCGGTTCGGACGACACCTTAACCACGCAAATGAAATCCATCGGCGAGGCCATGGGCATCGGACGTAATTTTTTGGAGGCGTTACAAAAGGCATTGCGTAGCCTAGAAGACGGCCACGAGGGTTTAGAGCGCTTAGGGGGGCCTCCGGTCGAGGCCGAGACATTGCGGCTTGTCTCGCGGCCTAATCCTAAGAGGGTGTTTGCCGTTTATTCCGCGCTATTGGACGGCGCTTCCATTGAGGATCTTTATCATTTAAGCGGCATTGATCCTTGGTTTTTGCGGGAGATCTCACGCGCGGCCGTTCTGGAGCGTGAATTACGCCGCCGGCCTTCCCAATGGCCCCGCCGGCTGGCCCATGCCCGTCGAATGGGATTTAGCGAGCGTCAATTCGGCGCCTTGGCGGGCGTTACGGCGGCTCTTGTTCAGAGGGAGGCGCGCCGGCAGGGGCTAGAGGCATCATTCGCGGAGGTGGATACTTGCGCCGCTGAGTTTGAGGCCGAAACCCCTTATTTTTATTCCACTTTTCATGGACAAGGCGACGACAGGGAGCTTCCGTCTCAATCCCGCAAAATTATTGTGCTTGGCTCCGGCCCCAATCGTATCGGCCAGGGTATTGAGTTTGATTATGCCTGCGTTCACGCGGCGGAAGCCATCCGCGAGCTTGGCTATCAAGCCATAATGATCAATTCCAATCCTGAAACCGTGTCCACGGACTATGACACAGCCGACCGGCTTTATTTTGAGCCGGTTCATCTTGAAGATGTTTTGCGGGTGGCGCGCCACGAAAAAAGGGGTTTGGCCGGAATTCTTTTGGGCTTCGCGGGCCAAACGCCGCTGAATATGGCTCATGCCTTGCTTGAGGAATTGGGTCAGCCCATGTTGCTTGGCACCTCGGTCGCTCATATTGACATGGCCGAGGACCGTAAAAAATTCGCTCGATTTTTGAGGGCTTGCGGGATTAAACATCCTCGATGGGCCGTTTTGACCGGCATGGCCGATGCGCGCCGTTATTTGTCTTCGTCCCGGCGGCTTAATTTTCCGGTTCTTGTGCGGCCTTCATACGTGCTGGGCGGACGAGGCATGAGGATTTTTTTCGAGACCTCGGCGTTTGAGGAGCACCTTAAAGCATGGCCCTGGCCGCGGACGGGCAAAACTGAAATTTATATTGATGAATTTTTGGAAGATGCGATCGAACTCGACGTGGATGTGGTGGCGGATGGGACGCGCGGGGTCGTCTGCGGCGTCATGGAACATATTGAGGAAACAGGGGTTCATTCCGGGGATTCCTCCTGCGTTTGGCCGCCCATGACGATTTCTAAGCGCCGGATCGAAGAAGTTGAAAAAGTTTCATTGTTGATTGCCAGGGAACTTAAGATTAAAGGCTTGCTTAATATTCAGTACGCCATTTATCGAGGCGGTCTTTATGTGATCGAGGCCAATCCGCGCGCCAGCCGCACGGCGCCTTTTATCAGCAAGGCGCGGGGCGTTCCTTGGGCCAAGATCGCGGCCAAGGCTTGTCTGGGGCAGAGCCTTGAAGAATTACTAAAGCCTTATCGTGTTTTATTGAGCCGTCCGGCGCGCTGGCATGCCATTAAAACGCCGGTGTTTTCTTGGGAACGTTTTGAAGGCGCCGACGTAGTCCTTGGCCCGGAGATGCGCTCCACCGGCGAGACCATGGCCTTGGGCCGAAGTTTTGTCGAGGCGCTGGTGAAGGCCCAGTCGTTTTCCCACGCCAAACCCCCCAGCCCCAAGAGCCAGATTCTTGTGTCGCTTAAAAACGAAGACAAACCGAAATTTCTTTCTTTAACCAAACGTTTTTTTGATCTGGGTTTCGGAATTCTCGCGACGCGGCATACGGCGCGTTATTTGAGGGATCACGGCGGCATTGACGCGCGCGAGGTTTTTAAGCTGGGGGAGGGCCGCCCCAATGTGGTTGATGTTATTTCTAATCAAAAAGTGAGCCTGGTCGTTAATACGCCTTCATACGAAACCAAGTCCCGCGATGACGGCTATTCCATCCGCACCAAAGCGCTGCTACACGGCGTTCCCCTTGTCGCGACTCCCCGGTCGTTGGAAGTGGTGTTAAAGGCGCTCAATGGCCATAGCCGAGATGAAATGGGAATTTATGCGCTCCAAGATTTATAATTAGTAGGCAACTGCTCATCTCCACGGAGATTTTTCTCAGTAGTTTAATTTATGCTTCGTGAATTTTGGAAAAAACTAACAGGCAAGAAGGAAGACAGCGCCCAAGCGCCGTCTTCGGATCAGGCTCAAAAAAATTCCTTAGGGCAGTTCGTCAAGGGCAAGGTTGACCGCAAACAACTTTTTCGCATGATGAGGGACCCTAATGTGCGCCGGCAGGTGACGGCTCTTTATCAACGGATGCAAGCGGACGGCGTTAATATCAAAAGCGAGCAAGAGGTCATGAAATGGGTCGAGGCTCATAAGGAGGAGTTGGAAAAGCCCCCGGACGACACGCTTGCCGATAAGGTCAAGCCGGAGGTTCGGGCCGGCCCCAAGATCGGCCGCAACGACCCCTGCCGGTGCGGTAGCGGAAAAAAATATAAGAAATGTTGCGGCGCCGGAGCCGACGTTGCCGCGTAACACGCGTTTTTTTTGTCGTTGATGAAGGGTCTGACGGGGATCCTTATTTATTTATGGCCCCTGACTTTATTGGCCGAGGATTCGGTTGGGAATATCCGCTCGGCGCTTGAGGCTGGTTTTGATCAAAACCAACGCCCTTCATCATCGGCGGCGCCAACCCCGGTTCCCGTAGCGACCGCTCAGGCAAACAACCCGGCCCCGGCGGCCTCTTCCAAGCGTAACTCCAATGGTAAACTAAAAATCAAGACCACGCTCCAGGATTACCGCATAGAAGGGTCTGCGATTTTTTCCGTTACCCCCTGGCTTTCCCTGGGGGCCAGAGGCGGCCTGGTCAATAGTTGTAGTTTGTTTGGCGGCCCTTGCCTGCCTTTTGGGACATTGACCACCAGTCCTTATGGGGTCGCGAACGCCACCTTTAAATACCAGGGAACAGGGATTGACGCCCTGGCCGTCCTTTCCGGTGGCAATATTTTTTTAAATTCAAAATTTGGCTTGGATGCGCAAAGAAACGCCACGGAACTTCCCCAAACTTTTTCCTTATCCTTTGCCCTGAGGGCGAGGGGATGGGGCGAGGGTAGTCAAGGCCCATCAAGATTTGCCTTTTACCAAACCTCTTTTTCTGGAGGAGATAAAGTTTCCTCAAACCCCGATTCCTATATCGGCCCTCTCATCGGCCCGGGCGCCGAACATTTGTTGGCGGGAAGCCTTTATTACGACGTTATTTCGCCTTGGCGCCTTGGCCGAAGAGTTGCTCTGGCCCCTTTTGTCGGAGGCGGCATTTTCATGATGGGTTTGTCCGACGCGCAATCCACACAGGCGCTCGCAGACGTCAACGCCGGAGTCGCCTTGGCCATCAAAATAGCGGATTCGGATATGGTCCGGATGTGGGGTTTAGCGGAGGGGGCGGCAGGTCCGGACAATTCTTATGGCAATATAACTCCCGAAGGAATGTCGGCCTGGAGTCTTTATTATGACGGCATCATGGCGGGCGCTGATTATTCCTGGTATCTCGGTCCGAATGAACATGTCCGGGGATGGGTTGAAATGGCGGCCCGGCCCAATGCCGATAGTCTGATCATCGGCGCCGAGTACGCCAAAAATCTCATCCAATTGTCACCCGCGTTTATGGTTCAACAAAGCCGGAGCCCTTGGTTCGCCAATGAGAAAGGCGGCGCCCTCAAGGTTGGCGTAGGACCGTTGGCTGATGAATGGACTTTGAGCGCCTTGGGATCCTATTCGGCGCGTAGCGATATTAGCGGCCAACCCTTGCCTGATGGTTACGCGTTGATGACGGGTGTCACCTGGACGCCGGGCGCGAGTCAAACCATCGCCGAAAACAAGCGCTATATCGCCCGTCAAATCCATGATACTCCTGACCCAAATCGTCTTGAATATCTCAAAGAAGACTACTCTACGATTTCCGGCAGAATGGCCGAGAGTTTCAACAATGCCGTCGAAGATTCGTCCAATTTCGCCTCTTTCGAAAAAAATATCCAGGCGCACACCTTCCGGGACATTTTGGAAGCGGCGGCCCTGATAAGCGTTTCTCAAAGCGCCCTTGCCTATAATTACGACGATTGGCGGGAAGCTTATTTGGAAGATCAAAATAATTCCAAAATCGCCGGAACAGATTCTCTCTCGGGCTGGGGCGCTTCAGCCCTGAGAGCCTCGGAGTTAGCTATAGCCTTGGGCCGGCGTCTGGGCATCGAACTCGAGGCCGCGCCGGTCACCATCACGAGACTCGGTAGGGACAAAGAATTTAAAAACTATGCCGCGGCTGTGATTCGAAGCCCGGAATACGGCTTTTTCTTTATTGACCAGGGCGATATTACGCCCACGGGAACGCTCGATCCTGACGCGGCCTTGGCCGTTTATCAAGCCCAAAAAGGCGCGATCACTATCGCGCATTATTTTGGCCAGGCGCAAGGGGGCGGCCCGCGCGCGGCCCGAAAAATTACGGAGCAGGGGAAAATCTTGCTGGACGCCTTGTCGTTTTACGGAGATCCTCAACTGCCTAGGCCGCCGGAGCGGGAATTTTTCAATCGTGAGCCACGCGCCTCTGGCATTACCAAAATGCGAGCCTTGGACGCCCTCCGCCGAACCTTAATGCCGTAGCGACAAGGGCCGTGATGACGGCAAAATTGCCTTGAGTCATTGCCGTTCATGCTCCATCCGGACGGCCAGGGGCATGCGGCGGCCGAAGCCGAAGGCTTTTTTGGTGATTTTAAGTCCCGGCGGGGCTTGATGGCGTTTGAATTCGTTGGCGTCCACGCGTTGGAGAACGCGGCGGACCGTATCGGCCGGATAACGGCGGCTGATTTCCTGATACGATTTCCCTTCCACAATGTAGAGCTCCAAAATTTTGTCTAAAAGATCGTAGGGGGGGAGGGTGTCCTGGTCCGTTTGATCGGGCTTGAGTTCCGCCGACGGCGCTTTGGTGAATACGCGCTCAGGGATGACGCGAGAGACGCTGTTTCGATGGCGGGCCACGCGGTATACCCAGGTTTTTGTGAGGTCCGAGATGGGGGCCAAGCCTCCCATTAAATCGCCGTAAAGCGTGCAATAGCCCATGGCAAGCTCGGACTTATTGCCGGTGCCCAGAACCATGTGGCCGCGCTTGTTGGAAATCGCCATTAAAATTGCGCCCCGGATGCGGGCTTGGATATTTTCCTCCGCAATATTGGGGGCCAAGCCGGGGAAAATTTTAGCGAAGAGTTTTAAATAGGCCTCAAAAATAGGCTCGATGGAAATGGTTTGCCATTCGATGCCGAGATTTTTGGCGAGCGCGGCGGCGTCTTCTTCGCTGTGGCCTGAGGAGTAGCGGCTGGGCAGGAGCACGCCCAGGACATTTTTGGGTCCAAGCGCGTCTGCCGCGACAGAAGCGACCAGGGAAGAATCAATTCCGCCGGAGAGCCCTAGAACCACCCTGGACATGCCGCATTTGCTTACATAATCAGCCAGACCCAGGACGAGAGCTTCGTAGGTCTCGGCCTCGGGACGGTCTGGGTCCTGTGCCGCCGGACTCGATCCGGCAAGTTCGACGTAAACAATGCCTTCCTTGAACTTGGGTCCGCGCGCCACAACTTTTCCCTGTCGGTTAAAAGCCAGGCTTGCGCCGTCGAAGACCAGTTCGTCGTTGCCGCCTACAAGATTGGCCAAGGCTATGGGAACGCGGTAACGTCGGGCAATGGCCGAAATCATGCGTTCCCTTTCCTTGGGCTTGCCCAGCCAATAGGGCGAGGCTGAAATATTGAGCGCCAGATCGACTCGGGATTTCTTAAGCGATTCTAACGGGTCATTTTTATGCAGGCGCGTTTCCGAGTAATTTTTGTCGTTCCAAATATCTTCGCAGATGGTGAGCGCCAACTCTCGGCCTTTGAATTGGACGCGCGTGATATTGACGCCGGGCGTAAAGTAGCGTTCCTCGTCAAAGACGTCGTAGTAGGGCAGAAGCACTTTATGATGGGTCGCGAGGATTTTTCCTTGATAAAGGAGGCTGGCCGAGTTAAACAGCGGCTTGCCGGGGGCCTGATTTGGGCCGGCCCAGCCTACATAGGCCGCGGCGCGGCGGCAGGATCGGGCGAGGGCTTTGATTGCTTTTTCCTGGCTTCGGATTAAATCGGCATTAAGAAGGATGTCTTTTGGGGGGTAACCCAGCAGGGCAAGCTCGGGCAATAAGATAAGGTCGGCGCCCCTTCCCTCGGCCTCGCGGATGGCTTTTTGAATTTTAGCCGCATTTCCGCTCACGTCTGCGACCGTGAAGTTCAATTGCGCCAGAGCGATTTTCATAGCTTCTTTTGATGTAACTATTCAGGCGCGCCGTTCCTCTTGATGTCATTCCCGCGAAAGCGGGAATCCAGGCCCCGACCCCGCCTTCGCGGGGGCGACGGACCTGAACAGTTACCTTTTGATTATAGGTATCTTGATAATCATCTAAAGGTCCCCTCCCACAGGTTGTGTAACATTTGGTTGAACGAC
>CAYHKQ010000032.1:0-8385 GCA_964357255.1 uncultured Elusimicrobia bacterium
TAATCCGGCCATCCCCCTTGTGGGGAAGGGGGCAATTGAACATTTCAGGTTAGTGGTAGAGATTAGCTCTTGGAACTCTTTAATTTGGAGGGTCAATTTTGATTAGCATGAGGCGTGGTCAAAATTGATTAACGGTAAAGTCCTTGAAGACAGGACCAATTTTAGTGAGCAGGAGAGGGCCAAAAAAACTGAGCGGTGAAGCTGTGGCATTGGTTTTTCATCCTCCTTTGGATTTGCGATAGAACTTGTAGCCTCTCCTCTTCAAATTTTTGACCAGGCACTGCCAACAGGAGCGCCTGAGGCCCCGCCGGAGAAAATAATCAAAGCCATCAAAATCCAGATCGCCGTTGGCGTATACCTTGATGGCGAACTCATCCAAAAGCAGAGGTTGTTTATTTTTTGGCTTTTTGGTGGGCGATTTCTTTTTCATATCGGCCGGGGCGTATTGGCTGCCTTAGCCTGAGACCGATTGCCTTCTTTCTAGGCCCGCATCAAGCGGGAAATATAGAACGAGCCAGCCCTTGACATCAAATTGAGATATGAGTTAGTATTTATGTAGTTGCGAATCTTAGCAACTACAAGCCAGGAGCCAGGAGGTTGCGTGGCCACAAAGTCTGACAAGCTGATCTACGAAATGCACGCCGAGGTATGCTCGGTATTTTCCAACCCGAAACGCCTGGAGATCATCAATGTTTTGCGGGAAGGCGAGAAAACCGTAGGCGAATTAACAAAGGCAATGGGGGTTCCTAAAGCCAATGTCTCCCAACAACTCGCTATTTTGCGCGATAAAAGCATTCTCGCCACGCGCCGGGAAGGCCAGCGCATCTACTACCGCCTATCTTACCCCAAGATGCTCAGGGCCTATGATCTTTTAAGGGAGGTGCTTCTCGAGCGGCTGGAAAAGCAGGGGGTGATGGCTAAGCGATTTCGGGGATGCGCATCATGAGTTGGGCGCGGAAGTTTTCTTTGGTTGAGTTTTCCGTTGAGCATCCCCGGTTGGTTGTGGCCTTGACGGTTTTACTGAGCCTGGCCGCGATTACACAGTTTCCCAAAGTCAAAACGGACACCAATCCCAAGAACATGCTTCCCCCCACCGCGGAGGTCCGGGTCTCAAATGATGCCGTGGAGAGGACCTTCGGCCTCTATGAGGACATGATCGTAGTCGGAATCGCCAACGAGTCCGGCATCTTCAACCAGGAGACGCTGGGAAAGATGAAAAGAATTACCGATGAGATCCTTAAGACCCCAGGTGTGGCCGCCAGGGACGTGGCGAGCTTCACAACGATAGACAACGTCACGGTCAAGGAAGGAACGCTCCAGGTAAGCCCCCTGATGACCGATGTGCCCAATAACGCTCGGGAGCTGGAGGGGCTGCGTAAGCAGCTTTTCGAGAATCCCATGTTCGTCGGTCGCATCATCTCACAGGACGGCAAGACTGCGGCGATTTATGTTCCCCTTGAGAAAGGAGCCAACGGCAAGGCTATAGCGGACAATATCCGGGAGATCGTCAGGCGCGAAGGGGGCCCGGAGAATTATCACGTCGCCGGCGATCCCGTGGCGCGGGATACCTTCGGCGCTGAGATGTTCAAGCTGATGGCGGTTTTCGCTCCCCTAGCCGGGCTGGTCATGTTCGCGGTCCGGTACCTAATGTTCGGCGATCTCTTCCTCTCCGTCGTCCTTATGATGGACGCCATGATAGCGATCCTTTGGAGCATGGGGTTACTTATCGCATTTGGATTTCCCATCCACATAATGAGTTCGATGGCCCCGGTGTTTTTGATGGCCATTGCCACGGATTCTATCCACATCTTCAACGAGTTCTACTTTCGTTACAAAGAGGAACGGAACAAAAAGGCCGCCATCCTCAAGACGATGGAGGCGGTGGGGCGGCCCGTGCGCTACACCGCGCTCGCCACGGCGACGGGGTTTGCGGTTCTTCTCTTCATGAACATCATCCCTGTCAAGGTCTTCGGAGGCCTTGTAGCCTTCGGGACCCTCCTCCTGAGAATCCTGAGCTTCAGCTTTGTCCCCGCAATGTTCACCTTCGTCAAAGAGGAAAGCATTAAGAAGGCCTCGCAGGGAGAGGAGATCGGGTCCAGCCGCGCCTCGCGGTTTCTCGAGCGCCTTGCGGGCTTGGGGGCGCACAGACCCTGGACCGTGGTTTTGACGGGTTTCGCGCTCTTTGCGGTGGCGGTCGCCGGCACAACCCATATCGTGGTCAACAATAACATGGTGAAGTGGTTCAAAAAATCCAGCGAGGTCCGAACGGCCGACCGCGTCATGAACGAGGCGCTTGGCGGAACGTCGCTTGGTTATTTGGTAGTTGACTCCAAAGAGAGCGAGGAGGAGTTCATTAAGACTCCTCAGGCCCTGCTCTATATCGAGGGACTCCAGCGCCACCTGGAAAGACTTCCTTACATCGGCAAGACGACCTCGGTTGTGGATTACGTCAAGCGAATCAACCGCGTCCTGCACAACAACGACCCGGGCTATGAGAAGGTACCGGAGTCCAAGGAGATGGTCGGACAGTACCTGTTTCTCTTCTCCATGTCCGCCAAACCCTCGGACCTCGACAACGTGGTAGACCCCTCCTTTAAGATGGCCAATGTGTGGGTGCAACTCAAAACCTGGGACGCAAAGGCCATGCGAGGGGTGATTGAGGCCGTCCGCAAGTATCAGCAGGACAATCCCCTCGCTATGGAGATTAAACCAGCCGGGATCGCCTACTTCAACCTGATCTGGAACGACGAGGTGCTGTGGGACATGATAAAGGGATTCCTTATGGCCCTGGTGGTCATTTTCGCCATCCTGGCCGTTAACTTCCGGTCGCCCAAATGGGCTGCGGTGGGCTATGTCCCGCTTCTTTTTACCATCATTCTGATTTATGGAGCCGTGGGATTTATGGGTAAGGATTTCGACATGCCCATCTCGGTTCTCTCCTGTCTCTCGCTGGGGATGGCGGTGGATTTCGCCATCCATTTCATCAATAGGTTCCGGCAACGGTTGGCAGAAAGTCGGGCCGCGCCCACTACTGAGTCAATCGAGGAAGCCCTCCTCTGGACCGCAGCGCGTCCCGGAAAGGGCATCCTGCGCAACGCCGTTCTTTTCGCCGCGGCATTCTCCGTGATGCTTTTTGCGCCCCTGACTCCCTATGTCACGGTGGGCGCTTTTATCGTGGCCATGATGCTCTTGAGCGCGATCCTTTGCATAGTCTATATACCAGCCCTGATCGTGCTTTTTAGAAAATGGCTGTTTACCGCCGAGGAGGTTTGAAATGACCAAACGAAAGTTCACAACCATGTCGGCTGCAGCGAGCTTAGCGCTGACTGCCGCCTTACCGTCTTTCGCCCAGGAGGCCGATCCGGCCAAGATCATCCGGAATTCTCAGCAGGCATTCTTTTACCAAGCAGAGAGCTTCCGAGCCAGGGTTAAGATGACCCTCACTAGCGCCTCAGGAAGCGAGCGCCTCCGTGAGTTGACCATGCTACGCATCAATATGCCCAAAGGTGGGGACCAGAGATACTTCATGTATTTCCATGCCCCCGGCGATGTCCGCCGCATGGCTTTTCTCGTCTATAAATATCCCGCCAGGGAGGACGATCGATGGCTCTTCATCCCTGCCTTGAATCTTGTCCAGCGCATCGCAGCCAAAGACGCGCAGGCAAGCTTTGTCGGCTCTGACTTCACCTACGAAGATGTCTCGGGCAGGGACGTGGAAGCTGACAAGCACAAGCTTCTGCGGGAGGAAGAGAACGGCGGCAAGCCTTGCTATGTGATCGAGAGCATGCCCAAGGGCTCTGCCTCCTACAAGAGAAAGGTGTCCTGGATCGACAAGACGACATCCATTCCCCTCAAAGAGGAGTATTACGACGTGCAGGACCAGCTTTTCAAGGAGTTCATGGCGGAGAGGGTCATGGAGATTGACGGCGTGCCGACTATCATGAAACGCACCATGAAAAACGTCAAATCGGGCCACAAGACGGTGGTTGAATTCAGCGAGGTTAAATACCGCCTTGCGCTCAAGCCGGAAGAGTTTAGTGAGCGGACATTGAGGAACCCGCCCGGGAACTGGATCAAATAGGTGATGGGCCGCCCCTGGATTCTGGCGATTCTTTTCCTGGCTCCGTGCAACTTGGCTCAGGCCAGCGGCCTGGAGTGGCACGGCTTCGTGCAGACCAACTACGCCTTTCGGCTGGGCACGACAAGGCAGGACAAGCCGCCGTCAGGAGATTTCTTTCTGGGCGAAGAGAGTCTCCAGTTGCAACTATCGGGGTTAGCTCCCAAAGGCGGGGCGGGCTACTTTGCCAAGACGGACTTTTTCCGCGATGAGGTGGACGGCCAAGCGGAGGTGGACGTGCGCGAGGCCTACCTGAGCTACGCTGGCGGCCCTTTGGATCTCAGGGTAGGCCGGCAGATCCACACCTGGGGCGTTGGAGACCTCCTCTTCATCAACGACCTCTTCCCCAAGAACTACGTCGCGCTCTTCTCCGGTCGGCCCCTGGAATACTTAAAGACCGGCGTGGGCAGTCTCAAGACGAGTCTCTACTCGGATCAAGTATCCCTGGACTTCGTTGCAATTCCGTTTTTCGAGCCGGACCAACTCCCCACCAGCCGGCGATTTTTTGTCTTCGACCCTTTCCAGCAGGTGACAAACCGAGTGGAATCCAAGCCGCGCCATGATCTGGGAAACACAGAGCTTGCCGCAAGGCTCTACCGCCCCGTCTTAGGCTTCGACGCGACGCTCTACGCCTACAGGGGTTTTTTTCGGACACCTTTAATGGAGCCGGACTCCATGACAGCCCCGACTAGGCTCACTATAGTCTACCCGAGACTCTCCGCGTATGGGGCCAGCCTTCAAGGAAACGCCGTGGGCGGAGTCTTGAGCCTTGAGGCTGGCTTCTATGATTCCCGGCAGGATGCAGAGGGGAGCAACCTCGTGATTCCCAATTCACAGACTAAATTCCTCATAGGATATCAGCGCTCCCCGTGGACGGATTTCACGGCCGGCCTCCAGTACTACGGCGAGTACATGCGCCGCTATGACCGTTACGAGACGAGCCTTCCCGCCGGGTTCCCGAAGCAGGATCTGTTGCGCCAACTGCTGACGTTGAGACTTACGCAACTATTGAAATACCAGACATGGAGGCTTTCCCTGTTCTCCTTTTGGAGTCCCACGGATGAGGACTTCTACCTCATCCCCGAAGCGGCTTGTCGCGTGACGGACGAACTCACGGCAACCGTGGGAGCAAACATCTTCGGAGGAGCCAGAAATACCACCTTCCTTGGGCAACTGGACTCAAACGACAATCTTTATTTCACCATGCGATACGAATTTTGATTATGGAGGAAAAAATATTATGAAGACCCTTTTCATTCTGAACGATCCGCCCTACGGGAGGATGTCCCGAATCTAGTTGAAAGAAATTGAGGCGGTTCCCCCAGCTTGGTAACATCAAGTTGGAAAACAAACGAAACCAAGGAGGAAACCGCTAATGAAAAAATATCAAATTCTGGAAAGGAAAGGGAAAAAATTCGAGAGTGTCCGAGGGGCCATCAGCAATCTTTGTTGCCGTTTTGAGATCAGGCTTGCAAACGACGCAAAATTACACAGACTCGTCGGCAATATAGAGAAAAACATTGGACAGGAAACAACGGCAACAAAACCGGAACGGCAACAAGAGTGAAATCTGACCCCTTTCTGTATTTTTTTGTTCGTCTAACCACGGTGGCGGCGTTTGCTGTTTTTGGGTCTTGCCGGGAGCCACTTGCGCTTTTAACCCTACCGGACCGGCAGGTGATTCGCGTAGAAGTGGCGCGCACGCAGAGGGATCGGGCGCGGGGGTTGATGTTTCGAGAGCGTCTGGAAAGTGATCGCGGAATGCTTTTTGTTTTTGACCGTGTCGGGGAGCGCTCGATGTGGATGAAGAATATGCGCATCGGCCTGGATATTATTTTTTTGGACGGCGAGGGCCGAATTATGAGCGTCAAATCCCACGTGCCCCCGGCGCCGCCGGATTCTTCTGACGAGCAGATACCTTTTGTCTCAGCCTTCGGGCAGTATGTTCTTGAAATTGCCGAGGGTGAGGCCCATCGTCATCGGCTTGAGCCAGGGCAAAAAATTGACGGCGAACCTTTCGTAATGAAACGATAAGATATGGTTATGAAGTCCTTTTTGCCCCAAGAAGCCGTGGTCCTAGTGGGAGGACTCGGCACCCGGCTGGGGCCCTTGACACGCGATGTGCCTAAGCCCATGCTTCTGGTGGCTGGCCGGCCGTTTTTGGAATACTTTCTGCTCCGGCTCAAAAACGAGGGAATCCGCCGGGTGGCGCTGGCCGTGGCTTATCACAGCCAGGTTATAAAGAATTATTTTGGCGATGGGCGCCGGCTGGGCCTTGAGATTTTTTATTCCGATCCTGAAGGACGCCAGCTTGGCACCGGAGGCTCCATAAAGGAAGCCGAGAACTTGATCCATGGAAAACAGTTTTTTGCCATGAACGGCGATGTCTATTTTGAGGCGCCGCTCGATCGGCTTTGGCGGGAACATTGCCGAGGCGCTCACGAGATTACCTTGGCGTTGGCTAGCGCGGCGGACTCGGGACGCTACGGCCGCGTGCGGCTCGATGGCCAGGGCAGGGTCGCGTCGTTTTTGGAAAAAAGCGCCACGGCGAGCCCCGGGCCTTGCTTGATTAACGGCGGAATTTACGTTTTTCAACGCCAGGTTCTCGAGAGAATTCCTTCGGGCGTGGATTATTCTCTTGAGCGGGACCTTTTTCCGGTTTTGGCCGGTCGTTCTTTGGGCGGGGCGGCTTTTCCTGAAGCGTTTTTTATTGACATCGGGACCCCCGAGGATTATGATCGGGCGAATCGCGAATTGCCAATGCGGCTCAAAGAGAAAGGCTACGCAGGCCAATAGCGCCAATGGCCTTGCGTTGCTCGCCTTATTCGCTCCGGCCTTCTTTTTCTTGAATGGTATACTGATTTTATGTCCAATGAAAATCCTCTTGGGGTTGAAGAGCCGGTTTCCGCCGTTGAACCCTTCGAGCCTCCTTCCTTGAGCACAAGAGAAGTTTTATTGCGTTTGGTCAGGCTTCAGAAAGAAGATGCCGTGGCCGATCAATTGCGCCAGAGGATTGCGGATATCCCCGTAACCATTGAAGCCATCGGGGCGAAGGTGGAAGAGGAGAAAAAGAATCTGGTTGCGGCCAAAGACAGGGAGAAGGCCCTGCTGTTGGAGCACAAGAATTTCGATCTTGATACTAGCAAAAAAGACGAGGAAATCCGAAAACATGGCGGCGATCTTCAACAGGTTAAATCGAATGAGGCCTATCGTGTCCTGCTGGGTGAAATTGAGAATTTACGCCGCGCCAAAGATGATTTGGAAACTAAGATTTTAGAGACGCTCGAGCGCCTTGACCAGGAGAAGAAATCCCAGGTCCTCTTAGTTAAATCTTTTGAGATTACGAAGAAGGAAATGGAGGCCGAGAAGTCGCGCCTGGAGGCGCAAAAAGTCGAGGCGGAGCAAGCCCTGGCCCTGGCGGTTGAAGGCCGCCAGGAATTGATTCGGGGAATTCCGGCCGGCATTCTGGCCCGCTATGAGCTTTTGAAGTCCAAGAAAGCGGGAATTGCCGTTGTGCCTTTAGCGGCAGGCTCCTCCTGCGGCGGATGTCGTTTGAGCGCGACCCAGCAGATCCTTAATAATCTTAAAAAGGGCAAAGATTTCGTCATTTGCGAACGTTGCCAGAGAATCCTTTACCTGCCGGAATAAAAAAAGTGAATAACGCGAACGAGGTTATTCGCCTTATTCGCTTTTTTTTATGAAACTTACCATTTATATTGACGGGGCTTGCCGGTTTAACCCCGGGCCGGCCGGCGTCGGTGTTTGGATTGTCGACGGCAACGGCCGCACGGTAAGGGAGATTTCGGAGTTCTTGGGGCCGGCCACTAATAATGTCGCGGAATGGAGCGCGTATCTTCGGGCGCTAGAGGAAGCCAAGGCTCTCGGGGCCGGCGAATTGGCGATTTTTTCGGACTCTAAGCTTTTGGTGGAGCAGGCGCGCGGCGCCTGGAAAATTCGGGACGAGAGGCTCAAAAAGATTGCCGAGCAAGCCGCGCGGCTCGCTAAAGATTTTACTCGAATTGACCTGCGTCATATTCCCCGCGAGCAAAACCAGCGGGCCGATGAGCTATCCAAAAGAGCGGTTAAGCAGTTGGCAGTTAAGCGGTTAAGTGGATAAGAAATTTTTTTATCCGATTCTTAAATATTGCCTGCGGCGGATCATTAACCAAAGGCCCTGTACCCCGAATTCTGTTTCCTGCTTACCGGGCAGGACGAGAACCATGTCTCTGTGCGGTCCGCCGCGCGTGATCCTGAGCCTGTAGCGCGAC
>CAYHKQ010000032.1:8395-25450 GCA_964357255.1 uncultured Elusimicrobia bacterium
CTCCTTGCTCCAGGTGGGGTTTTCCCTGCCGCCTCGGTTTCCCTTGGCGCGGTGCGCTCTTGCCGCACCTTTTCACCATTGCCTCTGGGGCGGGGCTCGCTGTTCGGGGTTCGTTGGTTTCGCGAATCTTAAATCCTGAAAATCGAATCCCGCCCCAGGTGGGCTGTATTTTTTCTGTGGCACTATCCATTGGCCGGCAATCGCTCGCCGACCACCCGCCCGTTAGGCGGCACCCTGCTCTGTGGAGTTCGGAATTTCCTCCCAAACCGATCCCGAACGTAGTTCGCGATCGGCAGGGCGGTTCTCCGGGCCTTTAGTCCCGCGATCCGCCGCAGGACACATCTGATCCTGTCTATAATAGCATGTGTTCCCACATCTGCCGGTCATGGTCCGCGAAGCGCTGGAGTTTTGGGTCAGCGATCCGGCCGGCGTTTACATGGATCTGACCTTGGGTTGCGGGGGACACAGCGAGGCGCTATTGGCCAAACATCCCCAGGCGCGCGGGATTGGGGTGGACTGGGACCACGAGAGCTTGGCTATAGCCAGGGAACGCTTGGCCCCGTGGGGTTCGCGAATTAATTTAAGACAGGGTAATTTCTGCAGGATTGGCGAGATTCTGACGCAGATCGGTATTTCCCGGGTCAATGGGTTTCTTTTTGATTTAGGTCCTTCCACATTTCAAATCCTTCACGCTTCGCGCGGCCTTTCGTATCAAAAAGATGAACCCTTGGATATGAGAATGGGCCCCACCGAGGCTTCTTTGAGCGCGGCCGAATTATTGGAGTCTTTGTCTAATCGGGAATTGGAGTCGCTTCTAATGGAGTTTGGGGAGATTCCCGGCGGTCTAGCCCGCCGCTTAGCCGGCTCCATTTTGAGGAATCGTCCCAAAACTAGCGGTGATTTGACGCGCGTTTTGTCGGACGTGACATCGCATCGAGGCCTGTGGGCCCGATGTTTTGCGGCTTTGCGAATCGTCGTTAACCGGGAGATGGATAATTTAGAGCGCCTCTTAAAAATTATGCCGGATTTTTTAGCGCCGGGCGGCAGGATTGTGGGCATTTCTTTTCATTCCTTGGAAGATCGGAGAGTTAAAAATTCTTTCCGCAAGGCTTGCGCCGGCGGCGTTTTAAAACTTTTAACCAAGAAACCAATTCGGGCCGCTCCGGATGAAATTCGCGCTAATCCCAAGGCCCGATCCTGTCTGCTCCGGGTAGCGGAAAAAATATGAAAAAACCCGCGACAAGGGTTCTGGCCGCGCTAGCCGCATTTTTGGTTATTTTTTTTGGCGTTGTTTGGGTTAAGGCCCAGGTGGTCAGAACCGGCTACCGGGTTACGGAACTCAGAGATTCGCTTCGCGCCTTAGATCTTGATTTGGCCCAGGCTGAAGTCGCGTTGGGCGCGTTGCGCCATGGCGCCCGCGCCCAGGCGCGGGGAGCCCGTCTTTTGCTCCCGAGCGAATATTCGCCGGAAAGCGTGCGGTATAAGAAAGGTGAATGAGGCCAAGGGGAAGCCTTTGTGACTCCCCTTAAGCGCGTCTGGATTCCATTGGCCGTTGTGATGTTGAGCTATTTCGTGGTGATACTTCGCCTGGCCCATCTTCAAATTTTTCTTCATCGTCCCCTTTCGGACAAGACTTCGATTGAGGTGACGGGCAGGGAGCGCGTGCGGCCACTAAGGGGCCGTCTCTTGGATCATCAGGGACGCGTTTTAGCCACGACGCTCGAGCGGCCTTCAATTTTTGTCAATTTAAGAGAAACCAACGTGTCGCCCAGGCAATTAGCGCGGGCCCTCGCCGGCGCTTTGCCGGGTTTAAGAGCCTCGGATTTTGAGCGTCGATTTGCGCGCGCGAGCAATTTCGTTTGGATTAAACGACTCTCGGGAGATCGGGAGGTCTTGGCCGTGCGGCGCTTGGGGTTATCAGGCGTGGGATTTTTTCCCGAGCCACAGCGGGAGTACCCCGCTCAGGCCGCGGACGAACTCTTAGGCCGGGTTAACATTGACGGCGATGGATCCTCGGGTTTGGAAGCCAAACTCAATCCCTTGCTTCAGGGCCGTTCAGAAATACGCCTGGTGCTCAAGGACGCGTTGGGCAAGGTGTTCGCCGAGCGCGAGGCGCCTTCGGGTAAATTCCGCATGAAGGCCGGCGCCGACGGCGAGACAGGGCCTTTCGACGTGTGGCTCACGATAGACGGGGAGCTTCAGTCCCGGACTCAGGAGCATTTAGACCAAGCGCTCAGAACTCAGGAAGCTATGGCCGGCGCCGCCATTGTGATGGAAGTTCCGACTGGCGCTATTTTAGCCATGGCAAGCAAAACTCAGTCTTGGGCTAAAACGTCCAGGCGCGTCGGGATTGACCCAAACCTTGCGGCCAGTTTTACATACGAGCCGGGTAGCGTGATTAAACCTTTTGTGATAGCCGCGGCTTTGGCTAATGGCGTGGCGCGCGAATCGGACACGTTTGACTGCGAGGGGGGAAAATATCGTCCCAAACCGTATTTGACCATTGAAGATCATGAGCCTTATGATATTCTCGCCCTAGGTCAAGTCTTGGCTTATTCCTCCAATATCGGCATGGCCAAGATCGGACAGTTAGTCGGCGCTCAGCCTTTTTATTCCGCTCTTCGTTCTTTCGGCTTTGGCTCTAAGACCGGCTTACCCGTGACCGGCGAGGCCGTTGGGATTGTGCGTTCGCCCGAGGAGTGGAGCGGGATGAGCCTGACCATGATGTCCTTCGGTTATGAAATCGGGGTCACGCCGCTTCAGTTGACCGGCGCTGTTGCGGCCTTGGGCCATGACGGAGTGCTTTTGGAGCCGCAGATTGTCGCGCGAATCTCGCCGTGGCGCGGGGACCGGGCGCTTTATCAGATGACGGTTCGGAAAGTTCGTCGCGCGGTTGATGCCCAAGTCGCCCGGCGAACGGTGCGGATGATGCGGGAGGTTATGGAATACGGCACGGGCAAGGCGGGGCAAATTCCAGGTTATCCCATCGCCGGCAAGACTGGGACGGCGCAAAAGATTGACTCCGCCACAGGCAAGCACTCGACACAGCACGTGGTCGTCACTTTTTGCGGACTTCTTCCCGCGCCTGTGCCCGAGCTTGCGATTTGCGTCTTGATTGATGACGCGCGAAAGCCTAAAGTAGCCTGGGCTAGCGATTTGGCCGTTCCTTTATTTAAGAAAATTGCCCAGGAGGCTATTGTGATTTTAGGGATACCGCCTACAGAATCGGCCCAGGCAGGAGGGTAGGGTGCCACGCTTGGAGCAATTGGTCGGTCAATTTGGCCGTCGTCTTAGGTCTCTTGAGGATTTTCGATCACGCGCGGCCCCGGCCTCCGCCGCGCTTACGGGCGTTAGTTCCAGTTCCCTGCGCCTGGCCCCTGGGTTTATTTTTTGCGCTTTAAAAGGACACAAAACGCATGGCGCGCGGTTCGCGGCCGAAGCTATTGAAAAAAAAGTCGCGGCTGTTCTTCTTGAAACCCCGGCGCCTAGGGAGTGTCTGGGCGGGTTAAAAAAACTGGCGTCGGAACACGGCGTGGCTCTTTGGGCCGCGGCGAATCTCAAGGACTGGCTCGGCGAACTGGCTAATTGGGTTTATGGCGATCCCTCGACGAAGCTCGATCTTATCGCTGTCACGGGCACAAGCGGCAAGACCACGAGTTGTTATTTAATGGAATCCATGGCCCAGGCCGCTGGATTAAGGACCGGAGTGCTGGGCACCGTCAGCAATCGCGTGGCCGAGCGTTTGCGGGAGGCATCGCTCACCACGCCCCAGCCGGACGAAGCCATCGCCCTGATGGCCGAGATGGTTGAGGCGCGCTGTGACGTTTGTTTCATGGAAGCCACTTCCCAGGCTTTGGACATGGGCCGTCTCGAGGATTTAGAGTTCAATGGCGCGGTGTTCGCTAATTTGAGCCGCGATCACTTGGATTATCACCATACCATGGAATCGTATTTTAAGGTCAAGGCCGGGCTTTTTTTTCGTCTTTTGGACGGTTCGAATAAAAAAAAGCGTTTTGCCGCGGCCAATGGCTCGGATCCCTGGGGAGCAAGGTTGTTGGCGCGCCTGCCTTCTTTGCGCGGCGTGCGCAGGGTGGGTTTTGGTCTTTTAGATGGCCGGCGTCTTGGCCGGTGGCCGGTGGCTGCGCGCGCTGTTCAAGTTGAATTTGATGGCACGCATTTTGAACTTAAGATCGGGAGTAGCTTTTATCCAACGCGGCTTCGCCTAATAGGCCGGCATAATGTTTTTAACGCGCTTTCGGCCGCGGCCGCGGGTTGGGCCATGGGATTAGCCCCGAAACGGATTGTTGAGGGCCTGGAGGCTTTAGCCTTTGTTCCAGGGCGGCTCGAGAGAATTGACAACAATCAGGGTATTTTGGTTTTCGTGGATTACGCGCATAAGCCCGATGCCCTTGAAAATGTTTTGGAGACTTTAAGGGCGGTGCGTGGCCTCAAGCGGCTGATCGTGGTGATGGGCTGTGGCGGCGACCGTGACCCTGGAAAGCGTCCTTTAATGGGGGAGATTGCAACGCGGCTCGCGGACGTTGCGGTGTTTACCTCGGACAATCCGAGATCCGAGGACCCGGAGAAGATTTTAGACGCGATCGAGGGCGGCGCCCGTCGCGCGGGGCGATCAAATTTTGCGCGCCAAGCGGATCGCCGTTTAGCTATTCGTTTGGCGTTCCAGGACGCCAGGCCCGGCGATTGCGTGCTGGTCGCTGGCAAAGGCCATGAAACCTATCAGATTTTCGCCGGCGAGACGATCCATTTCGACGACCGCGAGGTCTGTCGTGAAATTTTAATCTCTCTCCCCAAAATTTCATAGCGCCCTATCTGGCGCTAGCTGACTTTTGAGGTCAATATAAAATGTGGCCTATCTTGTGCGGTATGGAATTGCGATGCTGGTGTTTCTCGCGCCGGGCAGGGCGCGCGGATTTGACGGCTTGATTTTGACTGATCCTGGTCTGGCCGCGGACCTCGATCATTTGGCTCATCGCAGCGCATCCCTGCGGCTTTTGGATCAGGCCATGGCCAGGGGCAATGCAGGGATTGCGGTTCGCTATGATTATCCTTTGAAAAATTCGAGTGACGGCGCCCGCGCCGCCGGCCGGTTTATCCCGCAAAGCCGCGCCATTCTTCTTCATCCTTCCTTTCAAATGATTTCCGACGATTCCCTGCGCAGGGCATTAATTTTGAGAACTCTGACGCATGAGCTTTGGCACGCTTATGTATGGCGGATGGGCCTTGATCAATCGGGTCATGTCGAGGAAACGGCGCCGGCGCTTCTAGGCACGGACGCAGTGCTTCGGGCCGGACTTGGCCCCGCGCTCGATTGCGCCTATGGCCGTTGGCGGAGCGAGCCTTTGATAACGCTCAGGGACATCCATTATGACGCTTGTCAAGAAATTGACCTGCTCGTCAAAGCTGACTTTAATTCCTTTGACCAAATGACGCTTCAGGCGCACCGAAAAGCCGGGTTGCAAGACACGGCCCGAAAAGTCCTGGGGAGCGGGAGGGGGGACGCGCAAACGCTAGCCCGCTGGGAGAAAAAAAAATCTAAGAAGGCGGCCCGGTTTCGATATCGTCTGGGTCTTGACCAAATCGAAGCCGGGCAGGATCCGCGGCTTAATTTCTATCTTTCGCTCGAGCTTTTTGCGCCGCCGCCTCAATACCCCGAGGTGATCCACACGGTTTTGAATTCCAGATAGCGGCGCAGTTGGGCGCGAGTTTGGAGTTCGGGGTCGAGCCAGTCGGTTTGTTCCCCTGATGTCCAAACTCTTTTTAAATTGCTGACGGAAAGTTCTTCAATTTTTTTAGCGAGATCAGGGGGGCCGGAAAAATCAATCATTCCTATCTCGCGATGCTCCGCGAGAATTGGCGACAACTCTTCGGGTTTTCCGGTTACGATGTTGACAACGCCGGAGGGGACGTCCGAGGTGTCAAGGACCTCGATGAAGTCTGTCGCAGTCAAGGGATAGGCTTGGGAGGGAACCAGAACCACGGTGTTTCCCGCCACCATGGCCGGGGCCAGCTTTGAGATGAATCCGGCCAGTGGGTAGGTTCGGGGGGCCACCAGGGCCGCCACGCCGATTGGCTCGGGGTAAGTGATGTTGAAATCCGTTTGGGCGACAGGGTTGACGGTGCCGGTGTATTTGTCCGACCAGCCTGCCCAGTAAAGCAGGCGCTTGATTGAGATGAGGACTTCTTCGCGCGCCGCCTGGGGCGCTACTCCGGTTTGAAGGCTTATTTTTTCCGTAAATTCCTCGGCCCGCGAAGAAAGCATTTCAGCCATCCGGTAGAGGATTTGGCCGCGGTTGTAGGCCGTGGCCTTGGCCCATCCGGGCCAAGCGTTGCGCGCCGCTTCCACCGCGTCCCTGATGTCTTTTCGTGAACCCAGATTCATATTGGCCAGAAGTTGTTTGCCCGTATGATCGAATATTTTCCAATATCGGCCCGATTCGGTCCGCACTTGCTTGCCGCCGATGAGCATTTTGGGAGTCTTCCAAACAGGCGCGGGGAGCGGGGAGCGGGGAGCGGGGAGCGGGGAGGAGGAAGCGGGCTTTTTGTCTTCTTGTTCGTTCTTTCCGCTTCCCGTTTCCCGCTTCACGTTTAAATATTCCCACAACCCTTGCGGGCCGCCTTCGCGGCCGAAGCCTGATTCCTTGAAGCCTCCGAATTCGGCGGCCGCGTCGAATTTATTGTGGCTGTTGCCCCAGACGGTTCCGGCGCGTAATTTGCGGGCCACGGCGATCATCTTGGAGACATCCTTGGTCCAAACGCTCGAACCCAGGCCATAGCAGGTGTTGTTGGCAAGCTCCACGGCCTCGTCCGCGGTGCGAAACGTCATAATGGCCAGGACCGGGCCGAAAATTTCTTCTTGCGCAATGGTGTGGGCCGGCTCGACTCCCGTAAAAATGGTCGGCGGGAAAAAGAGCCCCGTAGCCGGTAGAGCGCATGGGGGTTGCCAGAGGCAGGCGCCTTCTTTTTGACCGATGTCTACATAGCGACGGATTGTATCGAGCTGGTTTTGATTGTTGATGGGGCCCATATCGGTGTTTTTGTCCATGGGGTCGCCCACGCGGATTTTCATCATCCGTTCCTTGAGCAAAGCGATAAATTTATCCGCGATTTTTTCCTCGATGAAAAGTCGGGACCCCGCGCAACAGACCTGGCCCTGATTAAAAAAGATTGCGTCCACGACGCCTTCCACCGCTTGATATAAAGGGGCGTCTTCAAAAACAATGACGGGCGATTTGCCGCCCAACTCGAGCGAGAGTCGCTTGGCTGTGCCGGCCACGGCTTTTCTGATAAGTTTGCCGACTTCTGTGGATCCCGTGAAGGCGATCTTGGCGACTCCGGGATGCGCGACGATGTTGGCGCCCGTGTCACTGCGGCCCGTGACCACATTGACGACCCCGGGGGGCAGGCCGGCGTCACGGCAGATTTGGGCGAAAGCCAGGGCTGTGAGCGGCGTGGTATTGGCCGGCTTAAGGACCACGGCATTGCCGCAGGCCAGCGCCGGCGCCACCTTCCAGGCGACCATTAAGAAAGGGAAATTCCATGGGATAATTTGTCCGACGACGCCGAGGGGTTCCATGTTGGCGCCGTGGAATGCCTCCGGGAGCTTATCGGCCCATCCGGCGTAGTAAAAGAAATGCCGGGCCGCGGTCGGGATATCAATGTCCCGGGATTCGCGCATCGGCTTGCCGTTGTCGAGGGTTTCGAGGATGGCGATTTCTCTTGAGCGTTCCTGAATCATTCGAGCAAGGGCAAAAATGTATTTCGCCCGTTCGGCCGGAGGCGTTTTACTCCAGGTTTTAAATCCTTCTTGAGCGGCCTCGACCGCGCGATTGACATCCTCGGCGTTGGAGCAGGCGATTTTCGCTATCGGCTCGAGCGTGGCCGGGTTGATGGTCTGGTAGTATTGGCCCGAGAGGGGCGGCGTCCATTCGTTATTGATAAAAAGTTCGTATTGGGGCTTGATTTCGATTGTTGTCGTTTCCGGGTTTAGACCGTAGTCAAAGAGTTTTTTTTTGAGTTCGGCCAGTGATTTCATATTATCCTTTTGGAATGTAATCGTAGCTTTCATATTGGCCGGTTTCTAAATGATGGAGCTGTCGGCCGATGTCGTCGAGGAGGCCGGAGGCCCCGAGCCGGAAGAGCTCCGGGGTCAACCATTCATCACCCAGGGTTTCTTTGACTAAGGCCAGCCATTGAAGGGATTGCTTGGCGCTTCGTATTCCGCCGGCCGGTTTCATGCCGATTTTAACTCCTCCGCGCCGATGAAATTCGTTGATCGCGTTTAACATGATCAAGCCCACCTCCATGGTTGCCGCCGGGTTGATTTTGCCCGTGGAGGTTTTAATGAAATCCGCTCCGGCCTGCATGGCGATTTCGCCGGCGACCCAGACGTTTTTCAACTCGCCGATTTCTCCGGTTTCCAAGATGACCTTTAAATGCGCCTCGCCGCAGGCCTCCCGGATTTCGGCGATTTCTTCGTAAACACGGTAATAGTCCCCAGTCAGGAAAGCGTTGCGGCTGATGACCATGTCAATCTCATCCGCTCCGGCCGCGACCAAGGCCTTGGTTTCTTCAATTTTAATGGGCAACGGAGTTTGGCCATGAGGGAAGGAGGTGGACACCGCCGCCACTTTAATCGGAGTGCCTTGCAAAATTTTTTTAGCCCGCTCCACCAGATTGCCGTAAACGCACAGGGCCGCCACTCGCACGCCCGGATCGTCGGGGATGGGCCGCAGGCCCTTGGCTCCCAAGCGCTCCAATTTTCCCGGCGTATCCGCGCCCTCCAAGGTCGTCAAGTCTATCATGGTGACCGCGGCCTTGAGCCAGGCCGCCTGATGCTCTTTTTTAGGCATCCGCGTCTTGCAAATTTTTTCCACCCGGGCCGCCGCTCCCGTCGCGTCCACATGAAGATGGGCTAAGATATTGGGATCAAAAGAATGGATGGGGTTACGGCCGGATCTCGCCATTGCGCTTTCCTGAGCGGTCTTCATTTAGTGAAATTATAACTTATGGACCTTTCCAAGCATTGGACATTGGAGAAACTAGCGGATGCCGTGCGGGGGCGCGTGTTGCGCGGGGATCCGAAACTTCCGATCCGCGCCATCGCCATTGATTCGCGGCGTCTCGCAAAAGGCGATTTTTTTTGGGCGATCGAGGGTAGCCGGGTCAATGCCAATGATTATGTGGCCGAGGCCGCAAAAAAAGGGGCGCTCGGCGCTTTGGTCACGCGGCAGGATTTCCCGGGACTTTCCTCAAGTTTTCCTCTGGTTTTTGTGCCGCGCGGGATTAACGCCTTGGGACGATTCGCCGCAGAGCACCGCCTGCTGTTCACGCGAGCCGTGGTTGTCGGGGTCACGGGCAGTAACGGAAAGACGACCACTAAAGATTTCATTGCCGGCGTCTTGGCCGAGGGCGGCTTCGTGACCCTCAGCCAGGGGAATTTTAACAATGAAATCGGCTGTCCTCTCTGCGTGCTGGAACTGAGCGACAAGCATCATTACGCGGTTTGGGAATTGGCGGCCCGCAAAAAGGAAGACATCGCTTATCTCGCTAATATTGTCCGGCCTACGATCGCGGTTTTGACAGGCATTTCAGCCGCGCATCTGGAGACCTTTATCAGCGAGGACAAAATTTTTGAGACCAAGGCCGAAATTTTGCGCGGCATGATTCCCGGGGCCCCGGTTATTTACTGGGCCGAGGACCCATGGCTAGCCCGGATGCCGGTCAAATGGCCCGGGTTTTCCTATAAGACTTTCGGTTTTGGACCCGCCGCGGATCTTTTCGCTCAAGTGACGGCGGTGGCGCCGGGCGGCACAACGCTCAGTATTTTTTATCGCGGTAAGCTCCAGGGCGAAGTCCGCATCCCGTTGTTCGGGGCCGGTCCGGTTCGTTCGGCCTTAGCGGCCATGATTACGGGGATTACGCTTGGCGTTCCGATTAAGAAAATTTTTAGGGTTCTTTCTGAATGCCGGCCCGGCCCTATGCGCGGCGAAAAGATTCCGTTGGGCGGCGAGGTTTTCCGGGATCAGTATTTGGCGGTCAACGACGCGTACAATGCCAATCCAACCTCTATGATTGAAGGCGTTCTCGGCTTTCTTAAGGCTTATCGAACCGGACGGCGCGTCGTGGTGATGGGTGAGATGCGGGAGTTGGGACCCAGGGCGCTCGATCTTCATGCAAGCGCGGGATCGGCGATCGCAGAGGAAGTGAATAAAACGGATTTGGCTGACGACAAAACGTTTTTCGTGGTGACCGGCGGTAGGTTTGCCCAGGCCATGGCCGAGGCCTTAAAGACATGTGAACAGAAGGATGGTCCGCAGGTATTTTTCACGGCGCGGGAGGACGCGATTGTCGTGCTCAAGAGGCTGGTGTTCGGCCAGCGCCCGCCCTGTGTTTTGTATTTTAAGGCATCCCGGGCCGAGGCCTTGGAAAATTTGCTCAAGGAGCTTGAACAGGAGTTCTAATGCTTTTTTATCTCAATCAACTGCGTCATGTTTTTTTTGGATTTAACGTTTTTGCCTATATCACGTTTCGCGCCGGCGCCGCGGCGGTCACGGCGTTTCTCCTGAGTATATTTTTTGGGCCGATGTTGATTAGAAAGCTTACCCAATGGGGCCTGGTTCACCGGCCCAAGGTCTGGGGGCCTCAAAGCCATCACGTCAAAAGCGGAACACCGGTGGCCGGCGGACTTTTGATCTTGGCGGCGATTTTGTTTTCAAGCCTGTTGTGGGCCAAGCCGATGAATCGTTTTATCGTGATCGGCGAAATTCTGTTGGTCACCTTCGGCGCTCTCGGCTTTTGGGATGATTGGATCAAGATTAAGGGCACACGCCGGGAAGGCAGGTCCGAGGGCGTCAGTTCAAGAATAAAGTTTTTGTTGCAAGTGGGCTTTGCCGCTTTTTTCGCCTTTTACCTGGCTCTTTATCCGCCTAATCCCCAGTTCGCCCTGCATGTTAATATTCCTTATATTAAGGAAACATACATCAATCTTAATGCGATCTATTTCTTTTTCGCCATGATGTTGTTCGTTGGATTTGCCAACAGCGTCAATTTGGCCGACGGCATGGACGGTTTGGCTATCGGCAATTTGGTGATTGCGGCCGGAGCCATGCTTGTTTTTGTGTACGTGGCGGGCCACGCCCGGTTTTCTCAGTACCTCAAGATTATTTCCGTGGCGGACGCGGGGGAACTGACCATTTTGCTCGCGGCTTTAATCGGAGCCGTGCTTGGGGTTTTATGGTTTAACTCGTACCCGGCCCAAGTGTTTATGGGCGACACGGGATCCTTGCCGCTGGGGGCGCTCCTTGTTTATGTTTCGATTGCGGCTAAGCAGGAGCTGTTATTGCCGGTTATCGGCGGCGTTTTTATCGCCGAGGCGGCCAGCGTGGTTCTTCAGATTTCCTATTTCCGTTGGACTAAGGGCAAAAGGATTTTTCGCATGTCGCCCATTCACCATCATTTTGAGCTTTCCGGCACCACGGAGCCTAAGGTGGTGGTCCGGTTTTGGATTGTAGGCGTGATTTTAGCGCTTGTGGCATTGGCGAGCTTAAAGGTGAGGTAATGTTTGACTATGTCATTTTGGGCCTAGGCAAGACCGGGCTTGCCGTGCTGGAGTATTTTGTTAATTTTGAGCCTGGCAAAAAGATTTTAGCGAGCGAGGGCCGCGAGAATCCCGCCCTTGAGCGCGAGCTTGGCCGGCGCCGGCCTAATGTGACTTTTGAATTCGGCGGCCATACGGACGCGATTTTGACCGGACGCTTTATCGTCAAAAGCCCGGGGATTAATCCGGGCCTTGGCGTGTTGGAGAAGGCGCGGGGCGCGGGGATTCCTATCATAAGCGAACTGGATTTGGCGATGGCCCGTCTTCCTCGTAGGCCCAAGGCGGTGATCGGCGTCACGGGCACGAACGGCAAGACCACGACCACTCATCTTCTAGGCCATCTCTTTGCTTGTTCCGGCCGTCCGGCCATCGTGGCGGGCAATATAGGCGAGCCCCTGATCGGTTGCTTGGGCCGGATTACCCAAGAAACCGTTGTGATTCTTGAAATTTCAAGTTACCAGCTTGAGGATTCCGATCGTTTGGATTTGGACGGAGCGATTTTAATGAATATTACGCCGGACCATTTGGAGCGCCATGGAAGCTGGGAGGCTTACGTTCTCGCCAAGAAAAAAATTTTTTCCTTTGTGCGCCCAATGGGTTTAGACGTGATTAACTTCGAGGACGAAGAGGCGCGCCGCTCGCCGCTCGCCGGGCGGGCGCGACTATTGTTTAGTTCGCAACGCGTTTTAAAAGAAGGGGCATGGATCGAGCGCGATAAAATTCGTTGCCATATTCCCGCTAAGTCGTCCATGGACATGGAGGTTGAGCCCTGCCCTAATCTGATCGGCCTGCACAACCTGGAAAATCAAATGGCCGCCGGCCTAACAGGGCTTTATTTTGGTTTGAGCGCCAAGGAGATCTGTTCGGCTTTGGCAGGTTATCGCCCCCCGCCCCATCGGCTCGAGTTCGTGGGCGAAGTTCACGGCGCGCTATTTATCAATGATTCCAAGGCCACTAATGTCGAGAGCACGGTTGTGGCCTTAAAAGCTTTGGGCGGCATAGCCCTCAAGCGTCATGGCAAAATTCATCTCCTTCTTGGCGGCCAGGACAAGGGCGCCCCCTATCGTCCAATTTTGCAGGCGGCCGCTGAGGTCCGCGCCCTCTATGCCTACGGCGGCGCGCAGGACAGAATTCTTCATGAAATTGGATCCCATCTCACGCATTACAAAGACGATGATTTGAAAGCGGCCGCCCTGCGCGCATTAAGCTTGGCTGAACCCGGAGATATCATTCTGTTGTCCCCGGCCTGCGCCTCATTCGATCAATTTCGCAATTACGAGCATCGCGGAGAGCGCTTTCGCGAAATTTTTCAATCCGTTGCCGGACATGAGAAATCCTAGAACCCCGGTAGATCCGGTTCTTTTAATTACTTTCGCGTTTTTGATTATATTGGGTTCGGTCATGGTTTTTTCCGCGAGTTCAATTTTGGCCGCGAACCGCTACGGCAGTCCTTTCCATTTTTTGTTGCGCCATTTTTTTTTCCTGGGCCTGGGCCTGACTCTGGCGTATCTGGCCGGAAAAATTAAGACGGAATTTTGGAGGAAATCCTGGTTTATTTTGTACCTGGGCACAATCCTGGCCCTGGCATTGACTCTTATGATGGGTAAAACCATCGGAGGCGCCAGGCGCTGGCTAAAAATTGGTCCTCTGGGGTTTCAATTTTCGGAGTTGGCCAAACTGGTCCTGGTCATCGCCTTAGCGCGCTATCTTGATCGCTATCATTCCCAGATTTGGCGCTGGAAATGGGCGTTGGTTTATCCTTTGTTGCTTTTTGTCCCGATGGTGGCGCTTATTGTCGTGGAGCCGGATTTTGGCAATCCGACGGTTATCATGCTGGCTTACCTCTCCTTGCTTTTAACGGCCCAAATTCCATGGCGCTATCTGGCTTTTTATCCCGCGGCCGCCCTGCCCGTTATGGCTTATCTTATTATTCATAGCCCCTACCGCATGGCGCGTTTGATGGGATTTTTTTCCGTTTGGGGCCAGGGGGCCGCGGCCGCGCACCGGGAGGGCGCCGCCTATCAGCTCTCCCAGGCGCTCTTGGCGCTTGGCTCCGGCGGTCTGCTGGGCAAGGGGCTTGGCGACTCGGACCTGAAACTTCATTATCTGCCTCAGCCGCACACGGATTTTATTTTTCCGATCATCGGGGAGGAACTGGGCCTTGTCGGCAGTCTGGTCCTGGTCGTTCTTTTTAGTCTAGTCGCAATCCGCGGCCTTCGCGCCGCGATTGGCGCTGAGCGGCTTTTTGACCGGCTCTTGGCCGTGGGCATTACGTTCAGCCTGACCTTTCAGGCCGCTATTCATATGGCCGTCACCACCGCGCTGGCCCCTACCAAGGGCATCACCCTTCCCTTTATTTCCTACGGAGGTTCCTCGCTACTGATTTCTTGCCTCATGGCCGGAATCCTCCTTCGGATTTCCAGAACAAAGGGGACGTTCCAAACTAATTAACCTGGATTCCGACACATGAAAAATTTTCCCAATGAAGAGAATGGGGGCGGTGTCCAGACAAAAAGTTATGGGACATGGTTAGGGTATAATCAGAGCAGATTAGGAACAGGCAAATGCGAAAAATTACGGCGGTCAATGTGCTAGAGGGATACTGTCTTAAAGTAGCGTTTGATGATGGCGTCACTGGAATGTTAGATCTTTCCGCTCTGGCGGGGAAAGGCGTCTTCGCCCTATGGCGCGACCGCCATGCCTTCGAGTCGGTTCGGATCGGCTCATCTGGCGAACTGGCATGGGGCGACCAGATTGATCTCTGCCCGGACGCCCTCTACCTCAAAGCAACGGGCAAGAGGCCTGAAGACGTTTTCCTCGCGTTGCGGCATAATTCCTTCCATGCCTGAGATCAGCCGATTCCTTGGTATCGTCATTAAGATGTTCTTCGATGACCACAATCCGCCGCATTTCCACGCGGAGTACAGCGGCGACACCGCGCTGGTTGATATCCGTAGCCTTTCTGTCTTCTCTGGTCGATTGCCGCCTCGCGTAATGGGCCTTGTGATCGAATGGGCAACACTGCACCGGCAGGAACTCCTCGCTGACTGGGAAAGAGCGCAAGCGCAACAGGCGCTTGAGAAGATCGCACCGCTAGAATAATAGAACAAAGGGGACGTTCCAAACTAATTAACCTGGATTCCGACAGTTGGGTTGTCACCCCCGCGGGGGTCCAGATTCCGACGGATCACTCATAACGCAACGCCTCGATCGGATTAAGCATCGAAGCTTTTTTGGCCGGCCATAGGCCAAAAGCCACCCCCGTAGTGGCGGAAAAAATAAAAGCTAATAAAACGGCTCCCGTGGAAACAGATGCCGTCCAACCTGCAAAATGGGACATCCCCAGTGTAATGAGCCATCCCAAGGCAATTCCTGCGGCCCCGCCGGCGACGCTTACCACCATTGCCTCGATCAAAAATTGGGCCAGGATATCTTGCCGGCGCGCTCCAACGGCTTTTCTCAAGCCAATTTCTCGGGTTCTTTCCGTAACTGAAACGAGCATGATGTTCATGATTCCGATGCCGCCAACAAGAAGGGAGATGGCCGCAATCGAGGCTAAAAGCAAGGACATGGTGCGGCTCGTTTCGGTTAAGGCCTCCTGAATTTCCGCCATGTTGCGCACTTGGAAAGAATCTTGTTGAGAAGGCGGCAGGCGGTGGCGCTTGATAATGAGCTCTTCCGTGGCCGCCTGCGCCTCCTGCATCTGATTCGCGGAAGCCACCTCGATGTCCACGGAGTCCACGTAGTTTTTGCCCAAAAGCCGTTTCATGGCGGTGGAAAGGGGAACCACAATTACATCATCCTGATCGCGCCAGGTGGTGGCGCCTTTCTCCGGGAGAATTCCGATCGCCTGAAAATTGACGCGGTTGATTTTAATGAATTCGCCAATGGGGTTAGCCTCCCCAAAAAGTTCCCGCACCACCGTCATGCCTAAAACGGCCACTCTCATGCGGCTCTTTTGCTCATCTTGGGTAAAAAACCGGCCCGCAACGGGAGTTGCGGCGCGGATGGCGGCATAATCGGGAGTCGTGCCCAAAATCTGGGTATTCCAATTTTTATTGCCAAACACCACCTGCCCACGGCCATTGACGGACGGCGCGGTTTTTTTAATTCCCGGGACGGTTTGCGCCGCCTCTTCGGCATCCTCCATAGTAATGCGGGTGACGGAACCCGCTTCGCCGGCAATCCCGCCGGCGCGACGCGAGCCAGGGCGCAACACCAAAAGATTAGATCCCATAGAAGCGAGGCTTGCTTCAACGGACTTCTTAGCGCCGGCGCCCAAGGCAAGCATGGCAATCACCGCGGCTACCCCGATTAAAATGCCGAGCATGGAAAGGCCGGTTCTGACCTTATTGGCCAATAAGGACCGGCTCGCCTGCCGGAAATGCTCCGAGACTTCCTTGAATCTCAAGGGAGAGTAGGCAAGGGAGGGCAAAGTCAAAGAAGCGGTTTTGGTAATCTGGCGCACAGCTACCTCGCCGCCATTGCCATTGGAAAGTTCGTCTGATTCTACGGCGCCGTCTTCCATACGGATGATGCGTCGGGCGTTTTGGGCCACATTGGGATCATGGGTGATCAAAATAACGGTAATGCCGCGGCCGTTTAAATCGCGCAGGAGTTGCATGATTTCTTTCCCGCTTTTGGAGTCCAAGTGTCCCGTCGGCTCGTCCGCCATCAAAATCTTGGGGTTGTTGACGAGGGCTCTGGCAATAGCCACGCGCTGTTGCTGACCACCGGAGAGCTCGTTGGGTTTATGGTCCAGGCGCTCGCCAAGCCCAACGTCTTCCAATATTTTTTTAGGCAAATTGTCATCCGTTTTTTGGGGGCTATAGAGAAGCGGCAAAGACACATTCTCCAAAGAGCTGGTGCGCGCTAAAAGATTGAACTGCTGGAACACAAATCCAATGATGCGTCCGCGCAAGGCCGCCAGATTATCCTCGCTTAAACCGGAAATATTGCGGCCTAAAATTTCGTAAGTCCCGGAATTAGGCACATCCAAAAGGCCGAGGATGTGCATCAGCGTGGATTTGCCCGAGCCGCTTGGCCCCATGATAGCCACAAACTCCCCTTCTGCGATTTCCAGGGAAACCCCGCGCAAAGCCGGCACAGCCACGCCGCCCATCTGATAAGTTTTGCGCAGGTTTAAGACGCGGATCATTGTCGTCCGGAACCTCCTCCACGGCGGCTTCCCTCGCCACCGCCGCGTTGCCGGCCAAAAGGCGAGAAGGGATTGGTGGCGGCGCTATTGCCGCGTGGCAAGCGGAAGGAACGCACTAAAACGGAATCACCCTCTTTAAGGCCCGAAATAATTTCAATTTGTTTTTCATCGGAGGCGCCGGGCTCCACCTCGCGGGCAATGGGACTCTTTTTGCCATTTGGCCGAGGCATCATTACCCTGCGTCTTCCATTTTCTTGTTGCACCCCGTGCGAGGGCAAAA
>CAYHKQ010000033.1:0-25300 GCA_964357255.1 uncultured Elusimicrobia bacterium
ATGGGGAAATTGTGGATTTTTAGGAAGGAAAACTCAAATGGCTAAAGAGATACCTGTTCTGTTAGAATACATCAAAGTAAAATACAGGAACATAAGTCCTGAATTTACGGGTATAATAGAACTATGAATCCCATAACCCGTTCTTTGGTATTGCCCGCCAAGCATTCTGTGTTTCTGTTTGGCCCGAGACAAGTTGGCAAAACGCGCTTGATTCTCGATTCCCTCAAACCGGATTTACTTATTAACCTATTGGAAAATGAAGAATTTTTACGCTACGCCAAAGACCCCGCACTTTTAAACAGAGAAATTGAACAGATCGAAAAAATTAATCCACTGGTTGTCATTGATGAAATTCAGCGCTTGCCCGAACTCTTGAACGCAGTCCAGGCTTGCATGGGAAAACGGCAAAGGGCCCGCTTTGTTCTGACGGGATCGAGCGCGCGTAAACTCAAAAGAAAAGGCGTCAATCTTTTGGGAGGAAGGGCGTTGGTAATGAAGCTGCACCCTTTCACGCACGAGGAGTTGGGCCGTTTTTTCTCCCTTGAGGGAATCCTTCGTTTTGGGAGTCTTCCGCCTGTTGCCACCGAGCCGGACAAAATAATGAAGGCCAAAATATTACAGACCTATGTCGAGATCTATTTGAAAGAGGAGATTCAAAATGAAGCTCTAACACGCCGCGTGGCGGCTTTCGCCCGTTTTTTAGATTTGGCGGCTTTTGAGAACGGAAATATTCTAAATTTTTCAAGATTATCTCAAGAAATTGGCATGGACGCCAAAACCATCAGAACCTACTTTGAAATTTTAGAAGACACGCTCATTGGGTTTTTCCTTTTGCCCTATACCCGGTCGCACCGCGCGAAGCTGGTGAAACACCCGAAATTTATTTTTTTTGACCCGGGCATTGTTTCAGCGCTCCAAAAAACCCTTCACCAAGACCTATTGCCCGCGAGCCCTCCCTACGGACGCGCTTTTGAACATTGGATCATTCTTGAAATAAGACGATTGCTTGACTACCGGGAACGTGAATACGAAATGTTCTTTTTCAGAACCACGGATGGCGCCGAGGTTGATTTAATCCTAAAACGAGAAGGAGAACTTTGGGCTATTGAAATCAAATCGAGCCGTGCTCCGCGCTTGGTTGATCTCTCTGGGATTCGAAGTTTTACCCGGGACCATCATCCCAAACGCGCCATTTGCGTTTGTCAAACCCCGCGCCCTTATCAACAGGAAGGGGTGGAATTCCTCCCTTGGCGTAATTTTATGGCCCTTCTATAACCCTTAAAGAACCGTGAGAACCGTCAGCAATTCCGTCAAAGGGGATCTGAAGTAGACTCTCCTGCTTTACGGGTTATAGTCTTAGTTTGAATTTCTTTAGCCATTTGAAGTTACACCGCTCATCCTGAGCTTGTCGAAGGATGAGCCAAGGCGAAGTTCGCGTTTTGCTCATGGTTCGACAAGCTCACCACGAGCGGCCTTCCTTGGCCACTTCGATTGGCTAAAGAAATTCCTTAGTTTCTCCTCGGAAAAACGCATTTGGAGAAATGGGAGGGGTGAACATCCGTTTGAAGAGGGTAATGGCGGCGGCGGGGGCGGCTTTGGAACTTCCCGCGCGTTCTCATTGCGAGGGCCCGCAGGGCCCGTGGCAATCTCAAAAAGAGGAAGGCTATTGATGAGATTGCTTCGCCCGGGGCAGGCAATGACGATCGGGGGAAGTTGCAGGCGGCTTATGGCAATTCAAGTTCCGTCGTAAATTTTTCAAATGGGAGGACGCGCAAGGGCAGGCTGGCGTGCTCATAATCCTTCTGGCCCAAATGGACCAGATAAAACTTTGGAATCTTGAGGCGTTGGGCGAAATAAGGGATGGCCGGGGGGATATCGCGGTCGTTGAGCTGGCTTTCCACGGCAAAAAGAGGGATGCCGTTTTGTAGCGCCACGAAGTCCGTTTCGCGTTTGTCCGTATCCCGGATGTAGCGAAGCTCCATGCGATGGCCCTGGGTATTTTCCAGGAAATGGCAGTATTTGAGGAGTTGGCTGGCAACCAGATTTTCAAAGCGCGGTCCTGGATCGGGCACTTCAGACCAGTCCCAAAGGTAAAGTTTACGTTCTTTTTTAACGGCACGGATTTTGGGCGCGCCCAAAGGAGCGATTCGAAAAAGGACAAACAGCCTCTCGAGGATATCGAGCCAATTTTGGACTGTTCGATGAGCCACCTGCAAGTCTTCGCGCAGGGCGTTGATGGAAAGAGGCGAGCCGACCAAGCGGGGCAGATGCTCGGCCAGCCTTGAGATTAAAACAACCTCCTCTACTTTTTCCAAATCGCGTAAGTCCTCCCGCAGAACCTGGCGTTCGCGCTCGGCCTGCCAGCGCCGCCATTTGATTTCGGATTGAGCCAGAAAAGGCTCCGGGAATCCGCCGAATTTCAGAAGCGCCTCAGTGGTGGAGCGGCGGTAGCCGGAGTCGATTTCTCGAAGGCTAAAGGGGTGGAGGGTATGAAAGTGGTAACGCCCGGCCAGAGAGTCGCCGCCCCGGGAGTAGAGATCAAGGCGCGCGCTTCCGGTGATTAAGTATTGGCGCAAATGGCGGGTTTTATCGAACAGGCCTTTGAGCCAATTGCGCCAGCGTTTGTATTTATGAATTTCATCAAAAATCAGCAGGCGTTGATGAGGGGGAAATTCCTGGTTAAGCAACCGTCGTTGATCTTCAATGGAATCCCAATTAAAATAGGCCGGGTGCGCGGCGCCGCCGCCCAGGAAGGAAAGGGCCAGCGTCGTTTTGCCCACTTGGCGCGGCCCGCTTAAAAAGACCATTTTTTCTTTAAGGTCGGAGCGGACGAAAGGGGCGAGATAGCGGTGGCCGGGAGTATTAGCCATTTTGTTACCTGTTAAAATTACTCATGAGTAATTTTAACAGGTATTTAAAAAATTAACAAGTATTTTGTGTGGGCCCCTGCAATTCAGGCGGCAACGCATTTGGGTCTTTTTGTATTCGTCACGCCGGCGTCAGCCGGTGTCCATTCTTCGATGCGGGACTCGATTGCGTCCCAGCCCTCCATTGTTATCGCCAGAAATTCTTGTTTCCATTTGGGGAGGGTCGTCGTTGGGATTAATATTAACCCGCCATGCTTCATGGATGGCAATGTCTCTGAGGGCAGGATCCAGAATATTTTGCATGAGTCTGTAGGAATCGTGCCTGGCCGCAGGCTGGCTATTGCCGGCTTTTGGCGCAACGACGTTGCAGGGCAATGTTGGACGATGGCCGCCGTCAATCCGAACCTCTGTTTGACCCTGCGGCGGACTTGCTTTGGCAGGCACGTTCAGCAGAATTAGTATCGAAACCATAAGCACGGAACTCATTTGAAGTTTCACCATTTTAATGCCTCCTATTTAACTGCTCAGATAGAAAGTCTCGCAGAGATTGTTGCGGATATTTTTAGAGGATTGATGGCGGCAGGAAGCCGGATTACGCCGGGGTTACGTCAGGTTACGATTGTTGCGGTGGCGAGGCAGGCGGGTCAATCTCGACGGCGGCTTACTTTAAGCAGTTGTTCGAGGTCCAGCAAGTCCTGGGGCCGGGCGGATTTCTTTTTGGCCTGGATTAGGTCTCGCAGGCCAAGAATGCCGACCGGCGTTTTGCCGTAGCGGACCTTTTTGCGATTTTTCCACGCCCGCTCGAAGGGCGCCCCGGGCACATCCATCATGATGTCTATGCGCACGGGGGCCACGCCGATTTGATAAATCCATTTTTTATTTGCAAAGTCTTTTGCTTGGATATTGCGCAGGGGAGCTCCAAATTTTTTGAGCGCCGCGTATACCTTTTCAGCTTGATTGAGGCCGGGGATAATCCAGATGTCTAAATCTTTGGTGAAGCGGGGTTCAGTGTAGTAGATGACCGCGTAGGCCCCGGCGATCAGATACCTGATTTTACAAGCGTTCAATATTTTGAACAGATCTTCGTAATCGGAGCTTATTTCCATGCTTACCTTTAATTTTCCAGTATTCCTGCACCATCAGCCAGGCGGCCATGAATCGCTCCTGGGCGCTGGTGGTTTGCCAAAAGCGGCGATTGAAGCTATCGGCTTGCTGGTATGACTTTGCCAGGTTTTCTTTTATACGAGGCATCCCTATAAGTTTAACCTTATTTAATGCAAAAGCCAGTGGTCAGATTATTGGGTCGGGCTAAATCAAAAGTCCGGCGATGGTGGCGGTGGTGAAGGTGGCGATGGAGCCGGTCCACATGGCTTTGAGGCCTAGTTTGGCCAGGTCGTGGCGACGCGATGGCGCGATTCCCGAGATGCCGCCGATTTGAATGGCGATGGAGGAGAAATTGGCGAAGCCGGAGAGGGCATAGGTGGCGATGACAACGGCGCGGTAGCTGATGGGCTGGCCGGTTTTTAAGATATCGGCCAATTGTAGATAGGCCACGAATTCATTGACTACGGTTTTGATTCCCAAGAGCTGACCCACGGTGAAGCAGTCTTGAGAGGGAACGCCCATGATCCAGGCGAGCGGCCAGCAGGCATAGCCAAAAACTTTTTCAAGGGTGAGGGATGGAATTCCGGCTAAGCCGCCCATCCAATGGAGGAGAGAATTGGCCATAGCGATCAAGGCGATGAAGGCTAGGAGCATAGCGGCCACGTTGAAGGCCAGATGTAAGCCTTCGGTGGCGCCACGGCTGGCCGCGTCAATGACATTTGCGTCAATTTTTTCAACTTCCAAATGCATTTTAGCGCGCGTTTGCGGCTCTTTGAGCTCAGGGAGCACGAGCTTGGCGCAGACTAAGGCGGCCGGAGCGCTCATCACGGACTGGGCGATCATGTGCCCGGCTATGCTCGGAAAATAATCGTGGAGCATGCCGACATAAGCGGCCAGAACTCCGCCCGCGGTATTGGCGAAGCCGCCCACCATGATAGCCAGGAGTTCGCTTTGGGTCATTTTTTCGATATAGGGTTTTATCACCAGGGGCGCCTCGGTCTGGCCCACGAAGATATTGGCCGCGTTGGACAGGGTTTCGGCGCCCGATGTTTTCATAGTTTTGAACATGACCACGGCAAAGATTTTGACGATCCATTGCATGACGCCGATATGATAGAGCACGGTCATTAACGAAGAAAAGAAAATAATGGTGGGCAGGACGTTAAAGGCGAAATTGACCATGGGCCCCTCGACCTTGCCGGTGATAAAAGAGCGGAAAAGGAAGTTGCTGCCTTCTTGAGTGAATCCTAAAAGGGAGTTCATCATATCGTTGAGTTGATTGAAGAGCCAAAGGCCAGGCGTGGTTTTTAAGACCAGGATTCCAAAAATAAACTGAAGCCCCATGCCCCAGAGAATCACTCGCCAGGGAATAATTTTTTTGTGGGAGGACATGAGCCAGCACATGCCGAGCAGGACGAAAATGCCGAGGAAGGAAATGGCGCGCTGTCGCGCGTCAATCGGAGTGTGTTCGGCCTGAATTTGGCGAAATCGTTTCATCACTTGGCCCGGAGAGGCCGGCGCATCGGGCGGGGCGGATTCTTCGGCCTGGGCCGGGCGGACGCTTTTGAGCGTCAATGACAACAATCCTCCCTGCGCCGCGCCGACGACTCCGCAGAGAAGAAAGATTGTGAAAATTCGCCGATTCGTCATTGACGAAGAGGAAGATAGCAAATCTCGCGCGAGAAGGAATAAAATTAAGATTGGGAAGGGAGGTTCAAGTCGTATCTATTATCACGAAGGCGCCTTTATGCGGCCATGCGCTATGTGAAACGTAACCTGGCGAAGGCAGTGGTTCGGGGGACATCATTGTCCTTCCACGAACTTATAAAACGCATAGTTGGGATCTATCAATACCATCATGATATCTTCAAATGTGTTCCTTCTCGCGCCCATTTTCCTGAGCTCTTCTCGTCCATAAAATCTTAATTCACCTAAAAGAGAACCCAAAGAGGGCGTGATGATCAAATCTTGTATCGAAGGATGTCCGATCCAGTTCTCTAAGAGATATTCCCAAGCAATCGATGCGGCATTAGCATACGCGATACAAGCCAAGGGATGGTAAGCGCGATTTCTGCAAAGTAAATACGCTTCAGAACCAAAAACAGGATGACCAATCAAATTGATCGCCAAAGAATTGCCGTCGAATTTTGGCGGTTTTGTGAATCCTAATTTGAAGTTATCCCAAGGGGATCCTTTCTGATCTTCCATATGAACGGCAAAATAAGCAAGCACCCCGGGCAATACGGTTAAACCTGTGATGGCAGTAGCCTCAAGTAAAGAGGTTTTAAGAAATCCGTCGTCCTTTTCCTCCGAGTCGGGACTTATCCATCTCTTGTCTTTTTTAGAATTTTTTGGCGTGCTTGAGTCGCTTTTAATATCTGGCTTATTCGCGTTTTTCGGAGCCTCTGTTTTCCTGGCTATCCATTGCGGAGCAGGCGTGATTATATCAATTTCGTTTTTCGCATGAGCGCTTGAACCATAACCCAGAGTTAAAGGTAGGAATAAAAACCCGGACGGACGTTTCAATGTGCCGTCAAAATCCTGTTGGACTTTGGCAAAATCGGTATCGGAAGCGCCGGGAGGTTCAGCCTGAACGGAACTCACAAGAACCGCAATGTAAACTAACGCTGTGACGCAAGACATTGGAATTCCTCTTTATACCACTATTATACCACCATCCAATCAATCCGGTTCCCCAATCGGGATAAAGGTAAAATGCTGGATTGCAAGACCCGTCCCCCCTATGATCGTATCAACGAGCTTAAAGTGAGCGTTTTTTGTGTCCCCTCTCCCGTCATGCCCGCGAAAGCGGGCATCCAGAATAAGAAGAACTGGATTCCCGCCTGCGCGGGAATGACAAACAGAGAAAAAGAGAAAAAACCACTCACTTTAAGAACGAGCTTTTAGCATCTCCCGAAGGGTTTGCTCGGCTTTGGCGCGGTAGGCTTTAAGGGGCTTGCGGTATTTGGCCGAGGGTTTCACCGCCATGCCCAAGGTTATTGGAATTTTAATTGGACCTGAATGAGCGGCAAGGGCGGCGCCGAGCGCGCTCAGATCGGCGTCTTCAACGGGCTCTAAAACGGCGTCAAGGTAATTGGCCAGGATTTCTAAGAGGCCCCGGCTTTTGGACAGGCCCCCAGAAACGATGATTTTTTTGGGCCGCGCCGATTTCAAGGGCTTTAAGATTTCCCAAAAGAGATGGCCCAGGCCCAAGAGAAAAGCCCCCAGTATTTGTTCGCGCGTTGTAGTGTGATCTAAGCCGTCCAATCTGACTTTAAGATCGCCCCGCCAGAAGGGGGAAGCCAAGCCCCCAAAGCTTCCGGTCACATGTGGCAGGCGTTTGAAATCCTGGGGTCGCGGCATTTCAAAGCGGTCGGATGTTTTTAAAATTCCAAGCCCTTCGAGCCACTTGAGAACCCCGCTGATGCTCGTTACCGTGCCTTCCGCGAGATATTCACTGCGGCCCTTGCGGCGCCAAGCGATTCCGGTTAAAAGGCCAGGGTAGCGCCGGGGCTCGGCTCCGGCGCCCAACAGCAAAAAACCGCCAGTGCCAAGATTCATTAAAGCCCGTTTTCCGGGGCGGCCGGCTTGGAGCGCGAGATAGGCCGCTTGTTGATCCCCAATCATGGCGCTAATTTTAATGGCGTATCCGTTCAACGAAATGGTTCCGTAATTTGCGCTCGTGTCGAGAATTTTCGGCAGAAGGGTTTTGGGCAGGCCGAAGGCGTCAATCAGGCCGCTGTCCCATTGCGCGGTTCTTAAGTTTATTAACAGGCTTCGTTGGGCCAGGGTGGGGTCGGCGGCGAACTGGCCCTCCTTGGTGAGACGGGCCGCCAGATAGGTTGGGATGAAAGCCAGCTTGACTTTTCCCCTCGCGGCCCTGGCTTTGAGGGAGGGGGATTTTTCAAGAAGCCAAAGAAGTTTGCTCAATGTGTAATAGGGCGTCAGGTAAAGCCCGGTCGTCCGATGGACCCGGGGGGCGTGAGGCTTTAATTTTTCAACAAGGCCAAGTCCCCGCGTATCCTGCCAGGAAATGACCGGCGTTAAGGCCCGGCCGTCGGCAGGGTCTATCAATAGGAAACTCGAGCGCTGAGAGGCGATTCCCAGGCGAAGGGCCGCGCTCCGCGGCGCGTGCCGGAGCAACTTTTTTAAGACAGTTTGGACGCTTTGGAGGATTTCTTCAGGATTGTGTTCGACAAAAAGAGATGAGCCTTTTTGCCAACGCCTAGTGGCGATGCGCGCGCGGGCTTTGGCCAGTATGCGGCCTGTTTCAGGATCAAGCAAAATTCCTTTGGTAGCGCTTGATCCTTGATCGACGCCAAGGAGATAGGTTTTAAGCGTCGGTTGCATTTTGGTTTGCAAGGGTATTGCGCATGGCCCGCAATGAGTGGGCCAATTCATCGGCTTTGGCAATGGCGTTGTCTAACTGATTGATGATGGAAGCTGGAGAGGGGCTCCTTTTGCCGTCGGTGATCCGAGGCGTTCCTGTCCAAGCGGGACAGATTTTTTTGTAATCACAATAGCGGCATCTGAAATCTTCGGGCTTGGGGTCGAAAATTTGGCGTTCAATGGAAGTCTTGACCGAGATGATTTCTTTGCGCAAGTTGCGGACTAGGGTATCGGGATGCCGGGCGCTGTTGACCGGCGTTAAGCTCGGCAGGTGATAGAACGTCATCATCTCTACGGGATGTCCGAAGGTTTCCTCGCAAGCCATTTGATACAGCGTTAATTGGTTGTCCTTTTCAACGCGCCAAGAGGCAAAGGATTTTCCTGTTTTGTAATCAATGACATGGAAATTGCCGGAAGGCAATCGGTCAATCCGGTCAATTTTGCCGCGGACGTCCGCGTCGTCAATTTTGATCGTGAAATCAAATTCCGTGGCCATGGCCGGCTTCCAGCCTTCGATGTGTTTAGAGTAGTAAGCCCTGATGATTCCTCGGCCTTCTTCCAGGCGGGCCTGTTCCTGTTCTTTGCTCGCATAGCCTTCTTTAACCCAATTGGCCTCATAGTGATAGAGAACCTCCTCGATCGCGGGCGCGACGAGCTGGGAGCGGTAGAGAAATTCCAACGCCTTATGCACGGACTGGCCGAACGAGAAGTAGTGCTTGGGCGCTTCCTTAATGCCGTCTACATAGCGGAACTTGAACCGTTGGGGGCATTCCCGGTAGAGATTCATGGAGGAGTGGGAGAGGGCTCTCATGAAAAGAAATCGTCGCTCAAAAGTTTTTTATTTTTTCGTTTCACATTTTCTTTTTAAATTTTATTATTCGCGTTTTATATCGTTTGTTTTACGGCGACCGGCGTCCAATAGTTCGGTATGCGGATTTTTATGTTTTCCATGGCCGATTGAAGACAGGACCCGGCCGATCCCAGGGCAGTAAGTATCATAAATTCCCGCGACGGAAGATAGTCCGTTCGTTTCCTCGAGGATTTCCAGGCAATCGCGGAAGGCGCCGGCTACGATGGAGACGTTGGCATGCGCATCCATGACCGTGCGCCGGACCCGCCGGCCTTCACGCAGGGTGGTCCAGGAAGCCCCGCGTTCGTAAGGGTAGCGTATGACGAGAGTCGCTCCTCCCGATGAACCCACCGGACGCTCCCAGACCTGGCCCGGCTCCTTAGTGTAGAGAAGGGGAATTTCGCGCACGAGCTTGGGGGATCCAAGCCCGGCATAGAGCTTGCGTCGGACAAGATACGTTCCATGTTGTTCTTCAACGTCCGAGACGGCCAGCATATTTTTGCCATGGGACTCGCAGTCGCCTTCGCGCCAATGCCGGCCTTCGGCCAGTGGAAAGTAGTCAGCGCATTGTAATGTTTCGGCTTGAGCAGTCCGACTGGCCGGCCCCCAGGGGTCCTCCCGGGCGGCTTGCTCGTAAAACTCAAGGGCCTTGTCGCATTGGCCGAGCTTCGCCCAACTTCGAGCCAGGCCCATCCAGGCCGCGATTTTTTCCTGGGGAGCGGCGGCGCGGCTTAAGGATTTCGAGTAATAAGAGATGGCTTTAGGATAGACGCCATGCTTGAAATAAAATTCCCCGGAATTTAATAGTTTTTCCTTGGAACAGGAAAGAAGGAGAAGAGCGATTGGGACCAATCGGCAAGCCCGTGTCATTGTTGTCAATTTTAGGAAGAACCGACAAGCGATATAATTTGTTCAGTAAAAGCGCAATAATTGCTCTTGTCAAGTATAGCTCGTATTGAATTTCGAATAAAGGAGTTATGCCAAAATGAAAACTTTAACAAAGGTTCGAAAAACTTCAAGCGACGTTCATCCTGCGGCTAAACGCAACGATTTTATCTATTCTTTCGGCGGGGGCGAAGCGCGCGGCGCGGCCGGCCAAAAGAATCTCTTGGGCGGCAAGGGCGCCAATTTGGCCGAGATGACAAATATTGGCCTTCCCGTCCCTCCCGGCTTTACTTTTACCACCGAGGTCTGCGCTTATTATTATCAACACGGCCATCAATACCCCGAGGGACTCGCCGAGGGCGCCGCGGCCGCCTTGGGGCGCGTCGAAGAAATTATGGAGGCCCGTTTCGGCGACGAGCGCAATCCCCTTTTGTTGTCGTGCCGCTCCGGCGCGCGCGCGTCTATGCCGGGCATGATGGATACGGTTTTAAATATTGGTCTTAACGACCGGACCGTTGACGGCTTGATCCGCCAGACCGGCAATGAGCGATTTGGCTGGGACAGTTACCGGCGTTTTGTGCAGATGTACGGGGATGTGGTTTTGGGTTTGAAGCCTCAGTCCAAGACAGAGGGCGATCCTTTTGAGAAAATTTTGGACGACGTCAAGCGCGCCCGCGGCGCGTGTCATGATGCTGAGTTGACGCTTGGCGATCTCAAAGAGTTGGTCCGCAGGTTCAAAGGCATGATTAAAGAGCGCGCGGGCCTGGATTTCCCGGAGAATCCTAAAGAACAACTCTGGGGCGCGATCAGCGCTGTTTTTTTGTCGTGGATGAACGAGCGGGCCGTGGTGTACCGGCGTCAGTATGGTATTGCTCACGATTGGGGAACCGCGGCTAATATTCAGGCCATGGTCTTTGGCAATATGGGCGAGGATTGCTTAACCGGCGTTGCTTTCACCCGCGACCCGGCAACCGGAGACAAAGCGCTTTACGGCGAGTATCTCGTCAACGCTCAAGGGGAGGATGTGGTGGCTGGCATTCGCGTTCCCAAGAAAATTGGCGAATTGCGCGCGGAGATGCCTCGTGTTTTAGACGAAATTGAGAAGGCGGCCGGTCTTTTGGAGCGTCATTATCGGGATATGCAGGATATTGAGTTTACCGTTCAAAAGGGCAAATTTTGGATGCTTCAGACGCGAACGGCCAAGAGAACTGGATTTGCATCGGTGCGGATCGCCGTGGATATGGTGGAGGAAGGGGCGATTAATAAAGAAGAGGCTATCCGGCGCGTGGACCCGGATTCTTTGGCCCAGCTTTTGGCTTCGGTTTTTGATCCCCAGGCCAAGCGCCAGGCCGTGCGCGATGGGCGGCTCTTGGGCAAGGGGATTAATGCCGGTCCAGGCGCGGCCACAGGCAGGATTTGTTTCCACAGCGAGGACGCCGAGAAAGAAGCGGCGCAGGGCGAGCCTGTGATTCTCGTGCGACGCGAAACAAGCCCGGAGGATATTCGCGGCATGGTGGCGGCTCGGGGAATTTTAACCGCTTTTGGCGGCGCCTCCAGTCACGCCGCTTTAGTGAGCCGGCAGATGGGCAAGGTCTGCGTGGCCGGCTGTTCGGCCCTTGACATTAGCTATAGCCAGGGATCGCTGAGCGTGGGAGGCAAGGTTCTTAAGGCCGGAGATTGGATCAGCATTGACGGATTTACCGGCGAGGTGATTGCGGGGAGGCTCCAGACGCGGGCCAGCGAAGTGATTCAAGTTTTGATTGAAAAAACTTTAAAGCCCGAGGCTTCGCTTATGTATCGGCAATTTGCGCGGCTTATGTCATGGGCTGATGAGATACGGCGCTTGGAGGTTTGGGCTAACGCTGATTTGCCGGAGCAAGCGGCCTCGGCCGTAGCCTTTGGCGCTGAGGGGATCGGCCTTGTGCGCACGGAGCATATGTTTTTTGAGGGTAGCCGTATTGATGTGATGCGCGAGATGATTTTGGCGGATGATGTTGAAACCCGTCGTCGCGCGCTCGCCAAACTTTTGCCGTTGCAACGGCAGGATTTCGATGGGCTCTTTCGTGTCATGGGTTCCCGGCCGGTCACGATTCGCACCTTTGATCCTCCTCTTCATGAGTTTTTGCCTCACAGCAGTAAGGAGTGGGAGAAATTATCCGCTAAACTCGGGATCGCGGCCGGGCGCATTGCCCGACGCGTTGAGGAGCTTAAAGAATCTAATCCCATGCTGGGGCATCGCGGTTGCCGTTTGGGAATTGTTTATCCGGAAATCACCGAGATGCAATGCCAGGCTATATTCCAGGCGGCTTGCCGGCTTAAAAAAGAGGGCGTGGCCGTTCGTCCGGAGATTATGATTCCTTTGACCGGTTTTTTGACGGAGCTTAAAGCTCAGGCGGCGGTGGTGCGTCAAACCGCGCAAAGAGTTTTTCAGGCCGAGGGTGTGAAGGTTGACTATCGAGTGGGAACCATGATCGAGGTGCCCCGGGCCTGCGTGGTGGCGGACCAGATCGCCGAAGAAGCCGAGTTTTTCAGCTTTGGGACCAATGATCTCACGCAAGCTACGCTCGCCATGAGCCGTGATGATTACGGCAATTACATCCGTTATTATTTGGAGCACGACATCATGGGGCGCGACCCTTTCCAGAGCCTGGATGTCGAAGGCGTCGGCGCTTTGATGAAGATGGCGGTGCAGAAGGGTCGCTCGCGGCATAAGGGTCTTAAGGTCGGCATCTGCGGTGAGCAGGGCGGCGATCCGGCCACTGTGAAATTTTGCCACGAGATAGGCCTTGATTACGTGAGTTGCTCGCCTTATCGCATCGCCATAGCCCGTCTTGCCGCGGCACAAGCCGCGCTGGAGAAGAGCGCTTAAGCGGCTTAGCGGTTGGGCGGATAAGTGAGAAAGGACAATGCTGGACAAAGTCTACGAGCCGGCCAAGGTTGAGCCCAAGTGGGTCAAAATCTGGCGGCAAGAGCGTCGCCGGGTTGAGCGCGGGCACGAGAACGATCTGCCCCCTTACGCGATTGTTATTCCTCCCCCTAATGTGACCGGGGCCTTGCACATAGGCCACGGGCTTGACGAGACCCTTCAAGACGTTCTTATCCGCTACCATCGCCTTTTGGGACAGCCGACCTGTTGGGTTCCCGGCACCGATCATGGGGGAATCGCGACTCAGGCCATGATGGAAAAACAGCTCAAGACGGAGAAATTGACTCGCCATCAATTGGGCCGCGAGAAATTTTTAGAGCGCATGCATCGGTGGACCGCGGATTGCAAGGAAACTATCCTCGGTCAACTAGCCCGACTGGGTTGTTCGCTGGATTGGGAGCGCGAGGCCTTTACGATGGATGGGCCGCGATCACGGGCCGTTTTTTATGCTTTCGATCATCTTTGGAAAAAAGGCCTTATCAAACGCGGCGAGCGGATGGTTAACTGGTGTGTGCGTTGTGGGACCGCTCTGTCGGATATCGAGGTTGAATACCAACAAAGCAAGACTAAGCTCTGGCATATTCGCTATCCGGACGCGCAAGGCGGTCCTGGGCTGGTTATCGCTACGACCCGACCTGAAACCTTGCTCGGAGACACCGCCGTCGCGGTTCACCCGGAGGATATTCGCTACTCGGCGTTGGTTGGAAAATCCCTGAGATTGCCTCTGATGGATCGTTTTATTCCAGTTGTGGCGGACCAAGCCGTTGATTCAGGCTTCGGGACCGGCGCGGTTAAAGTGACGCCCGCTCATGATCCCAACGACTTTGAGATCGCCCTGCGGCACGGTCTTGAGGCCGTCAAGGTTATTGGGCCGGATGGCCGCATGACCCAGGCCGCCGGCCGTTACAGCGGTCTTTCCCGAGAGAAATGCCGCGAGCAGGTGCTCGGGGACCTCGCAGGCTCGCTCGTTGGCGCTCAGGATCATTTAAATTCCATCGCGGTCTGCTATCGTTGCGGGCAGATCATTGAGCCGCTTCTATCCTGGCAGTGGTTCGTGCGAATGCGGCCGTTAGCCGAATCGGCTATTGCCGCTCTTGATTCGGGGCGATTTCGCCTTTATCCGGAATCATGGACCCAACCGTATCGGGATTGGCTCTGTGGTATCAAAGATTGGTGTATTTCGCGTCAAATCTGGTGGGGACACCGGATTCCGGTCTGGTATTGTCTTGAATGTAACCGTGGCATAATAGCGGGGGCCGAGCAGGGGCAAGGCTCGGCCGAGGAACTGCGTCTACATCAGATTGCGGACGCGACCGGGGTCGTGAGCCGGGAGCAACCCGAGCGTTGCGGGTCGTGTGGATGCGTTAGTTTCATTCAGGATCCCGATGTGCTGGACACTTGGTTTTCGTCGGCGCTATGGCCCCTTTCTGTTTTCGGCTGGCCCGATGAGACCGCGGATCTCAAGGCTTTATACCCTACTCAGACCTTGGTGACCGGCTATGAAATTCTTTATTTATGGGTGGCGCGAATGCAGATGATGGGATTGGAGTTGCGCGGCGAGGTCCCTTTCCACCATGCTCTTATTCACGGCATCGTGCGCGATAAGCACGGAAAGAAAATGTCGAAATCTTTAGGGAACGTTATTGATCCCCTGGTCATGATGGATAAATACGGCACCGACGCGTTCCGCTTTTCGATTATCGAGCAGGCTCATCCCGGCAAGGACATCCCATTCTCCGAGGAGAGCATGGTCGGTCCCAGAAATTTTTCCAATAAAATATGGAATACGGGGCGCTTCGTGCTCATGAACTTACCGCCGTCTATCGAACCTGCGAATTGGGCGCTATCCAATCTTGATCGCAAGGATTTAGAGCTACCCGATCGCTGGATCCTTGCCGAGTATCAACGGACGTTGGGCGAGACCCGCGCGCTTATGGACGCATACGAGTTGGCCGCGGCAGCGGATTCCCTTTATGGTTTTTTGTGGGACAAATTTTGCGACTGGTATGTCGAACTTGCCAAAATCCGTTTAGCGGGCGAGGAGGGCAAGGGAAAGGAGATCGTGCGAACGATCTTGGTTCAAGTTTTGACCGGAACCGTCAAGATGTTGCATCCGATCATGCCTTTTATAACTGAAGAGCTCTACCTATCTCTTAAGCCCTACGTCGGGGAGTCCGCGGGTTGCATTGCGGATTCGGGTATCCCGGTTTTAGATCGCGACTGGTCCGATGAAGAGTCGCGCGAGAAAATGGGCCGGCTCATGGGAATGACGGTGGGCCTTCGGACGTTACGCGCCGAGCTCAACGTTCCTCCCGGGCTCAAGATCCGGGCGCTCTACCACTGCCCCCGTCCGGCTGACGCGAAACTGGTGTCATCCCAGGCCGACTGCCTTCGGCATTTAGCGCGTTTAGAGGCTGTTGAGCCTTCGCTCGACGGACGGCGTCCCGCGCAGTCCGCCACTGCGGTGACGCAGTCCGCCACTTTTTTTGTTCCCTTGGCCGGAATTATTGACGCTGATCGGGAGCGGGCGCGTCTGGGCAAGACGCTTTTTGAGCTTGAGTCCGTATTGTCCAAATTGGAAGAGAGGCTGTCCAATGTTGATTTTATTGAGAAAGCCCCTGCGCAAAATATCGAAGCGGCCCGCGCTCAGCGCGCGGATCTTCAGGCCCGCATCGTTAAACTTCGTGAAACATTGGAAAGCTTGGAAGGGGTATGATAATGACGGTCCTGTGACCCAACCCCCGGCTTCCCAATTATTGTGGCACAGACCCTTATGATCATTGTAAGCGTTTACACCTTGAAATGGCTCTTGATTTGCCTTAAAAGATTAGGGTGAGCTAATGTGATCATTTCGAACTTGCCCATACTCCGGTTCAAAACAAAGGAGAGCAGGGGGGGTGGGCATTGCCGTCGCGCCCCAGGCGCAATCGGGTCCCCTGAGCTCTGCGCAGGGGGTCGCCGCAATCTTCGTTCTCCCCGGGGAGTTACTCTTATTGAAATGATGATCGCTTCGCTTATTTTGACTATCGGCATTGTCAGTTATCTTGAGATTTACAAGGGACTGAGCCTCTCGGTTCAAGGCTCCAAAGGAAAGTCCCTGGCCGTTAATTTGGCTCAGGAAAAAATTGAAACCATGAAAAATTTCAGTTACCATCGTTTATTAGTCACGACGGCGACCGTCGCGGACAGCAATTTTAACCCTTCCATTGTCTATGATCTCGGGTATTACCCCGCTGAATCGGTGGTAGCCGGCGGGATCACCTTTGAACGCCGCGTCTACGTGCGCAAAAAGGCTGAATCCGGAGCGGATTTGATTTACAAATCCTGGCAGGATCCCGACACAGGGCTTAAAGAAATTCTTGTTTATGTGGTCTGGAGAGAGAACAATGACTGGAAAAAAGTAGAGCTCAGGAATCTCAGGAGCGACCCGGGCCGTCTTGGCGTGGAAGCCACCTTTTCCGGGACCGTGATCTCCGGAGTGACGCCGCTCCAGGGCGCCCTCGTGGATATCGTAGAAAATACGGTTTGGTCCGACTGGACCGACGCTTCGGGCAATTATTCGTTTTCCGTTAAGGCCGGAACCTATACGGTGAGAGCCGGTTTGCCGGGGCACCTTAGCGGTTATTCCGGCCGTAGCATTATCGGCGGCGAAGTCCTTGACGTAGATTTTAATCTGACGCAAATGGCCTCCGGCACGATCGGGGGGGCAGTGTATTTACGCGATCATTTGTTGATTTCTCAAGTCGTCGGTAGCACACTGAGCCCATCCGGTTTTTATCAGGAGTACGTGGAGGTCTATAATCCCTCGTCTTGGACCTGGACCATGGCTACGGATTCCAATGCAGGCGTGATCAGCATTGCCTATAAGATGAGAAATCAGGATTACCAGATCATCCAAATGGCTTATAACACGCTGACTTTGGGCGCCAGTCAGTACTACCTTTTTGCTAATACGACGCCGGTGACAGCCGCTGGTGTTGTCCGTGTTGCGGACGCTGTGTACAACGACAATAATTCCGACTATCCCAATATCATTCGTATTAATACAGACTCCGGCAATGATGCGGCCGGGGTGGCGGTGGGGTATGTGGCCAGTTCCTCTCCTATCGACATTTTAGGCTGGAAGACCGGCGGCCAAAATCCAGAATGGTACGAGGGTAGCCCCTTAGAGCAAGTGATCGGACTTGAGGCTGACGAGCAATATATCCGCAAGTCGTCAACGAACGGCATCACCGCAGGGGTGGGCCGCGCTTGGGATAGCGGCGTCAATACCGTTGATTTTTTGCGTTATAGTCCTTTGAGCTTTCCGCCTCGCAACAGCGCGGACGTGGAGGCGCCTATCTCGGGCACACCCGCTCAAGGAGCCATTGTGTTTGCCAATGACAATTTGGCGCCTTCGGTTACCGCTAACTCCTCCGGCGTTTTCAGCTTGGTCAGCGTGGCGACTGGAACGTGGACGCTAACCGTGTCTAGCGGCACGAGTTACACGGAAGTGACGAATATCGCGGTAGCCGTCAATGATTTTGATTGGGTCGGCTCCTTGGGGTTTTCAAGCACGAGCGGCAACGGTTATGTGAGCGGCAGGGTGACCACCTCGGGCGGGGCCGCCATCTCAGGGATTCAAGTTTCCGCGCCGGGCGCAACCCCACAAAGCGCGGATTCCCAGGGGAATTACCGGCTTTCCGTTCCCACGGGAGCCGCCGTGGAAGTGGTGGCTAATGCCAATAACCAGAACTCGACCTATCTGAGCGCCTCGAGCAACACCAGCATCAACTCTGGGCAGATCACCCAAAGCGTCAATTTCGCTTTGTCTCAGGGAGGGGGGCTCAGAGGCTATATGAGCACCAATGGCGTGGATCCCTTGCCTGGAATTGCTGTCAGCGCCCAGTTAGACGGCGTTGAAAAAGGGGCGACGACATCCGGAGACGACGGACGTTATAACCTGACGAATTTAACCACGGGTCTCTATTTGATTGTGGCCTATCCGGATGGCACGAGCGTGGTAACGCCTAGCACGGGAATCGAGCGGACCGTTTTGAGCGCTCAAACCGTGTCGGCTGGAACTTTTACGGTCGCTAATGCCCAGGCCGAGTTTTCAGGATCGCTCACGAATAGCGGTTCCATCATTAAGACCGGCGTCTTGGTGATCGCTTCCACCGAGGCCGTGGCTGGAGACCCGCCCACGTTCAATTCGAGTCTCCTGAGCGGCGGCGCCGTTTATTACGGCGCTTCCAGCGGATCGGACGGGACCTATCGAATTTATGTGACGAGCGGCGGCAGTTACAATATTTATGCCTGGTATACGACTTGGCCAAGTGGCGTTACGACGCCTTCCATTGTCAAGAAGAGTAGCGCCTCCGTGTCCGTTTCCGCCGGGGGGTCCAAATCGGTGAGTTTTGTATGGCCATGAAGAATAAAGAGAAAAAAGCGATTAAGGCGCAAGAGTCTGGATTTACCTTGACGGAGATGCTGTTGTCTGTGGCGATTTTGGGGATTCTTTTTACCGTGATTCCCGTGCTACTGCTACAGATGACCAAGTTGCAACGGCAAAATGAGGCGCGCATCGAGATTCAGAGAGAGGCCCGCGTTGCTTTGGACTTGGTTAACCGCCAACTACGTCAGGCCCAGGCCGCCTCCGTCACCATTGATCGGGTTTCCAATCAGCCGTTTTGCTCACGCATTCAATTTACCAAAGAGGACGGCAATTCCGTGAATTTTCATCAAAATGGAACGAATTTGAACATGATGGTCTCGGGCTCGACAACGACCATCGCGAAAAATTTGTTGTACATGGCTTTTACTTATCCGGCGACCAGCGACAGGGCGTTAATTTCCGTGTCCCTGACAACCCAAAAGGCAACCTACAATCAAGAGGTGAAAAATTTGCAGTTGTCGGTGGAAAAAGTGAGGTTGATGAATGATTAAAAAATTTGAAATGAAATTCCACAAGGGGCAAGTGCTTGTCGGCGTTTTGATTATGATGGTCGTGCTGGCCATTGTCATTCCTTATTTGGTGGATTTGGTTGAGAAGGAGGCCAAGTGGACGGTCAAACAGAAGCGTTCCAATGTGGCCTTTCATTTGGCTGAGGCCGCGGTGGACCGCGGCCGATGGAAACTCCAGGAGAGCTACACCAATTGGACGGACACGGCCGGCGCCGGCACGATTGGCAATTACGATTTTGACCGGGCTTACACGGACGTGGAAGGCGGAAGCTATGCCATCGAGATTTCAGCTGATCCGAACAACAATGCGCAACGCATTATCGAGGGGGTTGGGCGGGACGCAAGCAATAACGAAGTAAGGAGGATCAGGGCGATCTTTAAGCAGACCACTGCGGCCTTTGCCGCCCGGGCCAGAAAGACCGCGAGCGTGGGCGCGAGTTGCAATCTTCATTGGGGGCCGGCCTATGCCTTGCAAAGCATCGAGACCGGCGGCCGAACCTTCCCACGGTATTATAGCGCTGGAAATATAACGCCGCAGGATACCGATGGCGCCGGCGGCTCCAACACGGACAATGTTCAGTGGTGGTCTTATTTTAACGTTCCACCCTCGCCGATCCTGAACTTTGATTTTTATGCGGATTCAGCGACGGCGTCAGGAACGACCCCCTCTGGATGCGGCTTAGACGGCGGGACGACCAATTACTATATCCGCGGCAATGCCACCTTCAAGGGTTGCACGGATACGAGCGGCAAGGCCTATTACATCACGGGTGACACGACGTTTGCTTCCGGTGGTAATAACTTTGTCGGCGGGACGATGATTATTCGGGGCAACTTAACCATTACGGGCAACGGCGGCTCCGGACACGCCAGCGGCTCTTACGATGCCCATGTCCCTGATATCGCCTGGAAGGAATACGGCAATAGCTGGGCCACCTATCAGGTTTTTGACGCCGGAGCCCCCTCCACGCACCAAAATGCCGTTGCCACGGATTATGTGGCCGCCTCTACCTTAACCTATGCCGTTTCCAATATTTTGGTCCATGGATTCATTTATACCGGAGGCTCCCAGGGTTTAAACGGAGGCGGAAACGGCCGCTTTCATGGCGTCTTAATGTCGGAAAACAATGCCACCATCAACACTTCCAATTTTACGATCTACTATGACGACACGGTCGCCATAGCCGTGCGCACCACGAACGTGGTGCTCGAACAAGTGTCCTGGCGAGAAGTGCAGGCCTCTTGGCCGTCCGGAATTTAGCTTAGCCCTATCCCGGTAAAAGGCGGCGCGTCGAGTCTCTCCGCCATCAATGAGGTAAAATTCTTTTGCTTTCGCAACGTCCGCCTTACGCCGACAGGGGGTATGTAGCTCAGTGGTTAGAGCACTCGCCTCACACGCGAGGGGTCGTAGGTTCGAATCCTGCCATGCCCATTGCCGGGGTAGAGCTGACGGTTCGTTTCTTTAGTCGAGGAAGGATTCCAGCTGTTTGAGTCGTCGCGCGAGTTCCGTTGAGCGCACATTGTCCCCGTCGAGGCGGATGGCCTCGTCCGCGTATTCCTTGGCTTTGTCATAGTAGCCTTTGGCGTCTTGACGGTTGAGGATTTGAATGGCTTCGCTCGTTCGCATGGCGAAGACAGCGGCCAAATTTGACAGGCACAGCGAAAGGGCTTGATTCTGGGTCGTGTTCTCCAGAAGCTTGGGAGGATTGGTGATCATTAAATCTTTAGCTTGCATGAATTCTCGTTCCGCGGCATCGAGAAGCCCTTGGGTCATATAGATGATGCCCAGGTTGAGCCTGGCTTCGCTCATGGAATTGTTTTTCAGGAGCGCCTGCTTGAATTCTTCTTCCGCCTTAGTCAGTCGCTGTTGGCCCGCGAAGATTACGCCGCGTCGGAAATGCTTGGTCGCGGAATAGAGGTTGGGGAAAAATTGTATTCCAATTACCATTACGGACATTATCACGCCCGGGATGAGACCGGCGATGCGCCTTGTTTTCCATAGATACGCCGGGAACGCCAGCGCCCAAAGAGCCAGAGTGCTCAACGTCCAGGGCCAACGGGGAACGCCTTGCTTAGGGCTGTCCATGAACACCCAAACCGTGCTTGCCGCCACCGCGATATAAGCCGCAGCCGCCACTTCGAGCATGGGATGAAAGTAAATTCCCAGCATCCCCAGGATGAACAGCCCGCTGACTCCCAGGACATTGCCCCAGGCAACAGGGGCCGCGACGGCGTGGTCCACGCCCTTGGATGAGTTGCCCACGTGTTTGCCGCAACTCATGCAAAAATGAGCGGTCTCAAGATTCTTTTGTCCGCAAGAAAAGCAAAACATTTTTTCTCTCTTAGTTTATCCAGCTTGGCGTAGCTTTGCAATAGGGGAAAATTTTTTGCGCCCGGTAGGACTTGAACCTACGACCCTCCCGTTATGCATCCCACTTCGAGTTTCCCCGACCGCACCGTAAGCGTTGTGGGCTGGACTATATCTTGTCCCCTAATGGGGACCCAGGCGTATAGTCTCTGAACCTTCTCCTACTGCGGAGCTTGGCTGCCGATTGTCCAATCCCAAGGAGTTTTTAGCCGTGGCGTTTGCCGTTTCCGACTACGCTGTGGCCCCTTGGGTTCTCAGGACGTTCCGGCAATTAACCCGGTTATCCCTTGCCAGTTGCCCGGCAGGGAGCCCTATTTAAGCGGGGCGCTCTGACCGACTGAGCTACGGGCGCAATCAAACTAGGTTAAATTTTAACAGTTTAGCCGGCTTCGTTGGAAATGATTTCGGCAATCTGTTCCACGATGCGCGGGATTTCGTCATCTATGAAAAAGCATGTCAAGAAGCAAAAAAGCTCCCCTTGTCAAAAGCAACTGTGCTTTTGACATGCTTTTTCATAGATGACGAACATCAGGGAACCCTTTGCGCCTGCTTCAACATTTCCCGATGAGCCGAAAGAAGGAGGGAAAGGGGTCAGATTTCACTTGACACTTGTCTGGAGAATCGTTAACTTATCCTGCCATGCCAAGACCCTTGCGTTTAGAATTTCCAGGCGCTTGGCACCATCTGATGAATCGTGGCGCCAACCATCAACTGATTTTTTGTAATTCTTCCGACTAACAACGCTTTTAAAGAAACAGCCAAAATCTTCGGGCGTTTGTTTTTTAACGATTTACAGGCGGTAACTGCCATGATCCAACAGGAAAAATCCACGATCAGTCCCTTCGCGGTGTTCATTGATGAAGCCGGTAGCGTTTTGACCCAAGGTTCGGTGGATTGGCTCAATAAATGCCGTTCAGCGGGGTTTCTGGCTTGCCTGGGCATCCAGTCGTTGGCTGACTTGGAAACAGTCACTTCGACATTTAAGACGCAGGTGATGGCTAACTGCAACAACCTGATTATATTCAGGCCTAATGATCACACGGGAACCGAGGAACTCGCCATGACTATAGGCACAAAAGACACTTTAAAACGCACCGTGGCGCTTGAGCCTGGAATTATTTTTGACGACACGGTCACCGGATACAGCTTACGCGAGGTCAAGGAATTTCACATTTCGCCCGACACGATCAAAGAACTCCCGGACGGCCGCGCCGCCGTGCTCATCCGGGGAAATCAAACCATTCGCGGGATATGGAATCTTTCACGAATTTACTCCGGCAACGGCTCGTTTGACCAGTGGCTACCGCGCCATCAGGCTCCGGTCTTGAACAAAAAAGGCCTGGATTGGCAAACAGCCGAGGAAGAAAAAGCCCCAGCGCGGACCACGGCGGCCAGGAGCAAAATCAGCGCCCATGCTGATCCCCTGCTGGCTAAGCCGGAGTTGGTAAAATAGAAGGAGATGCGAATGAAAAATTACGCGTTTATTGACAGCCAGAATTTAAATCTGGGAATCCTGAAATTGGGATGGAAGCTCGACTTTCTCAAATTCAGAATTTTTTTAAAACATAAATTTAGAGTCGAGAAAGCCTACCTATTCGTGGGCTACCTGCCGGAGAACCAAGACATGTATCGCAGTCTGCAAGAAAGTGGATATGTGCTCGTGTTTAAACCCGTCTTAAAAATGAAAGACGGCAGGGTGAAAGGCAATGTGGACGCTGAAATGGTTTTGCAAGCCATGATTGATTACCAGGATTATGACCGGGCTGTTATCGTGAGCAGCGATGGCGATTTTCAATGCCTTGTCCGCTATCTTTTTGACAAGGAAAAGCTGGAAATTCTCCTAAGTCCTGATTTAAATAATTGCTCTATCCTATTGAAAAAAGCGGCGCGAGGACGGATCGCTTTCATGAACAATCTTGAGGAAAAATTGGGGTATAAAAAGTAAAAAGGCACTGCCGGAGGACGCACCTGCCGGAAATGCCTTTTCGTCGAGATTCTATTACTATTTTAACAACATTTAGACCCAAAAACCAGGCTTTATTTTTCGGGGTGAGGGGATCCAGGAATAACAATGGCTAAACGTCAAAGATCCAAGGCGTACAAGTCTCTGCTTCGTGCGATGGATCCCATTGCGCGCCAATTGGTGGCGTTGCAAAAACAGGCCAAAAAATTTGGTTTATTTACGCATGACCGGGAACTTTTGGATTGTCCCAAATGCCCTCTTCAGGAAGATGTTTCAAAAGATGGCTTGCTTATGACTTATATGTCATCGGATCCTCCGCATGATACCGGCCTGCGGTTCCGCGATTTGGGGAAAGGGCGCTTTCGATGCCCTTCTTGCAAGACGATGTTTTCCCAGAAACATAGGGAAGGAGAATGAATGACTAAAACAAAATCGTTGGCTAGAACCAAAGCTCGTCGCTACACCCTAAAAATTTCTGAACGGCAGGCGGGGCTTATATCTCGCGCTGTCGAACTCTATGCCCGTCTTGGCATGAGCCAGTTCGATGTGTTGGATTATTTTTTTTGGTCTAAAGAAATAGCCGATCTGGAAAAAGCGCGTCAGCATCTTGAGAGCCTCTGTCAAATTCATAGTGGGTTACCAAAAGGCACCAGCCAGGGCATTTACTCCAAAAAGGTTCACGATGATTACCGTATTCTATTCGACTTGCACCAAGTGATCCGTAACAGGTTGGCTTGGGATCGCGATCCCAAGTCCAAAACTTTTCACAGTGTGAATTATGACGAACCCATGCGAGCCAGCCAAAATGAGGCGCTGGCCTCTATAATCGAAGATGGCTCGAAAAAAGACATTCCATAGGAGGTTAATGTGTGTGATAAATCCAGAGAGTTTATTGATTTGAATGCTGCCGCAAAAATGATGGGAAGGGGACCATTTCCTCCCGAAGCCGTAAAGACCTACGCCCTTCTAGATCAGTTTATTCAGTATCTTCCCGAAGAGGCCGGGAAGATCAATATTTGTGGTTCCGGCTGGACTGTGCGCGCCGAGCGTGGCCGGCATGGATGGGAGGCGGGGGTGTCTAATCACATCTAAGGGGACAAGCATGAATCTGCGCGATCCACTTCATGGCATTGAGCAAAAACTGTTGCTTGTTAGGGGCCATTGGGTTTTGCTTGATGTTGATGCCGCAGATTTTTATCAAGTTCAAGTACGAGCGCTGAGGATGGCGGTTTCAAGAAATTTGACCCGCTTTGCAAGAGGTTTTGTGTTTAAACTATCAAAGGCAGGCGCTCGGGAATTCCCGGAAGCCTTCGCCTGGCAACCGGTTCCTGCTTATGCTTTTACGAAAGCCGGCGTGGCCATGCTTTCTTCAGTATTAAAAAGCAAAAAAGCCATTCAAGTCAGCATTGATATTATTCGTTACCGGATAGACAACAGACGGTTATTTGTTGAGCTTGGTGGCTATGACGGCCTGCCGAAAAATCCAGAGAGCCAATGAAAAAGAGCGCTCATAAACGATCTAAGGTGGAAAAAATGGGGGGTTTCGAAAAATACGCTTACAAGACATTGCGCCAAGACCCACAATCAAGGGAAAACTTTTTGGAAAACATTGAGGAGACCCCCGCTGATCTGCGCAAAAAAATCTTTCGTAGCTTCAAAGGACTCAAGGAGGCGCTTGGCTTAAATAATCTTAAGGGAAAGCAGGCTTTGCGCCGCATCCTTGGGAACGCAAAGCGCGTTCCGTAAGGGGACCCATTCCGATCGTGGATGGAAGGCTTAAAATAAAACGTTGTTTTTCCGGTTTTAACTTTAAAAGCCGCATGATCTGGTAGAGGCGGCGCTCGGATATGCCCAGCTCCTGGGCAGCTTGCAATCTGGTACAGTCCGGGTCGCGCTCAAAGCGCTTTTTTAGGCTTATGGCGAGCTTTAAAAGCTCTTGAATCTTAGGCAGCGTTTTTCGGCCCAAAGTAGCCACCCATTTCGGCGGCATGGTAGCCACCCATTT
>CAYHKQ010000034.1:0-25151 GCA_964357255.1 uncultured Elusimicrobia bacterium
TTATATTCTTTCCTGATTTTTATTAATATCCGGTAGAAATTCGAGAATTTAGATAGGGGGCAGAGGTGGAAAGTCCAATGTTTATGTGGGGAGTGTTTGGGGCGCTGGTGACAGGAGTTCTTTTTATTGATCTGGGCGTGCTCAACCGCCGCTCCCATGTCGTTTCTCTTAAGGAGGCGGCTGGTTGGTGTATGGCCTGGATATCCCTGGCGCTTCTTTTTTGTGGCTGGATTTATCTGCGCATGGGATCGAACAAGGCTCTTGAATTTCTGACGGGGTATATCATCGAATATTCTCTATCCGTAGACAACATGTTCGTTTTTCTCCTGATCTTTGACTATTTTGCCGTTCCCCGCCAATACCAGGCCCGTGTTCTCCATTGGGGCATTTTGGGGGCCGTTGCCATGAGGATGGTCTTGATCTTTACCGGCGCGGCCTTGATCCAAGCCTTTCATTGGATTATTTATGTTTTTGGCGGCCTTTTGATTTTTACCGGAGTTAAAATGCTTCTTCAAACAGACGAGAGGATTGAACCGGAAAAAAATCCGGTTTTAAAAATATTTAAACGATTAATGCCTTTTGCGGACCGCTACAGCGCAGACGCCTTCTTTGTCAAGCCCGCTTCCCAATGGCACGCGACGCCCCTATTTGCCGCCCTTTTGGTGGTGGAGGCTTCGGATCTTGTTTTTGCCGTTGATTCTATCCCGGCGATTTTGGCGATTACCGTGGATCGCTTTATCGTCTACACTTCCAATATTTTTGCCATCATGGGGTTAAGATCCCTCTTTTTTGTTTTGTCCGGCATCATGGGTCTTTTTCGGTATTTAAAAGCCGGCGTTTCCATAATTCTTTGCTACATCGGCATTAAAATGTTGCTGGCGGAAGTTTATAAAATCCCTGTGACCGCCTCCCTGGCAATCGTGGCGGGAATTTTAGCGGTTTCCATCGTTGTTTCTTTGGTGTTTAAGGGAAAGAAGGCCTCATGAATTGGGCTGTTTTTTTTACGGCTTTGGCAACCTGTTTTATTGCCGAGCTGGGAGATAAAACACAATTGGCAGCCCTAAGTCTTGCCGCCTCCTCCAAGGCCCCGTGGTCTGTTTTTAGCGGAGCCGTATTAGGGCTGGCCTTGGTGACCGTAATTGCCGTTTTATTGGGCGAGACAGTGGCCAAGGCTATTCCCGGGCATTACATTCACAGGACGTCGGCGCTTCTTTTTATCGCGATTGGCGTATGGATGCTTCTGAAGACAGGATCGCCCTAAATGTCTTTAAAAATAAGATTGGCGGCCCTTAGATTATGATAGGAACGGCTACCCAGTGGATTATGGCCCTGTTAGAAACTCACGGAGCGGCGGCAGTGTTTGTAGGAGTAATTATCGAATCCATCATCATTCCCATTCCTTCCCCGCTTATCATTATGGGGGCAGGAGCATTGCTTATACAGCCAGGATTGACCTGGGCCGGCGCCTTGCTCCCCATTCTGACAAAAGTCGTGCTCCCCGGCGCCGTGGCCTCAACGGTGGGGGCTTATTTTGCCTATGGCATCGCTTACTGGGGCGGGAAACCGGCGATCAACCGATTTGGCGGTTTTTTGGGCTTTCATTGGGAAGATATCCTAAAAATAGAAAAGCGTTTAGCCGGGAGAGCGGGGGCAATGATTTTTGTTTTGCGCGCCTTGCCCATAGTCCCGCTTTCGCTGATTTCGGCCACGGCAGGCATCTTGCGTTTGCCGGTGACGGCATTCTCCATTTGGACATTTGCCGGGTCCGTGCCCCGCTGTTTAATTCTGGGCTATCTCGGTTACCTGACCCGCGACACCTACGAGGGCCTCGCCGGACGCATCAATGCGACGGAATCGGTGATTTCCGTTGCGATCGTAGCCGGAATATTTGCCGTTATCTTTTGGTTGAGATTTCAAATGAATCGGGCGGACAGAACATGAGGATACGAAAAAGGTAAAATAAATCCAGAATTGGCCCAGACGCTGGCCTGAGTTCTCAATGGCCTGTCTAAAACAGGGCGCGGTTTGAAGTCGCGGCATGGTCAAAAGGTTTAAAGAGATTAAGTCGCCGGATAAATCGTGTTTCTATTGCAACAATTTGGCCCTAAGGAGAGCCCTCGGTTTTTCAGGTTTTCGCAAGCCCTCGGCCCATAGGAGGCGTTTGCGATGATCACGGCGCTCAGAGCCGGCCTGAACCCAAGGGCGTCCCTGACAACAAAGGGCACGCTTATCGGGCGACTGAAGGCCGCGTCCCTGTTGTCTTTACCCGAGAGAGAATTTGCCAAGCTTATCGTTCAAATTGAATCCGAGCCGCTGTTTCAAAAATTATTTTTTCCCGGAAAAAGCCTCCCGAGGGTTATCCGGCGACAACCCTGGCCCGGAATGCGTTTGGCCAAAGGTTTTTATGAGGCTGGACAGGTGGCGCAGGCCACAGACGGCGTTAATGTCGAGGCTTTTATAGCCAAGCACAGGGACCTTATCGGCCTTATTAAAAAGATGGGACAGGAGTCTTTCGAGCGTTGTTTTTTGTATGGGGATGACGTGCGCTCGTTCGATGATATCGTGAAAATATCGGGCCTTTGCCTTGAGGAAGTCCGAAAAGTCCATGAGATGATTTTGGAGCTTTCCGTGGAGGGGGAGTTTTGCCGGGGTCGCGCGTCTTGGGATGCCGGCACTAGACTGCGCTACACATTGATCGCCCGTTTGGAACTGGATTTGGCCGCGCCGGGCGGCGTGACGGTTGCCCTTGTGTCGCCTCATTTGGCCAGGGGCCGCTACGCCGTCAATCACGACGCGCTTGATTTTTGGGAAAAACAGGGAACCTTGATCCCCGAAGAAAAAAAGCGCCTGAGAAAATTGCTTCAGCAAATCGAGATGATTAATATCAGGCAAAACACGATCCTTCGCATCCTCGAAATAATCGTCGAGCGCCAGGCTGATTTTTTGGTCACGCAAAAAGATTTTTTGAGAAGGTCTTTGAGCATGAGAAGGCTGGCCCGGCAGTTGAAGCTGGCTCCCAGCACGATCAGCCGGGCCGTTTGCGGCCGCTCCGTCGTGCTGCCCTGGGGCGAAGAGGCGCCGGCCGCTCGGCTTTTGTGCGGCAATCGTCAGGTTCTCGAGAGCGTTTTGAAAGAGTTGTCGCGGGTTCCGGAAAACAGGCGATTGTCCGACCGCGTCGTCGGGGAGCGGACCAGGCGGGATTTTAACTTAGCGGTTTCCCGCCGGACCATTAACGAAATCAGAAGGAAGATCAAGATGGCCGAACCATCGCTTGGCATGGAGCCGGCGGTATGACCCCGCCGTTGGGCGCTCGCTTCAGAGGGCGCGGCTATCTGCCTCCCCTTATTCTTTCGAGTTTGACCATAATGCTCATGATTTTTTTGTTGTGGGAGCTTATACAGAAGAATTTTTTTGCCGAACTCGACGCGATGAGCCTGCATTATCTTTATATCACGCGGGGTTTGGTTCTGGGGGGCGCCTTAACGGCTTGGGCCGTGTGGTTTGTCTCGCGCCATCAAGCGAAATACGAGGCCGAAAGAGCCGATCTTCACGAGCACCTTTCTCAGGCCGAGAAATTGACCGCGCTCGGAGAACTCATCGGCGGCGTGGCCCATGAGATCAATAATCCGATCGGGATTATTCTTTCGCGTCTTGAGATTATGATTCAGGACGCTCAGGGGGCCGGCCTGCCGCAAGGGCACCTGAGCGACCTCGAAGTTCTAAGAAAGCACGCCATGAGGGTCGGAAGCGTTGCCCGCAACCTTCTTTCTTTTGCCAAAAAATCGAGCGCGGAAAAAAAGGTCGTTGATTTGAACGCAGTCGTCAAAGAAACCATCCCATTGGTTGATTGTGAGTTTAAGAAGCAGGGGATCAGCCTGGATATTTCGTTGGCGCAGAACCTCCCTAATGTGCACGGTAATTTTAACCAGCTTCAACAGGTCTTGGTTAACATTATGACCAACGCGCGCGATGCTCTGCGTGAAAACGCGCAGGCGCGGTCGAGCGCTAGAATTCAGGTGGCCACCTGGAAGGCTCCCGCGAACGACGGGGTGCGCCTGTGCGTGGTGGACAATGGCCCCGCCATCGCCGAGGAGCATATATATCGTCTTTTTGACCCTTTTTTTACCACCAAAGAAGGGGGAACGGGTCTGGGGCTATCGGTTTCGCATGGGATTGTCCAGGAACACGGGGGCACTCTTAAGGTCGGCAATGACGGGCGCCATAAGAGTTGCGGCACTTGCTTTATGGTGAGCCTGCCCACGGCCAAAGAGTCGGCCTAATGGCCTCATCGAGCGCCTATTCACCCAAGGGGAGCGCTGTCCAAGGCCGGGAGATGGAGTGAAAGAAACCGTCCTTGTGGTTGACGACGAAGCGGACATGCTGGAGAATTGTAGCAGGGTTCTCGGCAGGGCGGGATACCGTTGCGTGACGCTTAATGAGCCGGCCTATTTGGCCGCCAGACTGATCGAGGATCCCCCGTTGCTGGTTTTGACGGATTTTAGGATGCCAGGCAAGGATGGCATCGAGGTTTTAAAGGAAGTCCATTCATTTTCCAAAGAAATCCCGGTTATTCTATTTACGGCGTTCGCTTCGGTAGAAACCGCGGTATCGGCTATTAAAGAGGGCGCTTTTGATTACATTCCCAAGCCGTTTTCCAATGAGCACCTCCTAATGGTGGTGGAGAAGGCGCTCAGGGAGAAGAAGCTACGTGAGGAGAATATTAGGCTACGCCAAAAATTAGGCATTCTTTATGGAGTTGACAAGATCGTGGGCACCAGCGTGCCCGTGCGCCAGGTCCTCGAGACGGTCAAGAAGGTGGCCTCGACCGAGGCCAATATCCTTGTTCAGGGAGAAACCGGAACAGGCAAGGAGTTGATCGCCCGCGTTCTTCATATGAATTCTCGAAGAAAGGACGGGCCCTTTGTGCCGGTAGACTGCGCCTCCCTGCCGGAGCATTTGCTCGAGTCGGAGCTCTTCGGTCATGAGAAGGGCGCATTTACCGACGCGTATGCGGCCAAACCCGGAATTTTTGAATATGCCGATGGCGGGACGATATTTCTCGATGAGATCGGGGATATGCCTGCGGCGCTACAGGCCAAACTCCTGCGGGCGCTCCAGGAGCGCCAGGTCAGGCGCCTGGGGTCCAACCGCCTGGTGTCTTTTGATGTGAGGGTTATTGCGGCTACCAATAAAAATTTGGCCCAGGAGGCCGAGGCTAAACGGTTTCGGATGGAACTTTATTACAGAATTAATGTCATAACAATCGAAATCCCGCCTCTTCGCAGTCGCGAGGGGGATGTTGTTTTGCTGGCTAAACATTTTTTGGAGCATTTCGCGCGATCCAATCAAAGGAGAATTACGGGTCTTGCAGTCGAGGCGGTCAAAACACTGGAAGGCTATCGTTGGCCCGGGAATGTTCGTGAACTTCAAAATGTAATGGAGCGGGCCGTGGCTTTGGCTGAAGCAGAAATTATTGGTCTTGGTGATTTACCCCCTTCGCTTCAGTCGAGCGCTCAGGCCGGCGCGTCCTCGTGCGAAGGCCTGCTGGCTCTGTCTTACAAGCGGGCTAAGAGCCGGCGGCTGGCTGATTTTGATCGGCAGTACCTGGGGGCGCTATTGGGCAAACACGCCGGCAATATTTCCAGGGCGGCAGATGAGGCCGGCATTGACCGCAAGACGATTCACCGAATGTTGGTAAAATATGATTTAGCGAAAGACGATATGACGTTGAAAAATGAAGAACATGCAGGAAACCGTTGAGCGGATTTTAGAGAGTCTGCGGCCCAGGCTTCAAATGGACGGCGGCGACGTTGAACTCGTCGAAATAACCGCGGACAATGTGGTCAAATTAAGATTGACCGGAGCCTGCCAGGGGTGCCCGATGTCCTCCGTTACGCTCAAGATGGCTCTTGAGGCCGAAATTTTGCGGCAGGTTCCCAGCCTCCGTGGCGTAGAAAGCGTTTAGGAACGCAGGCGAATCCTTCTGTCGAGAATGACGAACCTGAGCAGTTGCAATTCTTGTTTCAATAGAATGAAAAAATTCGCGGAAAAGGCATGGGGGAAACGCTGATGACAGGGGAAAGCGCGGCCTCTGGTTCAGACGGATAGGAAAAATTAGAGAACAGGAGAAAACAAATGTTGACTGAAAGTTTCAAGCGCGTGTACTGGGAGACGACAGCGGGATGCAATTTGCGCTGTATTCATTGCCGACGTCTCGATGTGTTGACCAAGCAGTCGAGCGAGGAGTTGTCGCTGTCCCAAGCCAAATCTTTGATTGACGATTTAGCGGCCATGGGCAAGCCGGTGTTGATTTTGTCGGGCGGCGAGCCGTTGTTTCGAAAAGACATTTTTGAAATCAGCTCTTACGCGAAGGCGAGGGGCCTTGGCGTTGGAATTTCGACCAACGGCACGCTGGTCAACGAAGAGATTGCGCGGCATCTTAAGGATTCGGGCATTCACTACGGCTCCATTTCATTGGACGGCGCTAAAGCGGCTACTCACGATATTTTTCGCGGGAAGGGAAATTTTGATCGGGCTGTCCGGGGAGCGAAACATCTGATGCAGGCCGGCATAAAAGTTCAGGTTAATTTTACGGTGACCAAGCAGAACGTTCAAGAGCTTGCCCAAATGTACGAGATGGCGCGCTCTTTGGGAGCCTATGCTCTTTATTTGTTTCTTTTAGTTCCGGTCGGCTGTGGAGTGAAGTTGGCGGATTCACAAATGCTTGACGCGCAGGAGGTCGAGACATGGCTTAAGTGGGCCCATCAAAAAGATAAAGAAGGCCCCCTGCCCATTAAGACGATTTGCGCGCCGCATTATTACAGAATTGAAAGTGAGGCGGGAAGACGGGGGGGGGAACCGTCGCAAGATTCCCGCAAGGGCTGTTTGGCCGGAGTTCATATGTGTTTTATCTCCCACAAGGGCGATGTTTTCCCCTGCGGGTATTTGCCGGTTAGTTGCGGCAATATCAAAGAAACTCCTCTTAGGAAAATTTGGGAAAATTCTCCGGTTTTTAAGAACCTTCGCGATCCGGACCTTTTGGAAGGGAGATGCGGAGCCTGCTCCTACAAGTTGGTTTGCGGAGGCTGTCGCGCCCGCGCTTATTACTCTCATCAGGACTATCTCCACGAAGAACCCTACTGCGCTTATCAACCTGCGAGCGCCCCTGCGTAGGGCCGAGCCGGCGTTCTGGGACGCGGTTGTCGTCGGCGGGGGGCCGGCGGGGTTAGCCGCGGGCCTTTACCTTTGTCGGGTGGGGTTTCGAACCCTGCTGTTGGAGAAAGAGCGATTAGGGGGGCAAGCCGGACTTATTGAAAAAATTGAAAATTACCCCGGATTTCCAGCCGGTATTTCAGGCAGGGCGCTGATGCGCCGGTTTGTGGCCCAGGCCAAACGTCAGGGCTTGCGTATAGCCAAGGCGCAGGCGGATAAACTTAGCCGGCGCAGTGGTTTTTTTGTAATTCAGGCTTCAGGGGCGGAGCTTTTAGCCAGGGCCGTTGTTTTATGCACAGGCGCTTCTTTTAGAAATTTGGGCATTGAGGGCGAAAAGCGTTTAGAGGGCCGCGGCGTCTATCACGGAGCGTTTGACGAGGCCGGAAAATTTCGCGGCAAGACCGTTGCCGTGGTGGGCGGCGGCGACACGGCGGCGCATCAGGCCCTGCTGTTGTCGCGTTTTGCCAAAAAGGTTTATTTGATTCACCGGGGCGCTAATTTTAAGGCGGCCAGGCATCTTCAAGGACGAATGGCCCTGCGCCGCAACATTGTTGTTTTGTTTAATAGCGTGGTCAGCAAGGTTCAGGGCCGCGGCGTTCTTAAGGGTCTTGAAATTCAGGATGCCAAGGATGAGCGCTGTGGGCGGCCGGAGCTTTTAGACATTCAAGGGCTATTTGTTTTAATCGGCAAGGAGCCTAATATACGTCCGGCCCTGAATTGTTCGTTGGTCAGAGGAGTTTTTTATGCCGGGGACAACCGCCCAGGGGAGTTCCGGCAGGTGGGAATCGCCGCAGGCGACGGGATGCGCGCGGGCATGGAATGCGCTGATTATTTGGAGATAAGCAAATGATGGAAATTCTTCAGCGAAAAGACTGGCCGGGGCTGGCATCGTTGTATCTTGCCCGGCTTCGGAAGGACGATTCTCTTGCGATTGAGTTTGTGGATACGCTCGAACCTGGGGTTTCTAAAAGCCGCAAGTGGGTGATGATGGTGTCCACGCAGTTCGGCTGTCCCGTGGGTTGCCGTATATGCGACGCCGGCTCCTTGGGTTACGGCGGGAATTTGACGGCCCAAGAAATCATGGAACAAATCCGGCGCATCGTTCAAGAAAACCCGGAACTTGATATCCGCAGTCATCCTAAGGTCAAGATTCATTTTGCCCGAATGGGAGAGCCTTCTTTGAACACGGACGTTTTAGGGGCGTTGGCGTTGTTGGCCCAGGAATTTCCTTATTCCGGCATTATTCCAAGCCTTTCCAGCGTGGCGCCTAAAACCCCCAAGGCCGTTTCTTTTTTTGAGGAGTTGACGGCTCTTAAAGACCGCTATTTCTCCAATGGCCGGTTTCAACTTCAGTTTTCTTTGCACGCGACTGATGAGACCGCGAGGTCGGAGATCGTCCCTATTAAAAAATGGTCTTTAGAGGAGATTTCTTCTTTTGGCCGGCGTTTTTCCGGGACCGGGGATAGGAAGGTCACCCTGAATTTTGCCCTTTCCAGCGGCCAAGGGGTCGAGGCTCGCCAGATCGCAAGGATTTTTGATCCGAAAAAGTTTTTGATCAAAGTCACGCCGGTTAATCCGACGACGACCGCTGATCACAATCAAACCTCCTGCCTCTGGAACGAGCCTCCTAAATTCGCGTTGGACCTGGAACGCGACATTAAGGGATATGGTTTTGACGTGATTTTATCCCCAAGCCTTCCCGAGGAAATCGCCGCGGCCACTTCGTGCGGACAGTTGTGGTCCGAGGCGCTCAAAGCGGAATCGGCGATCGCTCTTGAGAATCAGCGTCGCGAGGACGGCAGTTATGTAACGACGGAAAATTTGAGGGAAAAAACTCAAGCATGGATGCTTGCGCTGGAAAGCTATCGCCGCCGAGATTTTTCTTTGCGGCCCGGGAGGGCGGGGCTTTTGGTCGTGGATATGCAGGATTTTTTCTTGAGCCCGAAGAGCCGGGCCTATTTGCCCGCGGGCCGCGCCATTTTGGCCAATGTCTATAAATTGACGACATGTTTTCGGGAGCAGGGGAGGCCTGTGTATTTTACGACCCATGCCTATGAAAGTCTTCGGCTCGAAGGCGGGCCGATGGCGGATTGGTGGAGCCAGGCTTGCCTGGATGGAACGCCCGACTCCCGCGTGAGCGCAATGCTGGCTCCCGAGACGGGGCGGGTTTTTCGAAAATGCCGTTACAGCGCGTTTTCTAATCCCGCTTTGCATCGGGCGCTTCGCGCGGACGGAGTGGAGGATTTGGCGGTGGCCGGGATTAAAACGAATCTTTGCGTGGAATCCACGGCGCGGAACGCCTTTGATCTGGACCTCAGAACCTTTGTGATTGCCGACGCGACGGCGGCCAAGACCGAAGAATTTCATTTGTCTTCATTGAAAGCCCTGGCGCACGGTTTTTCCTCGGTAGCAAGAACCAAAGAGGTCGTTGAAGCAATCGGGCGATTGGCCGGGGCCGAGGTTTTGTCAAAGCGACCGGACGCGTTGGCATGGCCGGCATCATGAATTTTGAAGACTGGAAGCCTCGGCACAATGGGTCTGGGTCCCGTTTTTACGAAGCCTGGTTTCTTAAACTTAACGACCCGGTCACGCGGAACGCTTTGTGGGTGCGTTACACTTTATTGCGAGGCCAAGGCAAGGCATCGGCCGCTTGCTGGTATGTTGTTTTTGACAGTGAGCGCGGTAAAATTTTTAGCGGCCGATGGGAGGAACCTTTCGAGCGTCTGGCCTTGAGCGGCGAGGCCGCGCTGTTTGCGCTCTCAGGGAGTTCGCTCGGGCTTCATCAGGCCCAGGGGAAAGGTCCTGACGTTGGATGGAAGATTTCGTGGAGGGGCGGGGATGTGCCGGCTTTTCGATTTGTTCCCGGAGTTCTTGTGAATTTGGGAATCGCGCGCTCGAATTATGTCGCTCCGATGTCGTTTGGATTGTTTGACGGGGAGGCCGTGGTTGGGGACCGGCGATATGTGTTTTGTAACGCTCCGGGTAGCGCGGGGCATCTTTGGGGTAGTCGCATGGCGGACAATTGGAGATGGGCGCAGGCGATTTTTACCTCTCAAGAACCGGCCAAAAATGCCGTGTTTGAAATTCTTTCGGCTCAAGTGCGAGTGGGGTCCTGGCTCGCGCCGAGGATGACGCTCGCTAATCTTTGGCACGAAGGACGGCTTTATCGCGCGGGAGGCGTTTTGCGCGCCCTGAGCAATCGCACCGAGCCCAATGCTCAAGGATGGGCGTTCCATGTGAATTTTGGGGATATAACAGCCGAGGGCTCTTGCGTTGCGCCCGAGTCTATGACGGCCCGTCTAGAGTATACGGACACGGACGCAAGGCGCCTGGAGTGCCTTAACTCCAAAACCGGCGCGATGAAGCTTCGCCTGCTCAAAAATAGCGGGGAGCCTTTGGCCCAATACGAGCAGGCCGACGGGGCGGCCGTGGAAACGGTTCGCGGTCTTCCATGGCCCTGAAATTTATTTTCGTCTGGATCGAGGCTTATGCCCGTCACGCGGGCCTGGGTTTAACCGACGCGGAGATTTTTGAAGATTTACAACGCAGGCTAAGCCTTATTTCCTGGTGGGCCGGCCTGACTGCGGCGATGGGGGCATCTCTAATTGGATTCGTTCTGCCGTTTTTTTGGCGCGGCAGGAGATCTTTTGATTCGTTGACGGACGACGAGAGCGAGGAATATCTTCAATGGTTGCAAAATAGCCGAAACATGACGCTCAAGAAGCTTTTTTTTGCCGTCAAGTCTTTGACCCTGGCGGTCTGTTACGGCCAGGGCAGACAATTGGCCAAATTGGGTTACCAAAAAGGCAAGAATGGAGCGATATGATTTTGCGGTCATAGGTAGCGGCGCGGGCGGCGCGGGTGTTGCCGCTCGGCTTGTGGAGGGGGGCGCCTCTGTGTTGATGGCGGAAAAGGGCGGGTTTACCGAGGTTCGCCCGGATGCGATGGAGTCCGTTAACCGTTATTATTTTAACGGGGGGTATTTCACCGTTTTCGGGAACGTTTTATTGGGAATTCCTACCGGAATAGCGGTTGGAGGGACGACAACGATTAATTCGGGCACGTGCATGAAAACGCCCTGGCCCCTGCTAGAGCGCTGGCAAGAGCGAAGCCGGGGCCGGTTTCAAGCGCAGTCTTTTGAGCGCATCCTTGACGTCGTTGGGGAAAAAATTAATATGCGGCGCGCCCCGGAGTCTACCATGAGCCGCTCCTCGCGTTTAATTTTGGAGGGCGCCAGGCGGCTGGGGATAGCCGGAGCGCATTTGCTGGAGCGCTGTGAAAATGGTTGCCAGGGCAGGGGCCGATGTTGTTTTATCTGTCCCAGCGGGGGCAAGATGACTTCTTATAAGGCGTTTCTCGAGCCGCTTCGGAACCATCCGCGTTTTCATATCAAAATCCGTCATGAATTGGCGGATATCGAGCCCGCGCATAGGGCGCGGGGCCCGGCGCGCATTCGCCTGCGCTCGCTCGATACGTCCAGGGTTGAGACGGTTGAATGTCGCGCGTTGATACTGTCCGCGGGCGCCTTGGCCACGCCTTATTTTGTGCGGCGTTTTCAATTGGGGCGCAATTGGCGCCTGGCCGGCGACGGCCTTAGCGTGCATCCCGCGACCAAGATTTTCGCGCATTTCGATGAGCCGGTCGAGGGGTGGAAAGGAGTGCCCCAGGGCGTGGGATTTACCGTCGAGGGCCAGGAGAGAGTCCGATTTGAAGGTGTTTATACGCCCCCGGAACTAGCCGCCATTACTATGCCGCTCGAGGGCCGGCGTCTGAAATGGTGGATGGATCGTTTCGGTCATGTCGCGACGTTTGGATTGATGATTCAAGACGAGTCACGGGGCCGGATTCGTTATCCCCTGGGGCCCGGATACCCCTATGTTCGCTATATTATGATCGAGGCGGATCGGCGCCGAATGCTCCGCGCCATCAGGACCGTCGCGGAAGTTTTTTTCGCCGCCGGGGCAAAGAAGGTTTTGTTGCCGGTGAACAGGAAAGCCAACGAGTTTGATTCGGCCCGGGAGCTTGGACGCGAGGATTTCAGCCGGGCTCGCCCCCAGGAAATTCAGATGATGGCCTTTCATCCCCTGGGAACCTGCGCCATGGGCCTAGTGACGGATGAGAATCTTCAGATTAGCCCCGGCATTTTTATTTGCGACGGTTCCGTTGTGCCCGAGAGTTTGGGCGTTAATCCCCAGATGACAATTTATGCCTTTGCTTTGAGGTTGGCAGAGCATCTTTTAAAGGAGACGCTTGCGTGAAAGTTTCGTATCAACGATATATTTTTGAGTTCGTTATGGCGGTAATAGTTTTTTCCGGGTCTTTTGTCGTCAATTATTACGCCGGTCAGTATGTCAGGTCTGTGGGCGCGAGTTCCCCTGCCATCCCCTCTGATTTGCTGTTGGATTTTCTTCCCCGCATGGACCTTTCGTTATTTTTTCTTTGGGGTTTTGTCGCATTCATCGCGTTTGCGACAGTTTCGGCGCTTGTTTGGGAGCGTGATCGCATTATTTATCTTTTATGGATGTTCGCGTTGCTCATTTCTTTGCGCGGACTCTTTATTATACTAACGCCGATGGGGCAACCCAAAGGGGCGTTCCCTATTGAAAGTTTTCTCTTTGAAAAAATGGGACAGTATATGACCTTTGGAAACGATCTTTTCTTTTCATCCCACACCGCCATGCCGTTTTTGAGCTTTTTGATTTATCGGAATATCTGGGCCCGGGTCATTTTTCTTCTATTTTCTTTAACGATGGCGCTGGCCGTTCTCCTGTGCCGCTATCACTATTCGATTGACGTGGCGAGCGCCTTTTTCATCACCTATGCCTTAGTGCGCATCCATGGCAACCGGATGAGGCCGGCCTATAAGAGTTTTGTCGAATGGATATTTCCAACAAAAGAGTCCTTTTAACCAGCGTTTGTCGCCCCATCGGGCCCCGTTACGGGGATGCCACCAGCGTGGGTTACGAGCTGTTGTTCGGCCAGGTTACCCGCGAACAGGGGATTTTTAGTCCGCGCGTTTGCCATGTTCTTTTTTCTTTGGATTATATCGCGGAAAATCTTGAAGCCCCGTCCGTCGTTTTGCAATACCCATCGCGCCGCGAGTTTATCCGGGAGCTCAAAAAGGGCTACGACTACATTGGGGTTTCCTTTGTGCTGGCGCTGTTTCATCGGGCCAAGGAAACCGTGGCCCTGATTAGGAAATATTCGCCATCCTCAAAGATTATTCTAGGCGGCTACGGGACGGTTCTTTCCGATGAAGTCTTAAAACCCTACGCGGACTATATTTGCCGGGAGGAAGGGGTCGGCTTTATGCGCCGTCTTCTGGGAGAGTCGGAATTGCCCCTGCCGTATAAGCATCCGATGGTTATCAGTCGTCTTAAAGTTTTTTCTTTTCCCGCGTCTAAGACGGGGATGATTTTCGCGGGCCTGGGCTGTCCTAATGGTTGCGATTTTTGTTGCACGTCGCATTTTTTTAAGAGAAAGCATATCCGCCTTCTACCCACGGGCCAGGACATTTACAACGTGATCGAGCGCTATCTGGCGCTGGATCCGAGCATGGTTTTTTCCATTCTGGACGAGGATTTTCTTTTGAACAAAAAAAGGGCCACGGAGTTCAGGGAATGTGTTTTAAGGGGCGGCCGGCCCCTTTCGATTTTCGCGTTTTCCAGCGTGCGCGCCATCAGCCAGTATACGACTGAAGAAATTTTAGAAATGGGCATTGACGGCCTTTGGGTCGGCTACGAGGGAAAGCGCTCCGGTTTTGCCAAGCAACAGGGCCGGTTGATAGAGGAAATTTTTAGGGAATTGCGCGAGAGCGGCATTACGGTGTTAGCCTCTATGATCGTGGGCTTTCCTTATCAAAACGAGCAAATTATCCGCGAGGAGCTCGATGGCCTTTTAAGCCTCAAGCCGAGCCTGGCCCAGTTTTTAATTTACAATCCGATTCTAGGCACGCCGTTTTATGAACGGGTCATGAGCGAGGGCCTTTTACACAAGGATTTCGCGGATGATCGCGAAGAGTATTACCGCAAATGCACCGGTTTTGTGTCCATGGTCCGACATCCTCATTTGGGGCCCGGTCAAATCGAGGCGCTTCAGCGGCGCTGTTTTGAAGAGGACTTTGCGCGCTTGGGCCCTTCAATTTACAGGGTCATGGAAACCTGGTTATTGGGATACGATAGACTCAAGGGATCCGACAATCCTTTTCTTCGCAAGAAAGCCCGGATGATGGCCGGGGATTTGCGCAAAACCTACCCTATTTTTCTCGCGGGACGTTTGCTCGGCCCCAATAAGGCCGTGCGTCAATGGATCTCGCGCCTCGAGGAGCGCGTTCATCAATCTCTTGGCCGGCCGGTTTTTCTTGAGCGGTTCGCATCCGTAGCCGCGATTGTCGCGGCGCTTTGGACCGGCCTTAAGCTCAGGCTTCATCTTTTTGAGCACCCGAAGCTTTCCCGGAATGTTTACCGGTGGCCGATGGAGTCGCCCAGGCTGGCCGGGGCGTGGAAACGCATTGCCGAATACGGGCCGCATGTTTCTCTGGAGATACGTCCTGAAAATCGCGTCTGGGTCCGGCTCGAAGAAATACTAAGTCATCAGGAAGCGCGGCGACTGGGCGATGATCTTGCCCTGGCCTTAGCCAGGCGCAAGGAGCATCTTGTCCTGGATTTGACCAAATTGGCCCATCTTGGCGCTGACGCGGCCAAACAGTTTTCGTTGAGCCTAAAGGACTATCGTGAGCGCATCAGCGTCGCGGCTCCACCCTCGTTTGTCAATCCGCGCGTTACGGCATGGCTGGCCATTTTAAGCATACATCGTTTTCCGTGATTATGAAAAAGGAGACATCGGAGTGAAGATTTTGCCTGAGCCTTATAAAATAAAGGTCGTCGAGCCGTTGCGGTTGATTTCAAAAGAGGCGCGCGAGAAGGCGATCGAAGAAGCCGGTTACAATACGTTCCTGCTTAACAGCCAAGACGTTTATATTGATTTATTGACGGATTCCGGCACCAATGCCATGAGTGATTCTCAGTGGGCGGGGATCATGATCGGTGATGAGGCGTATGCCGGCAGTCGTAGTTGCGCGCGTCTATTGGACGCGATTGCCGAGGTGTACGGATATAAGTACGCGATACCGACGCATCAGGGCCGCGGCGCCGAGCATATCCTTTCCAAGTGTTTGATCAAACCGGGCGATTTTATCGCCGGCAATATGTATTTCACAACGACCCGCCTTCATCAAGAGATGGCCGGCGGAATATTTATCGACGTGATTATTGACGAGGCTTATGACCCGGCCAGCGAGCACCCCTTCAAGGGCAATGCGGATCTCGACAAACTCGAAAGGCTTGTCAAGGAGGCCGGCCCCGGCCGCATTTCTTATATTACGATTGGCGCTCCGGTCAACATGGCCGGGGGTCATCCGGTTTCGATGGAAAATTTAAGAGCCGTTTCGGAGTTCTGCCGCCCGCGCAACATCCGCGTGGTGTTGGACGCGGCCCGGGCCGTTGAAAATTCCTATTTCATCCAACAACGCGAGAAGGGCTATGCCTTAAAGCCCGTGCGGGACATTTTGCGCGAGATGTGCGCCCTCACGGACGCGTGCACCATGAGCGCTAAAAAGGACGCGTTTGCCAATATCGGCGGATTTTTAGCCATGAATGACGAGGCGTTTTACGAGGAAGCGAAAAATTTTTGCGTGATTTATGAGGGCCTTCATACCTACGGCGGTCTGGCCGGCCGCGACCTCGAGGCATTGGCCCTGGGCATTCGTGAATCCGTGGAGCGCGATGAGTGGGTGGCCCATCGGGTGAGCCAGGTGGCCTACCTGTGGAACCGCTTAAACGATTACGGCATTGCGCTCGTTCATCCGGCCGGCGGACACGGGGTCTTCTTGAACGCGCGGGCCTTTTTGCCTCATCTGCCGCAGGAACAATTGCCGGCCCAGGCTCTGGCGGCCCGGATTTACGCCGATTCCGGGGTCAGGGCAATGGAGCGCGGGATTGTTTCCGCGGGAAGGGATCTAAAAACCGGCCATGAGCATAAGTCCGGTCTGGAATTAGTCCGCCTGACATTGCCTCGCCGGGTGTATACTCAAACGCATTTGGATTACGTCGCAGAAAGCCTCGCGGCCACCTATCGCCGGCGTCAGGAAATTGGCGGACTTCGTTTCGCGCATGAACCGAAATACTTGAGATTTTTTCAGGCTCGTTTTGAGCCGGCCAAGGCGCCGGCTGAGGTCAAATAAAATGAATTCAAAATCCAACGGAAAAATTTTTATCGAGCCGTCCCATACTTTAATTGTGAGGTTGCGGCTTAAAAGGCAGGGGGGCAATCTCGCCCGCGTCATCGGTATGATCAGCAAGAGCCATGGTTTGGTGTCCGCCATGGACATGGTGTCCGCGGCCAAGGACGTTATTGTGCGCGATTTAACCATCCGAGTTCACGACGAGGCCGCGGGCGGGCTTTTGATTAAAGATATGCGCCGGCTCAAAGGGATTGATATCGTCAATGTTTCGGATCGGGTTTTTTTGTTCCATTTGGGAGGCAAGCTCGAGATTAAATCGAGGGTTCCATTGAAAACGAGAGAAGACCTGTCCATGGCCTATACCCCGGGAGTGGCTCGTATTTGTAGCGCCATTGCCCAGCGCCCGGAGGACGCTTATGCCCTGACCATGAAGCGAAATTCCGTAGCCATTGTAACGGACGGCACCGCGATCCTCGGGCTTGGCGATCTGGGCCCGGAGGCTGCGTTGCCCGTGATGGAAGGCAAGGCCATTTTGTTCAAGCAATTCGCCAACGTGGACGCGTTCCCATTGTGTCTGGCCACTAAGGATACCGATGAGATCGTTAGAACCGTGCAGATTTTAGCCCCGGCTTTTGGGGGCGTCAATCTCGAGGACATCTCCGCTCCGCGCTGTTTTGAAATCGAGAGTCGGCTCCAGAAGCTTTTGGATATTCCCGTTTTTCACGATGACCAGCACGGCACCGCCATTGTCGTGCTGGCGGCCCTTTTTAATTCTTTAAGGCTGGTGCAAAAGTCCGCCGCGAGATTAAAAATCGTCATGTCCGGAGCCGGCGCCGCGGGTTTGGCCGTGACCCGCATACTTTTGCGCGCCGGCGTCAAAAACATCATCGGGTTCGACCGTAGCGGCGCGGTTTTCCAGGGGCGCCAGGAGCATATGAACCCGGCCAAGACGGAGTTCGCCCGTATCACCAACCTCGATCGTTTCGAGGGGACGATCCAAAGCGCTCTGCGCGGGGCCGACGTGTTTGTCGGGCTGTCCCAGGGGAATCTTTTTGAGGCGCGTCATTTAAAAAATATGGCGCGCGATGGAATTGTTTTTGCCCTGGCCAATCCGACTCCCGAGGTGGACCCGCAACAAGCCGCGCGCTACGTTCGCATCGTGGCCACGGGGCGTTCCGACTTTCCCAATCAAATCAACAATGCCCTTGCGTTTCCAGGCGTTTTCCGGGGGGCGCTCAATGTGCGGGCCCGGCAAATCAACGAACCGATGAAGCTTGCCGCGGCTCGGGCGCTTTCCAAGGTGGTAGGCGGCTCGGAGCTTCGGGAAGATTACATCGTCCCCTCCATTTTTAATTCCCGCGTGGTGGCCGATGTCTCCCGCGCCGTGTCCGCGGCGGCCACGCGCACAGGCTCGGCCAGGGTCCGACAAAGCCAGGAGGCCGGCGCCGCAACGGCTCTTAACTCATGAAACACGGGAATTCTAAGAAAAACCTTACGGCGCACCCGGAATCCCTGATGATGAGTTACGGCTATAAGCCGGAATTGTCAGAAGGGGCGCTTAAATGCCCTATTTTCCAGACCTCCACCTTTGTTTTTAAGAACGCCCGGGAGGGAAAAGCCTTTTTTCAAATCGTTTACGGTTTAAGGGTCAAGGGCCCGACCGAGGAGCTAGGACTGATTTACAGCCGCCTGAACAATCCGGATTTGGAAATTTTAGAAAATCGCTTGTGCCTGTGGGACGGGGCCGAGGACTGCGCCGTGTTTTCAAGCGGCATGTCCGCCATCAGCACGACGCTTCTTGAATTTTTGAAACCCGGAGACTGCGTGCTTTACAGCGAGCCGCTTTACGGGGGAACGGATTATTTGTTTCGCCATGTCTTGCCCAAGTTTGGAATCAAAGCCGTTGGGTTCGCGGCCAATTCCAGCTCAGAACAGTTGCGCCGCGTCGTGGAGTCATTCAGTCATGGCGGGCGTTTGGCCGCGATTTTTTTGGAAACACCGGCCAATCCCACTAACGCGGTGGTGGATATCGAGGCCTGCGCGCGCCTTGCGCGTTCGGCTTCAACCAAAGACCGCGGCGTTTTGGTTATCGTGGACAATACTTTTTTGGGTCCCCTGTGGCAAAGACCCCTGCGCCAAGGCGCGGATTTGATAATTTACTCGGCCACTAAATTCATCGGCGGGCACAGCGATGTCATTGCCGGGGCCTGCCTGGGCTCCAAAGTCCTGATGTCCCGGGTGCGCACGCTGAGGACTTTTTTGGGAACCATGGCCGATCCCTGGGCCGGGTGGCTTTTGCTCAGAAGCCTTGAAACCCTTAAGCTTCGCATGACCTGTCAAATGGAGAACGCGCGCCTTGTGGCTCGTTTTCTCTCGCGGCACTCATCAGTGGAGCGCGTTTATTATATGGATTTGTTACGAAAAACCGATCCCCAGCACAAAATTTACCGCAAGCAATGCCTGGGTCCGGGCTCGGTCATTTCTTTCGATATTAAGGGAGGCGAGCGTCAAGCCTTTCGTTTTTTAGATCGCCTGAAGCTCTTTAAGTTGGCGGTCAGCCTGGGCGGGACCGAATCTTTGTGCGAACATCCCTCGACCATGACCCACGCCGACATTGATCCCGCCAGTCAACGCCGCATGGGGATCACGCATAAAATGGTGCGGCTGTCCATTGGCGTTGAAAATTCGCACGACCTTATCGCCGATCTTCGTCAAGCCCTGGAATAAGGGACCGCCGGTTCCTGGCGAAATTGTTGCATTTAAAAATTTAGCTTAGCAATGATTTATTGCTTCTCTCTATGTTTTTATGAATACGCAACTATTAATTGCCAGTAGTGACCCTAAATTACGGCAAGAATTGAGCGGTTGTTTTAGCGGCCCCACGCTTTTATTCGCCGACAGAACCGAAGAGGCTGAATTGGCGCTTTTGGAAAAAAATCCAAAAGTTTTAATTTATGATTTGCAACCTGATACCGCTTTTACGGAGGATGCTCTTGAGGTTATTAGGAGAATCAGGCCCAATCTTCCGGTTATTGTGCTCGCAGGCGAGTCCCGCATCCGCCAGGGGGCCAGACTCTTAGAATTGGGAGTATTTTATCTTTTGCCAAAACCCGTATGTGCCGATACTCTCAAAACGCTCGTCAATAGCGCCCTTGAAAAAGCGAAGAAAATCAGTCTCTGATAATTTTCAAACTCCCGCGCCCTTGAACCCGGGCCCCTTTAACTCTTAAACTGCTGTTGCATGATTGCCGCTGAAGCTATTGAGCGTGATTTAATTAAACTTTTGGGGCCTGATGCCGTCGCGGGCGACGCGGAAAGTCGGCAGACGGCTTGCAGAGATTGGTGGAACGAGGCTTTGTGGTGGGACTCATCTCAGGCGCAAGAGCGCGCCCCTGCCTGTGTTGTGCGGCCTAAAAATGACGACGAATTGTCGAATTTTTTGGCTTGGGCCAATCGTCGCGGCCTTGGCGTGGTTGCCCGGGGGGGAGGTTCCGGCGTTTGCGGCTCGGCAGTCCCCGCGCGCCCTGAAAGCATCATCCTAGACACAGCCCGCCTTAACAGGATTCTTTCGCTAATAGAGGGCCCTGACCCCAGGGTCATTGTTCAAGCCGGAATGCTCGGAGGCGCGCTCCAAAGAGAGCTTAATCAAAAAGGCTACTCGCTCAAACACATCCCGGGTTCGCTTGAGATTTCCACGGTCGGAGGATGGATCGCGACGGGTTCATACGGGCAGTTGTCCACTCGCCATGGAGGCATTGACGAGCAATTGGGCACGATCAGGGCGGCAAATCCCGACGGCGCGATCGCCCAGCGTTCCGCCGGCGAAATGCTCCGCAGCGAAGGATCGTTGGGCGTGATTACCGAGGCCGCGCTTAAAATTCATCCCATATCGAAGCGTCATTTTTCTTTATCCTGCGAATTTCCCGATCTCGAAACCGGATTAAGTTTCATTCGCGAGCTGATTCAAAGCGGCGCGCCCCCGTCCTTATGCCGTCTTTATGATCCTTTTGAGGCGCAATCGGCCGGCCTGGCCTATACCCGCCTGCCGTTTTTTTCATCAGAGGAAAGGCGTTTTCAGCTGAGATTTTTTTTGTTAAGGCATATCGGGCTAGTCCGCCTGTTGCGTCTGATCCCCGGCCTTTTTAGGGGCTGGCTTTGCATTATGGGTTTTGACGAGGATCAGGAAGATCACTGGAACAGGGCCCAATGTTTGATTCGAAAAGAAAAAATTCTCATTTCAGCCAAAGAAGGGCGTCTTTGGCTTGCGCAGCGTTCCCAGTGGAACGCGCCCAAGCGCGCGGCATTAACCCAGGCGGGATGCTTTGTGGATACGATAGATGTCTGGGCCGGCTGGAAGGAGATCGGGTTGATTTATGAGCGGTTTGTCCGGGATATTTCCCCTCTCGCCCTGGTGATGGGCCATGCGTCGCATTTTAATGAAAAGGGCGCCTGTTTTTTCTTTATCATGGCCGCGCAGGCATCCTCCAGCAAAGACCTTCCTCGTCTTTACCGGAGAGTCTGGCGAGACGCCATGGAGAGCGTGATTGCGGCCGGCGGGCAGATCAATCATCATCACGGCATTGGGTTGGCTAAATTGCCCTGGAAGACCCGCGCCTACCCCGAGATCTTTTTAGACCAAATGGCCGAACGCAAACGCCGGATGGACCCCTCTGGAATCATGAACCCCGGTAAATTTATTTAGAATTAGCAACTATTCAGCCGCGGCGTTTCTTTTGCTGTCAATCCCGCGAAAGCGGGGGTCCAGGCCTGGACCCCCGCCTTCGCGGGGGCGACGGACCTGAACGGTTGCTAGAATTATTGAATATAGGAGGAAAGATGAGAAACGTGTTCAGCAAAAAATCAAAAGCAGGGATTGTTTTGGGCTTCTTGACGGCACTGGCGTTAGATCATCAATCGTGGGCCGCGGAGGTGAAACTCTCCGGTTTGATCTTTGGGCAGTACGGCCAATATTTGAGCCGGTACGACTCCGCGGGCGCCGAGGTTAAGAACAGAGGCGATTTCACAATCACCCGTATTTACATGACAGGGGAGGCCAAGTTCAGCGATGCGCTCAAGGGTAAAACGGTTTTGGAGGGGAACACGTCGGCGGGCAATCCCGTTTACCTTAAGAACGCTTTTATGGAGTATGCGTTTTGCTCTATGGCCAGCGGCGTTTTTGGTTTGATCGGAACCCCGTGGAATGGCTTTGAAGAAGGCATCTGGGGCCGCCGCTTTGTCCAAAAAGTTCATGCAGATCAGGAGGGGCTTCTTGCCTCGGTGGACAAGGGCGTGGGCTTGCTCGGCAAGCTTCCCGGGGGCTTTGGTGAATATCATGCCACCTATGTCAATGGCGAGGGCATAACGAGCGCTGAGAAGACGGGCCTAAATGGCCGGCATAAAGACGCGATGGTCCGCGTTTCCGTGTCGCCGATGCCCGAGGGGCCGCTCTCCGGCCTGCGCGTCCATGCGTATGCTCAGAAGGGAAAAATTGCTGATGGCGATTTTCAAAAGAGGGACACTTACGTCGGCGCGGTAAGCCAAAAAACGGACCGTTACCATGCGATGGCGTCTTTTATCCAAAGTAAAAAAGGTAGCGGCGCCGTGGATGTTAAAAAGGCCGGTTTCTCCGTTCACGGGGCATTGAATTTTGACAGGGGTTTTTCAGTGTTCGGCCGCTATGATGGCTACGACCCGAACAAAGACGCGGACGACGATTCTTATAGACGTGGAACCGTGGGCGCAGATTACAAACTCGCGGACGGCGTGCGCGTGGCAGTAAGCGATCAAATGCTCACGTATCAAACAGAAACAACGGTGATGAAAAACGAGAACCAATTGCTGTTCCAATTTGAGGCGAAATTTTGAGAGAGGATTGAACCGGGATTCCGCAGTTGACCTCGATCCTCCCTCTGAAACCCCGGACTTTTTTGTCCCGTCATTCCGGCGGAAGCCGGAATCCAGTTTCCAAGGGGGTCTGGACCCCGGCTTTCGCCGGAGTGACGACCCAACTGCGGAATTCGGGTTGAATGACATCCCGCAAGAATCGCGTTCAATTTCGAGCCAGAGCCGCCGGCTCGACTGTTTTGTGGGGCATGAATGGGATCAAGAATTCCAACTTAGGGACCCTGTTGCCCCAAATTATTCCTTGTACGCCTGGCGTTTGTGTTGCAATGTTATTGAAATAGGGTCTAGCGTGAGTTTGTCTCGATAGGTGGGATATTTTGAATTCGCAGGAGGGATTATGAGCGATAAAAAATTAATTCGACTGGACCCTTCTAATAAAAGACCGTGTGCATACGCCCGGCCTGGGAGTGGAAGTTAAGGATATCATCAAGGATAAACTGGATTTAAAGGCTTCCGGCTCTCTTACGAAAACCAACGGCAATGCGGATTATGTCAGCGCTGTCGGAGCCGCCGCGGATGACAACAATGCCTTTGAGCCGGAGGATTTTGCGCAAATTGATGATGCCGTGATTATGAACTTCGACTCTCTTTTTATTTACAAATTAAGCGATATTCTTAACATGCAATTTGGCTACCAGTATGAAAAGCTCAAGATTAAGGATTTTCAGTATGACGGTTATGCCAATGTTTCGCTTACTAACGCAGGAGCTTATAGCGGCCTTTTGACTATGGGCACATTGCCCAAGGATTATGCCGTTCATGCGGTTTATGTCAAGGCGGCTTACAAGTTTTAAGTTTGACGCAATGCCTTCTCTTCTGGATAAGGGATATTGTGGAGTTTGATAAAAATTCATGCGTCAGCCGGAGATTTTTTAAAGGATCCGCAGTTCTATAAGATTGCTTTATCCCGATTTCATTGGGATTTGCAAAATAATAAGAGGGAGGTTGAGGGAAACATGAGAAATATCGTAAAAGTGACGTTGTGCGCAACCGTGACCTGTTTTTTGGCGAACGCGGCGGTCGCAGCCAAAAAAGACAAGGTTAAACAGGAATCCAAGGAGAAGCCTGCCGTGGTGGAGCAAGCCGCGCCTAAGGTTGAAAAAGCGGCCGTGGAGACTCTTGAGAGCCAGTTGGCGGAGTTCATTGTGTTCGACAAAACCGGCAAGATGGCCCCGGTCAAATTCCCGCATGCTATACATGGGCAAAAAAATGGATGCAAAGCCTGTCACGAAGGAGAGAAGCCTTTGTTCACGCAGAAACGTAGCGGGGTTGATATGAAAATGGCGGATATGTATGCCGGCAAGACCTGCGGCAGTTGCCATGACGGCAAAAAGAAGGATCCCAATGGCAAGGTCATCTTCGCGGCGAAAGCCGGTTGCATGAAATGCCATAAAAAGTAGGAAGCACGGCCTCGGAATCCAGATTATTTTTCGGGTCAGCGTTCTCTTAGTTTCAAAAGGGCATAAAAAGGCAATGTCATAATTTTGCCATCAAGAGAGTACGGGGCGCTGGAAACCTTAAGGGCCTTGGCCACAAACCGGCCCTTTTCCTCAAGGAACAAATGCAGGCTTCTTAAATTGCCTGAGCGATGGCTCTTGACTTCAATGGGAAAGACAGAAGATTGAAATTCAGCCACAAGATCAATTTCCGCTTGCGATGACCGTGTTTCCCTGTGCCAATAAAAAAGCTCGGGCGGTTGATTTGGGCCTGTAAAGCTCGCCATTTCTTGCGCCACAAACTGTTCGGCAATCGCGCCGCGGTTGGCCAGCAATACCTTGCGCTCCAAATACGACTGCGCCAGGTTTAAGCCCAAAATTCTCTGAGCCAGTCCAATGTCCAAAAAAAATACTTTGAATTTTTTGGGATTAAGTTGCGCCGCCAAAGGCAGGCCGTTTGCCGATGTATGAAAAGCCTTGTAAATTAACCCCGCTTGACCCAAAAGACCCAGAGCTTCGGAAAGCTCCCTTGACTTAACACCCGAATCAACGTTGCTGTATTTGAATTTTTGCCCCAACAAGCGGGGAGCGCTGTTAAAGACCAGCCGAACATGCTCAATATTGGCCTTGGAGGCGTATTTATAAAAATCTTCCCGGAAGTTAGCCACAAGGACTTGTTGCAACTCTTGGCATATCCGCCAATCGTCTGTTTCAATATAGGTTTTAACCACCTCAGGCATTCCGCCAATCAGGCAGTACAGAGCAATCTCGCTCAATAATTTTTCATGGACCGCAACGGGAACCGGATTTTTTTCGTTTAAGGCAAGAAGGGCGTTTACTAAATCCTGACGGTTGGTGGCGATCAAATATTCCTCAAAATTAATGGGAAAGAGATGAAAAAATTGAATGCGGCCCACAGGAAAACTGAAATCCTTGAAGGCAAACTCGAGAAGCGAGCCCGCGGCAATGACATGTTGCTCCGGCATGTTTTCCTTAAAATAGCGCAGAGATAAAAGAGCCTCTTTGGATTCCTGAATTTCATCAATGAAGAGAAGAGTTTTGCCGTCTTCGATTTTTTGACCGGCGACGAGCGAGATGGCGGCAATAAGCTCTTTGGGTTTTCCGTAATACTCTTTAAAAACGCCGAGGTATTCACGGTGAGATTCGAGGTTGATCTCCACAAAATTATCGTAAAGTTTGGCGTGCTCCCGGACAAGCCATGTTTTACCTACTTGACGCGCTCCCCGAATTAGCAGAGGGAGGCGGCCGGCCCGGTCTTTCCAGTCTTTAAGAACCTTAAAGGCTAACCTGAAATGTTCAATTGCCCCCTTCCCCACAAGGGGGATGGCCGGATTATT